>JAUXAW010000027.1 GCA_030619715.1 candidate division WWE3 bacterium
TTTTCCCCGGTTATCCGCTCACAGTAAACGCATCTGAGGTTGACTGGGGTCTTGCTGACAATCCTGAACCTAGGAATTACTGGCTCGGAAGTGTTCGTGATGCAGTCCGGATTGGAGCACTTGATTATCCCTTCGATAAACTCCGGGAGTTCAACACTCTTCTTTTCGGTTACCTTGAAATCTTTAATAATGTTGATAGTGGCATTTGGTGCCGCCAACGCTATCTTGTTCACCTCTTCTTCCGTCAGCTTTCGGTTCTCAACTTTAATCACGTCTTTCTTGCCGTGCATCTCGCTCGGGACGTTCATTAAGATCGAGATGATCGCACCAGTCTGCCCGGTAATGTTTAGGATTCTGAGCACCGCTAGGGCCTTGCCAGAGGTGATGTGGTCTATCACGGTCCCCGTTTTTATTTTGCTGACTCTCAACTCCTTCTCAACGTCCCTCATCGTGTCACCCCAATAACAGCGAGAGAATTGCCGCCCGGATGACAACTCCGTAGAACACTTGGTCGAAGTACTTCGCATACGGCGAGGAGTCAAGCTCGGAGGAGATCTCATCAACTCTGGGTAGGGGGTGTAGAACACACAAGGTTGGCTTCGCTGTTTCAAGCGTTTTAAGCTCGATTTTATAGGTATTTTTGACCTTAGCGTACTCCGCTGGGTCTGAGAACCGCTCTTTTTGAATTCGAGTGACGTATAGAACGTCCAGCTTGGGGAGTACCTCGCGTAGGTCAGAAGTTTCAGAGATCTCCTTTCCTTGGGAGGAGAGGTCGCCGACGATCTCTCGGGGCATCTCTAGCCCCGGCGGTGATATTAAGAACAGTTTGTTATTGAACCTCGAGGCAGCATACGCGAGCGAATGAACCGTGCGCCCGTATTTCAGGTCACCGATCAAACCGACGTTCAGATTTTTAAATTTACCCATAGTTTTTCTAATCGTGTATAAGTCGAGCATGGTCTGAGTCGGGTGGTGTCCCGCCCCATCGCCAGCGTTGATCACCGGTATCTCGGCCACCTCCGCTGCCAGCCTCGCAGCCCCCATTTTTGGGTGCCTGATCACAATCACGTCGGAGTACTTCTCGACTGTTTTTATGGTGTCAGCAAGCGTTTCTCCCTTCGCAATCGAGCTTGTCGTGGGTTCGGCAAAACCAATGACGTTTCCACCAAGTCGTTGCATCGCCGATTCGAAACTCAGTCTCGTGCGGGTACTCGGTTCAAAGAATAGCGCCGCCATTACTTTTCCGGCTAGGGCACTTGATTTCTTTTTCCCTCTGGCGATTGGCTCGAATTTGTCGGCGGTATTGAAGATAAATGAAATTTCCCCATTTGATAAGTCTTCTAGGGAAATGATATCTCGGCCTTTGAGCCTCAATCCTATACCTCGTTAAATTCTCAAAAGCCATCATATTAAACTTTCAGGTTCGAGAGCTTTTGAGGCAAAAAGTCGATTCTAGCGGGCTATCTGATTACTTATATTTCTGGTAGATTCATTTACAGCGGGGGAGAAGTTGGGAGCGGTCGACCTCTGCTTGAAAAACGCCAAAATTCCATATCGGGGTTTACTTGTTGAGGCGGGGGTTGCGATTGATAAGGGTAAAATAGTTGCGGTCCACAGGAGCCGTCTCCCACCAGCAGATAAAACAGTAAATTTGAGGGGGTCGTTGCTTCTTCCAGGCATCGTGGATGTTCACGTTCATTTCAGGGACCCGGGTTTAACGTGGAAGGAAGACTTCGCAAGTGGGTCGAGAGCCGCAGCCTCTGGAGGGGTAACCACGGTTTGCGACATGCCAAACTGTGCTCCCCCGACCAACTCGTTGAAGAGATTCAAGGAGAAGATAAAAATAGCAAGGAGTAAGTCGCACGTGGATTTTGGTTTACACGCTGCCCTGCCCGACGATGTGGGTGAAGGGGCCAAACTCGAAAAGGCGGGCGCCGCGTCGTTTAAAGTTTATACTGAATCTCAAGGTGATTCGGAGATTCCAGATTTCCTAGGGCTTGGCTTAACCATTTCAGCTCATGCAGAGGCCCCTGATGTGCTTAAAAAATTCAAGCCTCGAGGGAAGGTTATCGAGGAATTCATCAGATGTCGACCCAAGCTGGCTGAAATCTCTGAGATAGCCCGCCTGTTGCGCTTGGTCCATGGTGCACCTCTACACCTCTGCCACGTAACAACGAGTGAATCGATAAATCTAATCACGAAGGCAAAAAGAGCTGGAGAGGTGACGTGTGAGGCGACTCCCCACCACCTCCTTCTTTCATCAAATCACCTACGCAAGCTCGGACCACTCGCACAGACTTTGCCTCCACTTCGGTCCCCAGCGGATAGGATCGCAGTTTTAATGGCACTGCGGAATGGAACGATTGATATTGTGGCCAGCGATCATGCCCCCCATACACTGAAGGAAAAGAAAAAGGGCAAGATAAACATATGGGAGTCTCCACCCGGCATCGCTGGAGTTGAAACCTCGCTTCCACTCATTCACACCTTAGTTCGAAAAAGGAGGCTGTCTATTTTCAGATTGGTCGAGGCGATGTGCACAATGCCGGCAAAAACCTTCGGCCTCCGCGGCGAGTCTGGAATGCCTAAGGGGGTCATCAAACCAGGGGCCGATGCAGATTTTGTAGCCTTGGATCAAAGGAAGAAGTGGAAAATCAAGGGGGAAGAACTCCATGGGAAAACCAAATTCACCCCGTTTGAGGGATATCGAGTCATCGGAAAACCGTTCATGACTCTCGTCCGGGGTGAGATGGTATTTGAGGATGGTGAGGTAGTTGGAAAAGCTGGTTATGGACGATTTATTCCGCGAAGTAGTTCATAGGCCAAAAGTTTTGCCGATAAGCAGAGTCGTGAAGGAGACTCCTACGACCAAAACGTTCTACGTTGATTGCCCGGATATTTCGTCAAAAGTCCGACCAGGGCAGTTTGTCATGCTTTGGGTAATCGGAACAGATGAGGTACCGATGAGCGTGTCGAAGGCGGATAAAAACGGTGAGCTAGGGTTGACTGTGGCGAAAGTGGGGGATGCGACTGCACGGCTTCACGAGCTAGGGGAAGGGGACCAGATTGGAGTCAGGGGACCATATGGAAATTGGTTCGATCTCTCTGGAAACAGACTTCTGATGGTTGGAGGTGGATATGGCGTGGCTCCCTTGGCGTTTGGCGCAGAGGTAGCTTTGTCTGAAGGCAAGAAAGTCACCGTGATTCTGGGTGCGAAGACATCTGATGAACTCCTTTTCAGATCAAGGCTCGAGAAGTTGGATGTGGAACTGAAGATAAGCACCGAGGATGGTTCAGCGGGGGTGAAAGGTCTAGCTACTGAAGTGTTAGAAGACGTACTAGAAAGAACAAAATTCGATTGTATACTCGCATGCGGGCCTGAGCTGATGTTGAAAAAGACATTTGATTTTTCAGAAGAATACAAAATCCCTCTGCAAGTCTCTTTAGAGCGAATGATGAAGTGTTCGGTTGGATTGTGTGGGAGCTGTTGTATAGGGCCTTACAGAGTTTGCCTTGATGGCCCAATCTTTTCTTCGGATAAGTTAAGGAAAATAAAAGACGAATTTGGGATTTTCACGCGAGACGCCAGTGGAAGAAAAATTGGACTATAAATTCAGGCCAAATGTGCCAACCCCGTAATTTCACTGACCTC
>JAUXAW010000009.1 GCA_030619715.1 candidate division WWE3 bacterium
AGAAAACATCTCTTTTGAGTGTTTCGACCAGCCCCTGCCTTTTTAGATATTGCCAGGCGCCGCGTAGGGTATTGTGGTTGACCTCTCGTAGAAAGTCGTTTGCCTCTGCGATGGATTGGTACGCACCTCGCGAGGTGCGAGTTTTACCAATAGAGCCACCCATTAACCCAATTTGCCAAAGAAGAACATCGGCGGCCGAATTAAAAAGCCCGTTGGTTAATCTAGAAAACTTTGTTCGCATTTTCCAACCCCAAACATTCTACCAAAACTGATGTAAATCGTCTACGGCCGTACGAAAATAACATCACTTCTATTTTACACCTGTTACACAACACAATTACTAGTAACAATTACTAGTAACAATTACTAGTAAAACGACTGTTCGTCTTGAGATACGGGGTAACACACGAAGCAATTATGTGCGGAGGGGAAATTTAAACTTGCGTAAAAGTTTGATACAGATTTTTGCTTCTTCGATTTTTAGGAGCCAGGACATCAAAAAATAAACGGTGGCGCCGATGAGGCCGACGATCGTCGTCAAAATAATCAGGTTGACCGTGTAGCGAGTATCGATGACAAAAACCTCAAAATTGGCCGGCAATGTTAACCTTCCCAAAAAGGAAAGGCGCAGATCCCAAGCCGAGCGGTCAAGAATTTTTAAGAAAACATACATAAACACCCCCGAGGTCAAAGAGGCGATGCTAATCTTCATAAAAGGTATCGAGAGTTTATAAAAGTCAAATCCCCCAACCTTCTTGTGCAAAAAAATCAAAAGCAGGCCGGCGTGGAGGAAAGTTGCCAGTGAGTACGAGAGGGCCAGACTCCAGACCGGTAGGTGAAAAACTAAAATTGCGGCCGCACTCAAACTGATGCCGACTACAATTGAAAGAATCTGGATCACAACCGGAGTTTTTGTATCTTGCAGAGCATAAAAACCACGCGCCAAAAAGTAGGCAGCGCACTGGGCAAAGATACTGATGGCAAAAGCGGCAACCACGTAGCCGGTGGTCACCGTCGCCTCCCAGTCAAACCTCGCCGCCCCAAAAGCCAAGCGGACAAAAGGGATTCGCAAAACCAAAAGGGCAGCGCTAACCGGAATAACCAGAAAAAACATCTGGTGCAGGGTGGTCAAAAAAATTCTCTTGAACTCAGTTATGTTGTTCGCTTCGCGTGACAAAGTTGGCAAAGCCGCTTGAGCAATCGTCAGCCCAAAAAGACTAACCGGGAAAAACTGCAGGTGCTGGGCGAAAGAAAAATAAGTCAATGCCCCCAGAGACGAAAGAGAGGCCAAAATCACATCAACGGTGGCGTCAACCTGGTTGGCAAAAAGTCCCAACATCCGCGGCGCCATCAGCCTAGCAATTTTCCTGACCCCCGGATTCTCGTGATCCAAACTCCAACTGAACTTAAAACCAAGATTTTTCAAAAGAGGAAGTTGGACAAAAAAGTAGAGGAACGCTCCGACGATCATCCCAATCACTGGGCCGTAAAGTCCAAAATTCCTCGCAAAAAGTACCGTTCCCCAGATGATACCGATATTATATAGTGCCAGGGAAACAGCGGGGATGATAAACCGCTGGAACGAGTGAGCAATACCGGTCAGAAAGTTAGCTAAAATAAAAAAGACTTGGGCGGCAAGCATTACCCGGGTCAGTTTGGACATCAAAATAATCTGGTCGGGTTCGAAACCCGGAGCAATAAGCGCCGAAATCTTTGTGGCCAAGACAAAATAGAGTGCGGCCAAGACTAAGAAAAAAATTAAGCTTAAAGAAATAAGGGTGGAGGCAGCGGCAAAAGCCTCGTTCTTTTTGTCACGACTAAGATACTCAGAAAAAACGGGAATAAAGGCGGTCGAGATGGCACCGGCGATGACCAGGTCAAAGATAAAGTTCGGAATCCGGGCGGCGGCAAAATAGATGTCCAGATTCTGCGGGGTGAAAAAGTTGGCCAAAACCCGGTCGCGCAAAAGCCCCAAAATTCTTGATGCCAACCCGATGAGCACCAAGACCGATGCCGCCGAGAGGATTGTTGTCTGCTTTCCAAAAATAATTGAGCGACCGTTCTTAAATAATTCCCTAATCATTGCTAAAATTCATACTAACACACTGCTTGTTTTGGAGACAATAGGAAGGTATAATGGGGGCACTAATGCCTATTATTCAATCTGCAATCAAAAAAGTTAGGAAAGACAAAAGAAGAACGGCGGTTAATCTCCGCTGGCGGAAGCGTTTTAAAAAAGCGGTCAAAGCCGTCCGCCAAAATCCCAGTGAAGAAACTTTGAAAAAAGCCCAAAAAGAGTTGGACAAAGCGGCCAAGAGGGGTGTGATTAAAAAAGGAAAGGCCTCTCGGCTTAAATCTCGTTTAGCTAAACTTGCCCATGCCCGAAAAAAGTGAAAAAAAATCAATCGAGCTTCTCCCCCCGAAAAAGTTTGAGGAGTACCCACTCTCTAAAAAGCTAACCACCTGGATTATCAATGTGGGGCGGATTATCATTATCACTACGGAATTGGTTGCCTTTTCGGTTTTTATCGGTAGAATTAAACTTGACCGCAACCTGACCGACCTCACCGATGCCCTAGAAAATCAGATCGTTATCCTTAAAAATGTTGAGAGCTTTGAGAGAGATTTCAGGGATTTACAGCAGCGGCTGCAGACTATCAAGGAGCTTCGAGAAAGCCAAGTCCCAACCGGCAAAATTATCTCGCTTCTCTCCTCGCTTCTTCCCCAGAATGTGACCCTCACCGGCTTGACCCTCAACAAAGATGAGTCTTACTTTTTGAGCGAAGCGAAAAATGCAAGGTTCTCGAGCGAAGCGAGAGATTCTTACTTGATTGCTAAAACAAGCTCGGCGACGGCGTTTGCCCAAGCTATCCACCGACTCAAAAACTCTCCCAAGATTAAAGAAATCGCCCTCACCTCCGGTCGGTTCAGCGCTAAAGACGGCTCATATCATTTTTCTCTGGCGATTAAATTTGTTGAGGAGGGCTTCTAATGCCAGTCATCGGCTACAAATACTACGGTCGAAACATTCGTCCCTATCTCTACTCCCCGGAAAAGAAGCATTACACGATTCTGGGTTTCACCCTTTTTTCTTTGGTCGTCTTCGGCGCCTTCGCCATCCGCCCCAGTCTTTTTACCATTTCCAAACTTAATCGAGAAGTCAAAAAGGCCCGGGAGGCAAAAACTCTCCTCGAGGAAAAAACCAATAACCTTTCCCAGGCCCAGATAAATTATCAGCTGGCTTTGGAAGACCTCGAACTTGTTGACAAAGCCCTACCCAAAAGTGCATCTGTTCCGGCAATCCTGGAGAACTTGGCCCTGGCCGCCGGGAGGAACAATGTTGTCTTGAGCGAAACTACATTTGAGGAGGCGGGGGGTGACGGCTCTCTAAAAACTTTGCCGTTTACGGTGACCGTCGCCGGAGATTTTGCTAGTGTGGAAAAATTTATCAGCGAACTTGAGAATGGGGTTAGACAGATGGATGTTCAACGGGTTAAAATGAGTCGGGGTGGAGAAAAACTCGAGCACCTGGTAGCCAAAATTGAATTTGTTGCATACTTTTATGAGTTATGAGTAAAGACATCATTGTCATCTTAGGTCTAGCTTTGGTCGTCGTCGCCGGCTGGATTAGTCTTGACCTTTATAAAGCTTTTACCAAAACCGAGGCACCGGTCGTCAGCGAAGAGATGCTCCAACCCGTTGACCCCGACCTTGATTTTGAAGTTATCAACGATCTCAAAAGCCGTTTAAATTTTTATTCCACTTCCACCAACACCGTTACATCGTTGGCCAAAAACGAACCGTCCGGCTGACTGGCTAAAAGAGCATCAACCTTGTCTCCCACCTTGATCTGCGCCAAACTGATTTCCTCCCTTGTGGGCGCCTCCTCTGTCTCCTCGGGCGGAGCGGTAGGAGAGGGGAGCGTAACCTTGACAATGGTTGCATCCGCAGCAACTTTGATGCTCAAGGTGTCACCATCCTCCTCAAGAACCATCGTTTGACCGGAAATGGATTTGACCGTTCCCGAAACGGATTGGGAGATGTGCTTGACAACTTTGTTGGCGGTAACCGACTCTGCCCCCTCCGCCGCCGTCGGCGCTTCCGTAGTAGGTACTTCAGTAGGTACTTCTGACACCTCTAGCGGGGACGGGGCGGTTCCCATCTTTTTTGAGAGCTGGCCGACGGCTAACCAACCGGCGGCGACCACCACCACAATTGCAACAAAGATAATCAGAGAGCGTTTTCTCACGGCGACTTCACCTCCTTCCAAGTATACTGCGATTTTCCTAAAACATCTTTAAGAGTTAGGAAATACTTGGGCATAAAGATGACCTGCTCGGCGGGATAATCGGCATTATCCGCTCCCAAATTTCTACCTAGGGCAAAAGACCGCGCTATCAGACTGCCAAAAACGTAAAGCGGATTGTTAGAGGTGCCGGTGTTGATAATACCATTCGGGCTGCTTCCTGCGGCGTAAAAAATTCCGTAGACATTGTTGACATCGCTATCGGTGATATCAACATCACCATCGCTGGTATCAGCATCACCGTGGACAATGAAGGTAAGCGAAGAACCACAATTATTTTTAAAACTCAAGGGATCGCCGGACACAGTGTCGTTAGTGAAACTCCGCTCAATGGTCAGATCCCCATCAACAAAAATCAATGCAGAAACACCAAGGTCGCAGGGGTAGGGTTGGCCGGCCTTAATTTCAAGCTCACCCCCTACCTTGTATATTCCCGAACCGCTAATGTCAGAAAGAGAACTAATGGTAGTCGCGTTGGTGTAGTCATACATCGTTTGCAGCTCGGAATAACTAGGCCGCTCAACTCCACTATAACCGGTCACCACCCACCCTCTCTGGGAGATGGCCAAAGGTTGGCTAGGATCAGGACTACTGATAGTTAAGGCGCTAACTACCCCACCCCCTCTCCCACTCGAATCATCACACATCGTTTTGTCCGGTTGGTAAATAGGGGGTACCGAAACACTTATTGTGTCTGTACAGGTGGAGGTCGCTCCATCGTCGTCCGTCACCCTAAGCCGGGCGGTATGGTTTCCTTCATCATAATCGTGGGTGGCGACTCCGTCCCCGGGACTCTCAGAGTAGTCATAGCTTCCATCGTCGGTCCAATCCCATTCGTATTTGACGATGCTCCCATCGGGATCAGAAGAACCGGAGCCATCTAGGGTAACCGAAAGAGGAGCGGTACCTGAATCAGGGCTCGCAACCAGAGAGCAGGTGGGAGCTTGGTTCGTGAAGGTGTAGGTGTAAGTGATCGTAAGCTCGGCGGCTTTGGCAGAATCAGTCTCATGGGATTCAAAGTAATCCTTGTTTTCTTGGGGATGGCTGCCGGGTGCGTCAATAAAAAATGCTAAAGCTTCGTTGGAGAAGGGGCCATAACTAGTGTAAAGCTCCTGAATAATGCTCGTGATATCTGGTGTGTCGGTCGAACTGGGCGGTAAGTTAAGCTTGCTGGGCAAGCTCCAATCCTCATGGGCGGTCGTGAAAGTTCGGTCGTTGGGCTCGTTGCCTTCCGAGAAAGTGGGGGGGTTGTTCTGGTCATCGCCGTAGATGTCTAGATCTAGACTCGAACCGTAGCCGTTTCCGCTGCTGTAAACAGTAATCTTGGCTGTATCGATGCTGCCGCCACCGATGTCCATCGTGACGCCGGTGAAGCGAACGCCCGCATTAAAACAGCCAACTGGCCCCGCACGTCCTATGGCGATACCATAGTCAGTGTTCGGATAAGTGCTGTAGAAGAAGTTGCCCATACTAAAGCAGTCATCAGAGTCCGCGGCCACTTGCCTCTCGATGGTAGTATCGACCACCACCGGATAAACTCTCTCAGGATCAAAGAGCCAATCTTTACCTTCTTTGTCTAGTACTTTTTTAATAGAATAATCCTCTCTATTTTGAGTTATTTCATAATGTGTTCCATAGTTCTTGTTTTCTTTGTTGTTCAATTCGTACATTACTGGTTTTGGAATTAACCATATTTCCTCATCAGTATCAGAAGAATAGAATATTATCGAACCATCACCCTGTTCTTCATAATGAGCGTTCTCAAAGTGTATCTTTTGAGTTATGCCATCTATATTCTTTATTGTAATAGGATCAGGGATGATAAATTCTTCCAATAATTGTCTTGCCGATATAGAGTATCTGACATCCACACCATCATAAACATTCGGATAAACAAACATATTATCTTCAGGATAACCTTCCACTTCATTGACTGTTCCTAGTTCATTATCCTCAAAAGTGTATGTTATGTAGCTATCTTTATCCTGGTATTTAACTACGTCCTTTGATTTTGAATTTTTCTTGAAAAAGGATTTGAAATTATTCTTCGTGTTCTCATAATCACACCCACCTTGTGATGATTCAATACTTATGTTGATATCTTCCCAGTTTCCATTATCATCAAGATAGTGAATATCTCCTAAACTACCTGACCAAGTATAAGTTCCATCAGGGTTTTTGAATGTTTTTGAGTTTCTGGTTCTTTTGGATACTACTTCCTGTGATTTAATGGTTTCGGGTTGGTTGAAAGTGTGATATGCATGCTCTTCTTGACTTCCAAATTGGAATTTTAAAGTGTGAGGTCTGGCAACATTAACCAGATGGATTACTTCTCCTGTTTCCTCACAAGACCAGTCGGGATAAAAAATGACGTCGCCGTCAAGAATCTGCGGAGTTCTTTCTTCTCCATCACAAGTCGCAGAAACAAATTCCAAATCATCAATCGTTGCTTGATCCATTGGAGTAATGGTTAGATCGGCTGTGCCGGTGGTTTCAAATTCTACTATCCAATCTTCACCAGCTCCGGGGTGGGAGTGGGGATTAAGAATTGTAAGACTCAACTCCTCAGAAGGAGCGCCTAATCGCCCACCAAATATGAAAGTAGGCAAAATAGACAAAAGCAAGGCTATCAGTATTTTTTTCATCCTTACCCTCCCTTAGGGAACCGGATTGTCAATATCTTGTTCAGCATGAATATCCCCATCAATCACCTGAAACCAGCCGGCACTAATATGAATGATACTAAAATCAACAGTTGGGTTGGGGGTGCTGGCATCAACCACCACCGTTTTGGTGCATGAGCCCGAAGCGCCACTGGCACAGGCGCAGGACCAATCGGCCGGCTTATTAACCGTCACCTGGTAGGAGGTGTCAAAGGGAACAGAAGTAAATTCGTAGTACCCATTGGCGTCGGTGTTCGCCGAAACCGGACCGGGGGAAATGGTAACCACATTAGTTTGGTTGGCATACTTGCTGCCTCCGACCGGACAAACCTCATCCGTATCCTCCCAAACATACCCCGAAATCGTGCCGGTTGGTGGGGGGAGTTGAATCGTGACCGACCCATCATAGTCGAAGGATGACCAGTTGCCGGCGTTATCCTGGACTCGGTAGCGGAATTCATAGGTGTTGCCGTCACTGCCGGTGTAGGTGAAATTGCTGGTGGTATTGGAATAGTGTGTCCAAGAACCACCATTGATTCGGACATCGACATCACCGACCGCCACTCCAGAGCGGGCATCGGATTCGGTTAGATTGACCCAGATAGATGTATTGGTCGAGGTACCGTTTTCTTGATCGATGTTTCTTGAGGGGACAACGGTATCCTTCTTTAAGGTCCGCCAACCACTCCAAGAGCTGGTAGCCCCATCGGGATCTTGGGCATAGGCCCTCCATGATCTTCCACTGGTATCAGATACTCCTATGGATCCGGTACTCGAAGTTCCTCCACTGGAGACCCAACCACCCCAACGGCTGGCCGGAGAGGAGAAGTAGGCCCGGACATTACCACCATCGGGATCGGAGACCCGTGCTTGGAAGTTAGGATTGTAGTTAATCCAAGTATTGTGGGGAGGAGCAACCAGGGTGGGGGTGTTGGGGGCTTGATTGACGGGGGAAAGCTGAATCGTGACCGAGCCATCATAGTCGAAGGATGACCAGTTGCCGGCATTGTCTTGGACGCGGTAGCGGAATTCATAGGTGTTGCCGTCACTGCCGGTGTAGGTGAAATTGCTGGTGGTATTGGAATAGTGTGTCCAAGAACCACCATTGATTCGGACATCGACATCACCGACCGCCACTCCGGAGCGGTCATCGGATTCAGAAAGATTAACCCAGATGGAGGTATCGGTCGAGGTACCGTTTTCTTGATCCAAGGTTCTTGAGGGGTTAACCCTGTCCTTCTTAAGAAGCCACCAGCCACTCCATCCACTGGTAGCTCCACTAGGATCCCGGGCGTAGGCCCTCCACCAAGATCCGCTGGTATCGGACACACCGATGGATCCGGTGCGGGAGGTGCCTCCACTGGAGACCCAACTACCCCATCTGTTGGCCGGCCAGGAGAAGTAGGCCCTGACATTACCACCATCGGGATCGGAGACCCGTGCTTGGAAGTTAGGATTGTAGTTGATCCAAGTATTGTGTGGGGGAGCAACCGGGGCGGGGGCGTAGGGAGGATTGTTGACAACAGCACAAGTAAAAGGGTCACCGTAAACCAACTCACTCACCTCATCATCAGTTTCAACTACACTCGAATAACATTCATAGACAGCACTGACCCACCAACGATAGGTATGACCAGGAGTGGCGGAAAAGGAATAAGAATTTTGATCACCGGGAATATCAACACAGAAATCTCCAGCCGAGGCATCGCAAGTATAACGCCAGCCTCCGGTGGTCGTATTATCAACCCTTAGATCATAATATTTAGGTCCAGGGTAACCGGGTATTTGGTCGGGAGGACTCCAGGAAACAGTGGCCGAAGAACCGCTGCAAGAACCGCTCGGATTCCTTGGAGCGGGGATAGGAGGCTCATACGTTCCAACCTGTAAATATTTTCCTAAATCGCAAGTATCGCAGTCGGCCTCAGTATCATAACCAATCAAAAGGTAGATATCCTCTGTACTAGGCGCGATACAATCAAAAACCGCGATGTTTTCTTCCCAATGACTCCACGCACAGCCAGCCACCCATTTGTCACACAAAGCAATAGCACAGTGAACCTCGGCGTAATCACCAGCATCGTTTTGATTATCCGGCATGATTGTAACTTTACATTGAAATTCTTGGTTAGGATTAAGATAGGTTGGATTGTCAAAACCAAACTTACTATAACGATTGTAAAGATCAAACCAACAATGATCTTCTATCGGAATCCCCTCCGCTGGGCAGAAGTGCCAAGAATAAGGATACGGAACTTCGGCTTTTATTTCTTCTCTAAATAAAAATAAGACAGAAATGAAAATGGTAGAAGCAAAAAGAAGATAGACAATTTTGGACAGGGTCAGTTTCATCAAACTCTCACTTAGTCTACCAAACTTGCAACACTTTGACAAGTGTTGACTTTCGGTATACTATGTGGATGAAAATTCGGGGTTGACAAGATTGAATGAGATAGTTATAGTCATATCGTGGTGGAAATACACCTGCCGAAATTTAAATCGCCAAAAGACCTCTCCAAGAAAGATATTTTGACCCTCGCCGGGGCAATTGTCATTCTTATTGCCCTTCCCCTGACAATCATTCTCTTCCGCCGCTACCAAGAAACAAGGATTAAGGCCTTTGAGAACGCTCAGATAGTTGACGGCACGGTCAAGATTACCAACATCCACGCCCACGGTTTTACCGTTTCCTGGGCGACGGTCGGCGCAAGCAGCGGAGTGGTTCAGTGGGGCCCGGCGGGACAGGCACTGGTCCAAACCGCCTACGACGACCAGGACGAAGGCAACGCATCTTTTTCCTCCTCGACCCACCATGTGACACTCCCCTATCCTCCGGGAAGTGATCAAAGCCATCCGTTATTTGAGAACCCGGAGCAGGCGTTTGATCTTAAAATTCTTTCCGGCGATGGCCAAAGCTACGGAGGGACTTTTGACAACATCTTTGATGTGATTGATGTCTCACCACAGGCTTCTCCGATTCGAGTCACCACCGGACCGGAACTAGCAGAATCCTACACCGCCTACGGGACTTTCGTCTCTGGTGGAGAGCTCTATCAATCTCTTGTCGACTCCAACGGCCAAGATTCCTGGTACCGTATTTGTCCGATCACTACCGGTGGTGTTGATTTCGCTAATTGTGGCGATTGGAGTTTTGTTGACTTGAGTAATTCCAGGTGTCCAATCCCAATCCCCGATGTAGCCCCCGGTTGTCCGGATCCGGTTTACGGTGATGTCCAGCGTCATGAGGGGACGGCGGCACCGGGAACGATTGTCTATCTAACCCTTAAAGATGGGGACGGGCAGGATTCGTCTGGCTCCGCCGCTCCCCTATCAACGATTACCGGAGCCGATGGTCGTTACACTATCGATTTAGGCAACGCTCGCGCTCAAGGCTTTTCCAGCTACTTTGCCTACAATCGCAGTGACGGTGATTTAGAAGACATTTCTGCCGAGGGCGGGATTTACGGTCAGGCGTCTCTTAAAGATAACTCCACTTCCAACGACGAACCGATTCCGACTCTCGTTCTCAATCATCCGCCGGTGATTGAACCGATCGCTGACTACACCGCTGCCGAAGGACAAACCTACACTTACCAAGTTGCCGCCTCCGATCCCGACGGCGACACTTTAACTTACAGCTTGGGTTGCCCGAGCGGCGGAGATTGCTCGCCGGCGACTATCCCCGCGGGGATGACAATCAACAGCTCCACCGGCCTTATTACCTGGGCGAATCCGTCCCCGGTGGCCCAGGGCAACATTTTCCACATTGTGGTCGCTGTCAGCGATGTTAAATCCATTGCTGTCGAAGAATACGACCTCACCGTTGTTCCGGGCCCAATTGTTCTTGACCACGTTGTTATCAGTCCTTCTTCGGCGACGGTGCCTATCGGGGAGACGCGGGACTTCACCGCTCAGGCCTACGATACCGAGGGAGAACTAATTACTTCCGGAGTAAGCTATACTTGGAGTGTAGGAGGAGGAATTGGAACTGTCTCTCCCACCTCAGGTCCCTCAACAACTTTCACCGCCGGTTCCAGCGCGGGAGCAGGAACTGTTGATGTCAGCGCCACTTTCGGCGATCAAACCGCAACTGATAGCGCGACGGTTAGCGTCACCATCGGCCCCGACACCACACCACCGGCGGCAATAACTGACCTTTCCACCAGCAACCCCACCAGGACCACACTCAAGCTAACCTGGACCGCACCCGGAGATGACGGCAATGTAGGAACCGCCGCCGGATATGACATTAGGTATTCGACTTCAACCATCACCGATGCTAATTGGGGAAGCGCCTCTCAAGTTTCCGGTGAGCCGACCCCCCAAGCGGCTGGCTCGTCCGAGACCTTCACCGTTTCCGGTCTCTCTCCGGATACGACATACTCCTTCGCCATCAAAACCGCCGACGAAGTTCCCCTATGGTCAGCTCTTTCTAATATTGCTCAGGGGAAAACCACCAAGGAAGAAGAGCCCGCCGTCCTAAATATTACCCTCTTGATGCAGGGACGGCCAAGCTATCCTTCTGATTCTCGCGGCAGTAACGGCATCGTTGATGTCTTTGCTCGAGCAGTGGGAGGGACAGACAGGCTTTGGGAGGTTGATGATTTGGAGATTGCCGCCGCCGGAACCGCTGGTGATATCTCTCTGGAAGGACTCGCCAGCGGCGAAACTTACGAATTTCTGCTTAAAGGTTACATCCATCTTACGGTCAAAAAGTCTTTGACTTTGAATAGCAGTAACAGCATTAACTTCGGCACACTTCTGACCGGAGACCTGAACTCAACCCGAGACGATCAAGTCAACAGTCTTGACAACGACATCCTCCTCACCGGTTGGCAGCAAACCTGGAATGACCCTCAGGCCTGCCCAGATAATTACGCTGATTGCAAACTGGCTGACTTTAATTTAGACTCCAAGGTGAACAGCATCGATCACGATTACATCTTTACTAACTGGGGTAAAAACGGCGATGAATGAAAACTTTGATAACAAAAAAACAATAATCTTTGTCATCGTCAGCTTCTTGGTCGTCGTTGAGCTGGTCTGGGGTATCAACTACCTTAAAACTTTACCCCAACCGACCGCGCCGGCTAAGGCCGAAGCCGGGGCGCGGTTGAGTTTTTCACCGGCCCAAAAAGTTGTCGAGATCGGCGAAGAGTTTGAAGTTGAGTTAATTTTGGATACTAAAGGGGTTGAAACCAGCGGCACCGATGCCATCATCGGTTATGACCCCACGGTGATTGAAATCCTTGGTGTCCGCCCCGGGCTTTTATACCAAAAATATCCCGTTAATGAGGTTGATACTGAAAGTGGCAAGGTCGGTTTTTCCGCGATCGCAACGCCACCAAGCTCTTTCTCCGGAAGGGGAATTTTGGCCTACTTGAAACTAAGGGCGCTGAAAGCGGGAGCTGCTAACCTTAAAATTGAATTCGAAAAAGGCCAAACAACCGATTCCAACGTGGTTCAGGCCCAAAGTGGCGGGAAAGACATCCTTGACAAAGTGATTAACGCATATTATTCTATAAAAGACTAACAATGACAGTCAACCTGCCTAAAAAACTATTCGCCGCGTTAATAATCTCCGCCGGGCTGTTAGTCTTCGGCACGGCTAACGCTCGGGCGGCAACCTTCTCCCTCTCTCCCGCCAGCGGTTCAACCGTCAGTGGAACTTTTAGCGTGACTTTGAGTTTGACCGACCTTGCCGGTAAGGAAGTTTCGGGGGTAGATGTTTATCTAAATTACGAACCGGGCAAGCTGGAGGCGCAGGAAATCTCAACCACCGAAGGAATTTTCACCAGCTATCCCCTAAAAACAGTCGATTCCACCGATGGTAAGATTGCCATCGGTGCTTCGGCATCGGCTTTCTCTCCGGTAACCACCTCGGGAACGATCGCCACCATAACCTTTAAAGCCCTAGCAACTTCCGGCTCGACCACCTTAAGCTTTGACTACACCGCCGGCTCAACCACCGACAGCAACATCACCGAGTCGGGAACGGCAACCGATATTTTGACCCAACCACCGACGGTCAGCTACAACCTTGGAGCTGCCACCACACCCCCACCGATAACACCACCGGCGGGAGACGGAGCACCAGAAGACGGTGAGGTGCCTGAAGGGGGAATTTTTGAACCAACAGTTTTTATCTCACTCCTAAGTTTAATTATGATTGGTCTGGGAGTGCTATTGAAGATTAAAGGCGGACTTCCTCACAACACTAATTTTGCTTGAACCAAAAGGCGCTTGGTGCGAATCCCCGGTGGGACGCAAGTCATCAAAGTTAGGTAAGAGTGACGCAAAAACTGCGGCGTCACCGACTCAAGGGGGCGGACATCCTTGGGATTAAGGACCACTGATTTTTCGACCAGATATCTAAAATACTTTTCTCCAAATTCAACAACAACCTCATCGCCCTCCTCAAGTTTATCCAAGGTGGAAAAAATCGTGCGATAGTCCTCGGGACTAAAAAACATCGGCAAGACCGAGTGACCGTAAATAAAGGTGTTGCCGACCTCTCCGGGTAAAGCCGAGCCGGCATAATGGCCTAGGTGTTCATCGGGCGACAAACTCTCACTGTTCGTTTCAACCTTCGCTTTTTCGATTCCTAATTTGGGAATGGTAACGTAGAAAATCTTGGGAATATCTTTTGGCTCGCTTCCAACCGCCACACTAGATTCTCGCTCAAGCTCAGTAAATTCAAACTCAACTTTGACTCCTAAAGTAGTTTCAGCTGTTGGTCTCAGAAGCGGTTTTTGCGCCGGTGGTGTTGTCAGCCAAGGCAGCAGAATCTGGTTGGTAAGCAGAAAAAGACCAGAGATAACCAAAAGGGTTGAGATTGGCAGTTTCGGCTTCGGTAGACGAATAACAATCTCCGAATCTTTTTCAGCTTTCGGAGTTTCTTCCTTTACATACTTATATGGTTTAAACATTGGTTATCCCCCCAACCAACCGGTCGAGAACCAGTACCGGATCAAGCTGAGTGGTTTTGAGAAAAACTTCCGCCTCCAACAACTTTCGAAAAATATCAACCAATTCTTCTTCTTCAAAATTCCCGACCTGACTTTTGGTTTTTCTCAAAACAAAGGGGTTCATTTTGAGCTTTGACCCGCCAGAGGCGGGCAAGCATTTGACATTTAATAGGTTCCTCACCCCCCAAACCATCATTTTTAGAAGATAGAGAGGTGCCTCACCTTGGTCCAAAAGGCGATGGAGTTCGAGAAACGCCCGTTTCTCATTTTTGTATCCTAGGGCGTCCAGGAAACCGAAAACGTGTTTGGGGATAGCTGGTTTGAAGTGATGGATTTGACCTCTTAATTCTTTAACTTGCTTGAAAAGTTTATTTGAAGACTTAAGATCTTCACCGACCCAAAAAGCCACGTCGGTCGTTGAGGAAGGTGCTAAAGAGCTGAGGAGCCGAAGAGCTGAGGGCTGAATCTTCCCTTCGATAATGATCAGGCGACGGTCCGAAAGCATTGATGGCGTTTCGCACACTCTGACGAATTCGTCAACATCAATTTTTTTAGCATCAAAAGCGGAAATGGAATCGGAAGAATAATTCTTCTTGAGGTCTAAAAGCGCCTGACGACTGGCACCCAAATTTTCACCATGAAGCAGGTAGATCATTTGTAATAGCGCAGTTCACTGCGCACCGAACAATAATTTCTGGACAAAATAGTAAATTTCGGAAAAGTTGCCGGCTTTGGGAAGCAAAACAAAAGCGCCGCCGTAAAGCTCGGCTTCGGGGGTATAAAGCAAAGCCTCCTTACTATCCCACGAACCGTCAATCAGCTGGAATCTTATCTGACCGTCGCCAAAGTTTCGTGAAACTTGATAAAACCTTTCAACCTCTCTGAGACCAACATTTGTTTCGAGTGAGTCCGAGAAAAGCGCGTAAAGCTCCTGAAGTTTTCCGGGGTTGGCTAGAGTTTTCAGAGACAGGGCTTTATCTTTGGCCGCCAGTACTACTTTTTGTTGGCGCTTGATGCGGGCAAAATCACCACCCTCGGGCCCCTCAGCGTGGCGGGAACGGGCAAAGGTTAGCGCCGTTTTACCATCCATCTGCTGCCAACCGGCGTCGAAGTGAACATGCTCCCAGCGCAAATCCTCCGGTTCGGCGTTTTCAAAACCGGGCTTGGGGAACTTGTAATCGTCAAAGGCGCGCTCGACATTAACCCCAATTCCCCCCAAAATATCAATTGCTTTTTCGAAACTTTCAAAATCAACGACGACAAAATAATGAAACGGGATTCCCAAAACCTCCCCCACAACTTTTTGGGCTAACTCAACCCCGCCGAGGGCGTAGCAAGAATTAATTTTCCCCCGCGTGTAGTTATCCATTTTGACCCAAAGGTCTCGAGGAATGGAGATAACAACCACATCTTTCTTTTTTGAGTCTATTGAGGCCACCATAATTGTATCCGTCAAAACCCCACCGACATAGCCAACGTTCGAGCGCCGATCAACCCCCAAAACTAAGATATTCGTCCGCCCGTCGGTTTGTTTTAAGTTTTGCGGATTAATGATTTGGGAAAAAACGGAAACCGGGGTTAGCAATGACCGGATGTTGAACGGTGATACGCGAACGACGAAAAACGAGACTACCAACGCTACAAAAATAAAGAGGCGTTTTTTTGTAAGTAACTTTTTCTTTTTCCTTCCGAATTTATTTTTGTTGAGGTCGACGTATTTCATAATGTTTTAATGATTTTTCCGAATTCTTCCGCGTCCAGGCTTGCTTCGCCTACCAAAACACCACTGATGTCTGGTTGGCTGACAAAACTTTTCGCGTTTTTCGCGTTCACACTCCCACCGTAAAGAACCTTAACATTTTGACCAACTTCGGTCTTGATTTCTTGAGCAAAATCCTGGGCATTCTCCGGCGTGTCTGGTTTGCCGGTTCCGATAGCAGAAAGCGGCTCGTAGGCAAAGATAACATCTGACACTGTTGACACCTGCTCCAGGCTGCTAACGCAGACAATTGGTGTTAGATCATATTTTAGGCACTGCTCAATCTTAAGATTAACGTCTTCGTCAGTCTCACCAAAGTGCTCGCGCCGCTCAGAATGTCCAACGATTACGTAGCTGACGAAATCGCGCAACATTTTGGCAGAAACTTCGCCGGTATACTGTCCTTCCTCAAACTTGGAAACATCCTGCGCACCTAACCGAAATGGAGAATTGAGAGTGGAGAGTTGAGAGTTGAGGACTGGAATTAGAATGAACGATGGACAAACCACCACTTCCAAATTAATTGACAATTTCGAGCGTGAGCGAGAAATTGAGAGCGCAGCGCCAAATTTCTCAAACCACTCCGTGGTTTGAGATGCTGTTTTATTTTCTTTCCAATTAGCAACGATTAACTTTTTTTCCATCCTAAAACCTCCAATCCCGGCAACGTTCCGTCAGCCAAAAATTGCAGCATTGCTCCACCGCCGGTGGAGACAAAATCCATTTTATCACAAAGCCCAAACCTTTTAAGCGCCGCCACCGTATCCCCACCACCGCCGACGGTGAAAGCTTCCGATTCCACCAACGCTTCGGCGATCTTTCTGGTTCCAACCTCGAATTCCTTTTTGAGGGTTACTCCCAACGGCCCGTTCCAGACAATTGTTTTTGCTTCTTTTATCTCTTCCTTAAACAGCTCAATTGTCTTCGGTCCGATGTCTTCAACCCCAACAGCGTCCACCGGGAAAACAACATTCGGTATTCCCTCAAGTAACGCTTCAAACATTAAAGTCCCACCCAAAAGAATTTTATCGGCAATCTTTGAGAGCTTTTTGACCAAGGAGGCTTTTGTTTCCGGCTTCGCCCCCCCAACAATAAAAATTAACGGGCGTTTGGCGTTTACTACCATACTACAGAGTATGGTAATCTCTTCCAACAATCTCAAACCGGCATAGGCGGGAAGGTGTCTGGAGACACCGACGAGAGAGGCGTGCTGACGGTGCGAGGAGGCGAAGCAGTCGTTGACATAAATATCCGCCAGCGAGGCTATCTCTTTGGCAAACTCCGGGTCATTCTCCTCTTCCCCCCTGTGGAACCTCAGGTTTTCCAGAAGCAAGATATCACCGTCGGCCATGCCTTGAGCGGCGGCTTTGACCTTTGGTCCAATGCAATCGTCAATCTTGTGAACGGCGGAAAGATTTTCGCTCAGCTTCTTGGCAACGGGGTCAAATTTTAAACTTTCAACTACTTTCCCTCTGGGGCGGTCCAGGTGGGCGATGATAATAGTCTTCGCTCGGTTTTCGATCAAGTACTCGATCGTCGCCAGCGCCGCCTGGATGCGAAAATCATCAGCCACTCCACCATCTTTTAGGGGAACATCCAAATCGCTTCGGAGCAAAACCTTTTTGCCAGAAACTTCGGTTTCTTTGACGGACTTCATACCTTATCCCGCCAACCAGCCGCCGTCGACGGTTAGAACTGCACCGGAAATATAGTCGGCTTCGGCAGAAGACAAAAAGACAACGGCGTGGGCCACGTCCTCCGGCTGACCGACCCTCCCCCTGGGAATTCTTGCCAGAAGTCCTTTCTTTACTTCGGGGTCGGCCAGAATCGGTTCGCTCATTGGCGTCTCAATCACCCCCGGTGCAATCGCGTTGACATTGATCCCTTTTGGCGTCAGCTCCAGACAGAGCTCCTCCGTCAAAGCGGCAACCCCTCCCTTTGAAGCACAGTAATGGGCTAAATTGGCAAAACCAACCCCCATCTGCCCCATCGCCACCGAGGCAATGTTGACGATTTTCCCCGATTTTTGTTTGACCATCTCCCTCGCCGCGGCCTGGGCACAAAGGAAATAGCCCTTGAGATTTACATCCAAAACCTTATCCCACTCTTCTTCGGAAATTTCCAAAAATGGCTTCAGAGGAGCAATCCCAGCGTTGTTGACCAAAATGTCAATCTTGCCAAACTCTTCGACCGTCTTTTTGACCATCTCGTCCACTTCTGATTTTTGGGTCACATCGCACTTGACGGCAAACGCTCTTTTACCCAAGCCCTCAATTTCTTCAACAACTTTCTGACAATCTTCTTGGCTAATATCAGAAACAACGACATCGGCCCCGGCCTCTGCCAGCGCCAACACAATCCCCCTTCCGATCCCCCGCCGCGCTCCGGTAACGATTGCTGTTTTTCCCGAAAGATCAAACACTCTTTTCACCTCCTACTAGTACAACTAAGTCAATCAAACGCACCGCATAAGCGTATTCGTTGTCATACCAGGCGACGACCCGGACCATACTCTCGTCTTTGACATCGGGGAAGTTGATGACTTCGGTTAGGGGTAGATCGACAATCGCCGAGGCGGTGGTACCGATGACATCTGTTGAGACTAGCCCTTCGTCGTTGACTTCGATGATCCTCCTGAAATCTCCTTCGGAAGCTTCCTTAAAGATCTCGTTGACCTCGGAAACACTCGTTTCCTTAGCAATCTGGGCGACTACCTCCAGCACCGAACCGCAGAGAATGGGAACCCGGAAAGCAGCGCCGGTGATCCGACCTTCAAGTTCGGGAAGGACACGGACCACGGCCTCAACGGCGCCGGTGGTGGTCGGAATAATCGAAGCAAAAGCCGCCCGCCCGCGGCGCAGTTTCGCATTGGGTCCGTCGACCAAATTTTGAGTTGAGGTCACCGCGTGAATTGTAGTCATGTATGCCTTGCGAATGGTGAAATTATCGTTGAGAACCCTCATCACCGGGGCGGCGCAGTTGGTCGTGCAGGAACAGTTGGCAATAACGTTATGTTTGAGAGGATTATATTGTCCCTGATTGACACCCACCACCACGGAGAGGTCGGCGTCTGATGCGTTGGCGGAGATAATCACTTTCTTGGCCCCGGCGGCGAGATGCTTCATTCCTCCAACTTTGTCCGCAAAGAAACCGGTTGACTCAATGACCACATCAACACCAAGGTCGGCCCAAGGAAGTTTCTCCGGATCCTTCTCTGAAAGAACCTGAATCGAACGGCCAAGCTCGGTCACCCCGTCAAATTTTCCGTAAACCGAATCGTATTTCAAGAGATAGGTCAGGGTCTCAAGGTCGGTCAGGTCATTAACAGCCACAACCTCAACCTCCGGCCGCTCCAACGCGACCTTCAGTACCGCTCGCCCTATTCGACCAAGACCATTGATGGCAATCTTCATGGCAGGTTCTCCTCAATCCAACTCTTCAAAACCTCTTTACTCAAAGCCCCCACTTTGCGGTCAACCTCCTGACCGCCTTTGAGAATGACAAAAGTGGGAACGCTCATCACCTTAAATTTTGCCGCTTCGTCCCCCTCGTTGTCGACATTTACTTTTTTAAATTCTACCTTCCCCTCAAACTCTTTTTTCAGCTCGGCAAAAATCGGCCCCATCGTCTTGCACGGCGGACACCATTCGGCGGAGAAGTCAAGTAACTCTATCATCGTCAAATCTCTCTGTGCTAGTATAACATACGTGAGTGAAATTTTGAAGGATCTTAATCCGCAACAAGTTGAAGCCGTCCAGGAGACCGAGGGGCCGGTGTTAATCGTCGCCGGACCGGGCAGCGGTAAGACTCGCGTTCTGACCCATCATGCGGCACTTCTGGTCAAAGAGAAAAATATTGACCCTCAGAATTTGCTACTGCTAACCTTCACTAATAAAGCAGCTAACGAGATGAAAGAGAGGGCACGTAAGTTACTATCCCGTCATTCTCCCGAAAAGGTTCCTCCATTCCCCTGGGCGGGAACCTTCCACGCCACCTGTGCCAAAATTTTGCGGCTGGATGGCCACCACATCGGTATTCCTCGCTCGTTTGTCATTTACGACGAAAGCGATTCCAAAACCGCAATCAAAAGAATTTTAAAAAAAGGAAATTTTGACGAGGACCTACGTCCGGGCGCAATCCTCTGGGCGATTGAGGGAGCTAAACACGAGCTGGTTTCCGAAGCCGAGTATCCTCAATACGCCTACGGTAACTTTCAGGAAGCGGTCGCCGAAATTTACCCCGCTTACCAAAAATTGCTAAAGGAAAATAAAGCGCTGGACTTCGGCGATCTTATTGTCAAGACGGTGCGGCTTTTTGAGCAAGCTCCCGAAGTTCTGGAAAAATATCAAGAAAAGTTTCACTACATCCTGGTTGACGAATACCAAGACACCAACCACGCCCAATATGTTTTGACCAAACTTCTAGCTGACAAGCACAAAAATATTTGCGTCGTCGGTGATTTGGACCAGTCGATATACTCGTGGAGAGGTGCTAATTTTAGAAATCTTTTGCAGTTTGAGCGGGACTATCCCGAGGCCAAAGTTTTTCGGCTTGAGCAAAACTACCGCAGCACTCCGACCATCATCGAAGCAGCGAAAAATGTCATCAGCCACAATGTTAGCCATCTTAATCTTGAGCTCTGGACAGAAAATCAGGAGTTGGGGCCGATTAGGGTTTATGAGGCGTTGAGTGAGGGAGATGAATCACACTATGTGATTGACCAAATTCTAAACACAAACCCAACAGCACAACATTTTTCTAACTTCGCAGTCTTATACCGAACCAACGCTCAGTCACGGGCGCTGGAGGAAGCTTTTTTGCACTCAAGTGTTCCCTACAAAATCGTCGGCGGAATAAAGTTTTATGACCGTAAAGAAATTAAAGATATTTTGTCTTACTTACGGTTGGTGCAAAATCCGATGGACACAGTGTCTCTTGACCGAATTGAAAAACTGGGAAAACGGCGGACCGAATTTTTTCTCGACCAAATTTTACCAAAATTGAGTCCTCAAATCCCCACGCTCGATCTTTTAGACGAAATTTTGCGACGGACAGAATACGTCTATAAACTAGAACAAAGAGGAACGGAAGAAGATTTAGCCCGGATTGACAACATCAAGGAGCTGCGTTCGGTGGCAACCAGATTTGACAATCTTTCAGATTTTTTGGAAAATGTGGCCCTGGTTCAGCAAGAACACCTCCCCAACCAACCGGTTAGAGATGACAAAACCGATGCGGTAACTTTAATGACGCTGCACGCGGCTAAAGGTTTGGAGTTTCCCTGTGTTTTTATCGTCGGGATGGAAGAGGGGCTTTTGCCCCACTCGCGGTCGCTTTACGACCAAAACGAACTTGAGGAAGAGCGGCGCTTGTGTTACGTCGGTATCACCCGAGCGATGAGGGAACTCCACCTGACCTACGCTTCTTCAAGGTTGTACTTCGGCTCCCGCCAGAGTAACCTGGTGTCGAGGTTCGTCGAAGACATTCCCGAGGAGTTGATAGAAAGACTATAAACGTGGTATTGTAACAAACAAGTTTGTCACTACATTTTCGAGATTATAATGAATTTGCATAACCTACCAAAACTAAAAGGGAAAAGGCGCAAGGCCAAAAGAGTCGGCCGTGGTTATTCCAGTGGTAAGGGTGGTCATACCGTTGGTCGTGGGAGTAAGGGTCAAAAAGCCCGCGGCAAGGTTAAGCTCGGTTTTGAGGGCGGTCAGTTGCCGTTGCACCGGCGTCTACCCCACAAGCGTGGATTCAAACGAGCGTTTCGCGATGAGGTAGAGATTCTGAACGTGGGAGATTTGAACCGCTGGGACCCGAAGACAGTGGTCAGCCCGCAAAATCTTTTGGAAGTGGGTCTAATTGATAGAATTCCCAAAGGCGGAGTCAAAATCCTCGGCGATGGTGAACTCAAAAAGAAGCTGACGGTCAAAGACGTCAAGCTTTCGGAAGCAGCGAAAGAGAAAATACTTAAAGCTGGTGGAGAGATAGGAGAATAGTAACTCATGCTTAACAAGCTTAAGACTGTTTTCAAAATTAAAGATATTCGCAAAAAAATTCTTTTTACCCTCGGCCTGCTGGCCGTTTTCCGCATCGCCGCCCACATCCCCATCCCCGGTGTTAATCTTGACGCTCTCAAACAGCTTTTTGCTTCCAACCAACTCTTGGGATTGCTCGACCTTTTCTCCGGCGGGGGAATGCAAAATTTTTCCGTCGTCACCCTCGGCCTCAACCCCTACATCAACGCTTCAATCATTATGCAACTTTTGACGATGGTCTTTCCCAAACTGGAGGAACTTTCCAAAGAAGGTGAGTTCGGTCGGCAGAAAATTAATCAATATACACGCTACCTAACCTTCCCCCTCGCTGTTTTTCAGGCCTACGGCATGTATTTTTGGCTTTCGCGTCAGGGAATCGTGGCCACGCTAGATCCTCTCCCGCTCGTCAGTTTAGTTCTAACCCTAACCGGCGGCACGATTTTCCTGATGTGGACCGGAGAGCTCCTATCCGAATATGGAGTCGGCAACGGGATTTCGTTGATAATTTTCACCGGAATCGTCTCTCGCCTGCCGCTGTCCTTTGGGCAAACTTTGGTCGCCACCGGAGTGATGAGTTTCTTGATGACGACAACGCTGTTTTTGGCGGTGGTCGTTGCCGTCGTCGCCGTCAGCGAGGGGGTGCGGCGGGTGACGATTCAGTACGCCAAAAGGGTCAGGGGGCGCCGGCTGTACGGTGGGCAGAGCACCTACCTACCTCTGCGGGTCAATCAGGTGGGAATGATACCGATTATGTTCGCCGGCTCGCTGATTTTGATTCCGGCGATGATTGCCCGCTACCTGACCGGGCTGGACAACCCGACCGTCACCAACATTGCCCAAAGTATCGTTACACTTCTTGACCCCAGCAACAATTTCTACAACCTCATCTACTTTGTCCTCGTCGTCGGCTTTACCTATTTCTATACCGCCATTCAGTTCAACCCGGACAAGATTGCCGAGGACATCCGCAAGTACGGCGGCTTTATTCCCGGCATCCGACCCGGCCATCCCACTTCGGCGCATCTCAACTATATTTTGACGCGGATTACTTTGGCTGGCGCGCTCTTTTTGGGGATCATTGCCGTCCTTCCCTCTCTCGCCAGGGTCTTCACCGACGTCGCCACCCTAACCATCGGTGGCGCCGGCATCCTCATCGTCGTCTCCGTCGTCCTCGAAACCATGCGTCAATTAGAGGCAATGATGGTAATGAGGGATTACGAGGGGTTTTTGGAATGATTATTTCGATTATTGGACCTCCGGGGTGTGGTAAGGGAACCCAGGCGAAGTTGCTGGCGGAGAAATTGGGTCTGCCGGCGATTTCGACGGGGAAGCTCTTTCGTCAAGAATTTGAAGCGAGGACCCCCGAGGGCATTGAGGCGGAAAAATATTGGGGCGAAGGTAAGTGGGTGACGGCGGAATTGACAATAAAAATTTTAAAAAAGAGATTAGAACAACAGGATTGTCAGAAGGGTTTTATTTTGGACGGAACTCCTCGCAAGATGGGTGATATTCCCCTTCTGGAGGAATACCTCTCTCAGAAAGGCCAAAAGATAGATTTAGTTTTGCATCTTGATACCAAAGACGAAACCTGTCTCTCACGACTGACCCACCGCATTTTTGAGGCCCGGGAAAAAGGAGAGGAGGTTCGTGAAGACGAGGATCCTGAAGAAGTCAAGGAGCGGCTCCGGCAATACCACAAAACCATCGAGCCGGTTTTGAAATATTTTGAAGAAAAAGGAATTCTCCGCCACATCAACAACGAACAGCCGATCGAAGCGGTGTTTGAAGAAATTTGGTCGAAAGTAAAGACAGTAATTCAGTAAAGACAAAAGAAGAGCCTCGATTTGAGCAAAAGAAAAAAGCCGCTCATGAAACTTCTGATTCAAAGCTCCGATGAACGGCTTCCTCTCCACTTGTTTGTGATCGACCACTCTCTTTTTAGATAGGATTGTGCTCCCCGTTGGTAGTCTTCTTTAGATTGTAAACAAGTGATCACTGCAAGCAGCGCCCAACCAGCAACAAGGCTAGCAGCTCCTAGAATTTGATCCTGACGCCTGGGGATGGCAAGCAATATCGTACCAACCCCTACAAGGAAAGCGCTGACATTATCCAACCATTCTGCTTTCATTTTTCTCCTCCTTCTTCAAATTTTTGTGGAGCCAGCAAGATCTTATGGTAGCCTCCTGCCGGCTCCTGCCGGTTATTCTGCTGGTCGGACACCTCGAGTGTAAAGCCAGAGGCAAATCCACATCACCACTCCCACGATCAACGCCGTAACAATATAGCTGAGCCATTCGGCTCGTGGAAGAGATGATAGAGCCATGGTGAGCAAGACCAGCACAAATGCCCCCACGATGGCAGCCCGCACTTTTAAGGGCCTGAATCTCCTTTTCTCTCGTTCGGCCCCCAACGCCCGTATCTTTCTCCAAGTAGGATCGGTATATTGTTCCCAGGCAATCTTGGCTACAATGCCAACCATTACTGTCAGAGGAACGGCTAACCCTACCCAAAGGATCCCGCGCTCGACGTGTTCTGGTAAACGAGAGAATATGAGGAACAAAAGCGCAACTGCCACCGCTCCGATTACGATCCTCTTTGCAGATATCTCTTGCCTTTCCATCTTTCCCTCCTTCCTAGGAAATATTTTTAGTAAAGTGTGCCACTATTGCCACTATAAATAATACTACATAGTCTTTTTAGAGAAGTCAAGAAAAAAGAAAAGGGCCGACCCCATCAGCATTGATTCTGATAAGACCGGCCCGGCTCCCTCGCCTTACTCTCAGACGGTTAAAGTCTGATTTCTGGGTTTTCTTCCTTGAGTATTTTTATACCCCAGAAGGACTGTAACAAGGATCCCTGAGACTCCAGTGACGAAGGCGGCGATATTGTAGGGGGTGAAGATGCGACTCCAACCCTCTCTTCTGGTAGGCTCTGTGGCCTTGGGCCTCGCTTCTCGGAGCTTTTTGAGAATCAATCTCTGAGCCTCATTCTCTTTGCCCTCCGAAGCAAGCTTTAAAAGCTCCTCTATATCCCACCGTACCTCCGGTACTACCTCTTGCACCTCCCGAGGGCGTGCTGCCGGTATAATCGGCTCATGCGTAGAGGGAAACATGGGCATAAAGATGATGGCGAGGAGCCCAAAGAACCCCACGACTAAGGCTACATAACCTGCCAATCTTCTGGTCGAATACATTGTCTTATCTCCTTTCTCAAATTTGTCTTGGAGCCAGCAGAATCTTGTGATAGCCTCCTGCCGGCTCCTTTCCTCAATTCTCAGGGTACTGCCGCCCGATCTGTCCTGCCCATTTGGCTGCTCGAAGCAAGGTCTTGATCGAAGCTTCAATTACTGGAGAGAGTGCTGCGGTGACACATATTACAATCCCCAGCGTTTGAAGAGACGATTTGGTAAAACTCATCGCCCAAGCACCAAACAGCAGTACTCCTAACACCACCCAGAACCCGACTTTAGAAAGTTTCTCTCTCCACATTCCCTTTTCCTCCTTTCTAAGGAAAAATATTTGGATTTTACATGTGCCACTATTAAGTGATATTACTATTTGCTTGCGCGAAAGTCAAGCAAATTGCAAGGAGCGAAGCGACGCTACATAGTCTTTTTAGAGAAGTCAAATAAACAGAAATTAGATCCTGATCTAAAAATGGTTAATTGTCAAAGGGTGGGGGGGATGGTATAATCCCAGCGTCTGTTTGAGGTGAAAAATTTGATTCCAATAAAATCGAAAAAAGAAATAGAAATTATGCGGGAGGGGGGAAAAATTACGGCCGAAGTTTTGGCCAAAGTTTTGGCTGAAACCAAAGTAGGAACCACAACCTTAGAGCTTAACAATCTGGCGGAAAAATTAATTTTGGCAGCGGGAGGAAAGCCATCTTTCAAAGGTTTTCAAGAGTATCCCTTCGCCACTTGTATCAATATTAACGAAGGAGTCGTTCACGGAATTCCGACCAAGAGAAAATTAAAGGAAGGTGATATCGTCACCGTTGATTTGGGTGTCTTTTACAAAGGATTGCACACTGACACTGCTAGAACGATCGTGGTAGGTAATGAACAAAAAACAAAAAACAAAAAACAATTTCTGTTGGTTGGGCAGAGCGTGTTGGAGGAAGCGATTAAAGAGTGTCAGGTTGGAAAAACGGTCGGAGACATTTCCCACACAATCCAGAAGACGGTTGAAGGAGCAGGATATAATGTGGTGCGGGAATTGGGTGGGCACGGGGTCGGAAGAAAACTGCACGAACCCCCTTTTATTCCCGAGTACGGCCAACCGGGAACCGGGCCGATTCTTGAAGAAGGGATGACGTTGGCGATTGAGGTGATTTACGCGCAGAAAAGTGGTAAGATAGAGTTGCTCAATGACGATTGGACGATTGTCACCGCCGATGGGAGTTTAGCGGGACTATTTGAGCACACGGTCGCCGTAGCAAAGAGCGGCCCCATAGTCTTGACAAAATTTTAATCTCTGGTAAAATGTCTGGAGTTTGTATTGATGGTTAAAAGAGAAAGAATTGAAGTTGAAGGTGTGATCAAAGAGGCCCTACCCAACGCCAGCTTTCGCGTTGAGCTCGACGATGGGCGGAAGGCTCTCGTTCACGCCTCGGGCAAAATGCGAAGATATCATATTCGAATATTGCTCGGGGACCGCGTCAAGGTTGAACTATCGCCGTATGATGAGACGAGGGGGAGGATTGTATACCGATATAAGTGATGAAAGTTAGAGCTAGCGTAAAAAAAATGTGCAAGGATTGCAAAATTGTCCGTCGTAAGGGGCGGGTCTACGTTGTTTGCAAAAATCCGAAGCATAAACAGAGGCAAGGGTAGACGAAAGTTCAAAGTTCAAAGTGCAAAGTCCAAAGTTGCAGTTCAAAGTTTAAAGTTCTTTAATTTTAAACTTTTAATTTTTAACTTTTAACTTGAGCGACTGATAAGGAGCGAACGTGGCAAGAATTGCTGGGGTAAATATTCCTGATAATAAAAGAGTTGAAGTAGGTCTGACCTACATCTATGGTGTTGGCCGCTCGGGGGCGAGAAAAATCCTCTCCGAAGCGCAAATCAATCCGGACACGCGGGTTAAGGACCTTTCCGAGGAGGAAGTTTCGCAGATTCGTGGTTCCCTCGAAAAAGATTTTCAGGTCGAAGGCGAACTCAAAAGGATTGTCACCACCAACATCAAGCGGCTGAAAGAGATTGGTAGTTACCGCGGGATGCGCCATCAAAAAGGACTGCCGGTGCGAGGACAGCGAACCCGAACCAACGCCCGGACAAGAAAGGGCAAGAAGAAAACAATGGGGATTCTGATGCGGAAGTCACAGAAAAAGGGTAAGAAACATTAAAATGGCTCAGGCAAAAAAGAAAAAGAAAATCAAAAAAGATATTCCGGCGCGGGGTAAGGCCTATGTCTCGGCCGGATTCAACAACACAATGATCACCATCACCGATCCTGAGGGGAAAACAATCTGCTGGGGCAGTGCGGGGACGGCGGGATTTAAGGGAACTAGAAAGTCAACACCGTTCGCCGCTTCGAAAGCCGCGAGTCAGGTAGCAGAGAAAGCCCTGAAACTAGGCGTCAAGGAAGTGGCCGTTTTGGTCAAAGGTCCCGGCTCGGGACGGGATGCGGCGATTAAATCTTTGAAAAACACCGGTCTCGGGGTGCGTTCAATCACAGACATCACCCCGATTCCGCACAATGGGTGTAGACCAAGGAAGAGGAGGAGGGTATAATGGCTCGTTATACTGGACCAAAATGCCGGCTCTGTCGAAGAGAAGGCGTCAAGTTATATCTTAAGGGTGAGCGCTGCGAGGGCGTCAAATGCCCCGTTACCCGCCAGCGTTCGCTGCCGGGTCAGCACGGAGCCAAGCGTCGCCGCCGCCCATCGGATTATTCTTTGCAGCTTCGGGAAAAACAGAAGGTAAAGAGAATCTATGGTATCCTCGAAAGGCAATTTAGGAAGTACATTGAAGAAGCAAAAGCGGCGAAGGGTGAAGCGGGACTTGTTCTTTTGCAAAAATTGGAACTACGGTTGGATAATGTGGTCTATCGTCTAGGATTGGGCAAGTCCCGGTCCCACGCCCGGCAACTTATCCGCCAGGGACAATTTACCGTCAACGGTCGGAAGGTTGATATTCCCTCCTTTGAGCTCTCGGCCGGCGATAAAGTTGGTTTCGCCAAAAAAACTTTGGAGATTAGAAAAAATCTGATTATCCCCGACTGGCTCTCTTGGAATAAAAAGAGTAACACGGGGACGGTCAAAAAGGTTCCGGAAAGAGAGCGGATCGAACAGGATATAGACGAGTCAGTCATTATGGAGTATTATAGCCGTTGATATGACTTTAAATCTTGATGAAACTCAGGTTGCGGTAAAAACCGAAAAGCAGACTTTGGAGTTGGGGATTTTTGCCATCGGTCCCCTGCCGAAGGGCTTCGGTCACACTTTGGGAAACACCCTTCGCCGGGTGCTTTTGTCGTCTTTGAAAGGCGCGGCGATCAGTCAGATTAAGTTTGAAGGAGTCCCTCACCAATTTTCAACGATTCCCGGAGTCAAAGAGGATGTGGTTGACTTAATTTTAAATCTTAAACAGGTGCGCCTCAAAATTGAGGGCGACCAGCCGGTGGCGTTGAGTATTTCCAAGAAAGGTCCGGGCGAGGTGGCCGCCGGTGACATCGAAGCTCCGGCGGGAGTTGAAATCGTCAACCCCGACCTCCACCTAGCCACCCTAGCGGACAAAAAAGCAAAATTGGAGGCGGAGCTGGTCGCCGAGCCCGGCCGCGGTTATGCCCCCTCGGAGGAGCGGGAGACCAAAATCGGGGTTATCCCCCTGGACTGTGTTTTCAGCCCCATTCTTAATGTGGCCTACAAAGTTGAGCCGACGCGGGTCGGTCAAGTTAGCGATTATGACAGGTTGACGATTGAGATCACTACCGATAAAACCATTAAACCTCTTGATGCTCTGGTTGAGGCTAACAAAATTCTAACCAGCTTCTTCGGGCGGATAAGTTTAGGGGACAAAGCTAAAGAGCCGCCGAAGGTGGTTAAGGTTAAGACTGTGGGAAAAATTGGCATCGAAGAGTTGGACATTCCTTTAAGAATTCTTAATAGTCTCAAGAAAGCTGATGTCTCTTCGGCCAACGAGCTAGCCGAGAAAAGTCCCGAAGAAATTCTTAAGATTAAGAACATCGGCGAGAAAGCACTTAAGGAAATTGAGAAGGGTCTGAAAAAAGAGGGCTTGAAGTGAGGCATCGGGTCAAGGGACGTAAGCTGAATCGAAACTTAGGTCAGAGAAAGGCCCTCTACCGCGGGCTTCTGATTTCTCTGGTCAAGCACGGAAAGATTGAGACCACACTCGCTAAGGCCAAAGCCGTTCGCCCCGAGATTGAAAAATTAGTGACCATCGCCAAAAAGGGTGATTTAACCGCCCGCCGTCGTCTTTTAAAATTTGTGCCCCAGAAAGAAATTGTTGCCAAAATGATTGACGAGATCGGTCCGCGTTTTAAAAAACGCCCCGGGGGCTACTTGCGGATTGTCAAACTGGGTCCCCGTCCTTCGGACAGAGCAGAAATGGCTCGGCTAGAGTGGGTTGGAGAAAACGATGAAACAAGTTGAACGCCGCTGGCATCTAATTGATGTCAAGGACCAAATTCTTGGCCGTAGCGCAACAAAAATTGCTCGACTGCTTTCCGGCAAGGATAAGGTCGAGTATGTTCCCCACCTTGATTTGGGGGATCATGTGGTTGTTATTAATGCCAAAGAGGTCGCCGTCACCGGCAAGAAAGAGAGGCAGAAGATTTATTATCGCCACTCGGGCTATCCCGGCGGTCTAAGAGCAGAAACCTTGCGGGAGCTGCGGGAACGGCGTCCGGAGGAAATCATCCGCCGCGCCGTCAAGGGGATGCTGCCGAAGAACAAACTGCAAAAACCAATGCTTAAAAGACTTCACATTTTTGCCGGTGCGGAGCATTCGTTTAAGGACAAATTCAAATGACAAAGAAGGTTGATTTCTACTCAGGAACAGGTCGAAGAAAAACTTCCGTCGCCCGCGTCTGGC
>JAUXAW010000014.1 GCA_030619715.1 candidate division WWE3 bacterium
GCTCTGTAATGGACGGCGAAGCTGCGGGATATATTGGGAATGAAGGTTGACAGGTTAAGGCAGCAGGGGTTGCTGCCGGCGGTGGTGTTTGGGAAGGAAACGGGATCGATTCCCATCACCCTAGACAAAACAGAATTCCTCAAAGTCTACGAAGAAGCTGGGGAAAGCTCCCTTGTCGATGTTCAAATCGGTAAACAAAAACCCATCAAGGTTCTCATTACCGAAACCGATATTGACCCGGTCACCGACGAAACTCTTCATGCTAACCTTCACGCCGTCACCCTAACCGAAAAAGCAACGGCGACAATCCCTATCGAAATTGTCGGCGAATCTCCCATCGTCAAGTCCGGTGAGGGGATGCTTCTTACCCTGCTTGACGAAATCGAAGTCGAAGCTCTGCCCCAAGACCTCCCATCCGAAATCAATGTTGATGTCTCCAACCTGATCGAAATCGACCAGAGAATTGCCATCAAGGACCTACCGGTTGATCGTTCCAAAGTCGAGATCAAACAAGACCCCGAAGATTTAGTCGTCAAAGTCGAACACGCGGAGATGGAAGAGGAAGAAGAGGTCAAGGAAGAGGTTCCGGTTGAGGAAGCGGTGGAGGTAACAACGGAAAAGAAGGAAGAAGAAGGCGGAGAAGAAATTAAACCTCAAGAGACTGAGGCCAAGGAGAAATCATAATCGATTCCGCATCCTTGTTTGGCAATCGTTGGTAAATCTCCTCAGTAATAAAGGGCATAAAGGGGTGAAGAAGCTTAAGGAGCTTCAGAAAGCTATCAACAAGAACCGAATAGGAAACTAGACCTTTTTTATAATTCTCCAAATAACTAGAAGCAAGGTCGTCCCAAACTACGTGGTATAAATTTTCCGCCGCCAAATCAAAACGGTATTTCTCCAAACTTTCACTTGTCTGCTTTATGGTCGTGTTGACCAAAGAGATTAGAGCTTTATCTTGCTCCGACGGCTCACCCAAATCCTTCTTCTCTTGGTCAAGAAGAATGAACCGAGCAATATTCCAAAGCTTGTTGGTGAAGTTGCGGTAGGCGACAAATTTGTCTTCCCCAATCCTAAGGTCGCTTCCCGGCGGATTACCAACCACCAGAGCCATTCTTAAAGCATCGGTACCGTACTTTTCGATCACCTCCAAAGGGTCAAAACCAATACCCTTCGTTTTGCTAAATTTGCGGCCCTTCTCATCACGCACTAACCCGTGAAGATAAACAACCTCAAAAGGGACCTCCCCCGTCATCTCCAGACACATCATAATCTCTCTTGCCACCCAGAAAAAGAGAATATCATACCCTGTCTCACGCACCGTCGTCGGATAGAAATACTCAAAGTCAGAGGGCTTGCCCTCCGAAGCTTTAGCGAAGGAGGGCCAACCAAAAACAGAAATCGGCCATAGACTCGAGGAGAACCAGGTGTCCAAAATATCTTCCTCTCCCTCAATCGGGATCTTGTGTCCCCACCAGAGCTGACGCGAGATACACCAATCACGAATATTTTCCAGCCAGTGGAAGTAAATTTTTTCAAAACGCTTGGGAACGATTTTGATTTTGCCGGATTTGACCGCTTGAATTGCCGGTTCAGCCAACTCTTTCATCTTGACAAACCATTGTTTGGAAACGAGCGGCTCGACCAAAGTCCCACAACGTTCGCAAACGGCAACCGAATGGGTGTAATCTTCCTCTTTTTGTAGCGCATCAATTTTCCTTAAATCTTCAAGCACCCGACCCCGGGCGACGGCAACCGTTTCCTCTTTGTAAGGACCGGCGGCGTCGGTCATCTTACCGTCGAAACTGATTACTTGAATCACTTCCAAATTATGTCTTTGGCTAACTTCAAAATCGGTCGGATCGTGGGCCGGAGTGACCTTAACCGCTCCGGTGCCAAACTCGGGATCAACCGCTTCGTCGGCAATAATCGGAATCTCGCGATTCATCAGCGGCAAAATTAGCGTCTGACCGACCAGATCTTTGTACCTCTTGTCCTCAGGATGGACGGCAACGGCAGTATCTCCGAGCATCGTCTCGGGTCTCGTCGTCGCAACAATGATGTAGCTCTTTAGCTCTTTAGCTCTTAGCTCCCTGGCTTCTTTAATCGGGTATTTGATAAACCAAAGGTTTGCCTTCTTTTCTTCGTGCTCAACCTCCAAATCAGAAAGCACCGTTTCACACTTTGGGCACCAGTTGATGATTCTTTCTCCCTGATAAATCAGCCCCTTTTTGCGCAATCGCTTAAAGGCCTCGCGGACCGCCCGCGAGCGAACTTCGTCCATCGTGTAGGCCTCCCGGCCCCAATCCAAAGAATAGCCCAACTGCTTCAACTGCTGACGGATATAATCCAAGGATTCGTTGGCAAACTTTTCCGCCCGTCGCAAAAACTCCTCCCGACCGACCTCTTTTTTGGTTTTTCCCTCTTTGGCCAACTGCTTGGAAACCAAAAACTCGACCGCAATTGAGGCGTGATCGAAACCGGGCAAAAAGAGGGTCGGGTCTCCCTTCATTCGGTGGTAGCGAGCCAAAATGTCTTCAACGGTGTACAGCGCGTGGCCGGCATGGAGACCACCGGTGACGTTTGGGGGAGGAAGAGTGATGACAAATGGTTTTTTCTTTTGAGCCTGCCCTGAGCCCGGCGAAGGGGGGGTAAAAAATCCGCCTTCTTCCCAAAACTGATACCACCTCTGCTCCACTTCCTGCGGCTTGTATGTCTTGTCCATTACTGCCCAACCTGTCCGAACCTTTCAACCGTTGTCTTCAAAGTTTCCAATGCTTGGTCGATGTCCTTTCCCTGTAAAACGCTGTTCACTGCCGCCGCAACGGCATCAACATAGACATCGTTACCGGAAGCGTCGGCGACAATAAAAGAGGTCGCCGTCGGAGCACCATCAATCAAAGGAGCAAGATAGTCGTTCGTCAGAAGAACATCGCCCAAGTCAACCCGACTGTAAGGCTCACCAAACTCGCGTAATTTTGCCTCCTCGGCGTAGAGACGGCGCATGTTTTCCGGCTCGGACAAAAACTTCAAAAACGCCCAGGCCTCATCGGCGTTCTCCGAATCGAGATTGACCGCCTCGGCCCAGAAGGTGGCCCAGTTAACTGTGGTCGGCTCCTGTTTTGGCAGCGAGGGGATTTGGGGAACGGCGGTGGTAGCAAACTTTAATCCGGGGTTTAAATTTTTAATATCAAAGACTCGCCACGAGGGAGCGAAGATCATGCTAACCTGTCCATTGGCAAAGGCATGGACGGAATAGGGCAGGGAGGCGTCCCAAACCTTATCCTTAGTGACAAAGTTGGTATAAAAAGTCAGAGCGTCGCGGGCACCGCGGGAAGTTAGACCCGCGGGAAAATCAATCTTGCTCTGGGCGAACATCAACCCCAAAATATCCGAAAAGTGCGAAATGTTGCTGGCCATCCCGACGGCGGCTCCGGCTTGAGTAATCTTGTCGGTCTCTTCGTCGGTTTCCGTCAGTTCAACCGCGCGGCGGCGAAACTCCTCCCAATCCGAAGGGGGCTGTTCAATTCCCGCCTCTTCAAAATGCTCGGTGTTGTAGAAAAGCATCAGTCCATCATACATCAAGGGAATAGCGTAAAGTTGACCTTGGTAGGAAAGTGCGTTTTGCGCCGGCAGGTAGAAGGCGGTGGCAAATTCGGCCGAGGACATAATACTTGAAGGAAGTGGTGAGAGCTCCGATGCAAACTGGGGGACCCAGGTATTATGAATCTGGGCAATATCCGGACCGGTTCCCTCTCTAAATCTCGTCAAAAGAGTTTCCTTGTGCTGAGCCAGAGTGGAAAAAGCCCGCTGCTGGTATTCGATTTTGACATCCGGATGAAGTTTTTGGTAGTCCTCAATCAGCGGTGCAAAAACCTCCTCCGGTTCAAACAAGCCCCAATAGGTCAGCGTTACCTCCTTCGCCGGTGGTTTGATAAAGGGAATAGCTTGTAAAATTCTCGACAAATTGCACCCAGAGGGAATAATCGCCAAATAAGCGAGAAGGGATGTTAAAAAGATTTTTTTGATTGGCAGTTTCTTCGTGAACTCCATCTCTCTTCCAATTATACGTCATCTTCTGCAGTAAAGACAAGACCGATCAGCAACCAGAAAAATAGACAGGTTTGTTGGAGGGTCCAGAAGTAGTGGTCCGAGAGGCAGAGAAGTGCTATTTGTGTTAAGGAGATCAACAGCAGGTAATTCTTTTTCCTCAAAAGAAGACGGAAAGCAGAGAAGAGAAGACAGAGAAATAAGGCGAGGCCAAGGAGGCCTATTTCGGAAGCGATCAAAAGATAAACATTGTGAGCTGGTTGTAAAAAACGAACCCAACCAGAGATTTTGCCATACTTGTCCATCGCAATCGTAAAGTTGTTGAGACCGACTCCCAAAAGCGGGTGGTCTTTGGTTATTTGGAGAGCAATCCAGTTGAGTTCGGCCCGACGAATATAAGAGAGGGTAGTGAGGAGGGAGGGGAGAGGAGGGAGGAGGGAAAAAGTAAACCCGGTCCTCAGAATCAAAGTAAGTGTTAATAGCAAGCCAAAAGTGCCAGCGAGCCAAGCGGAGCGGCTGAAAGAGAGATACAGGGCAACGAGACCGAGAATGGAAGGTAGAAGATAGAGAACAGAAGACAGAGAAAATTTTGAACTTTGAATTTTGAACTTTGAACTTAGATTGTGCAGCACCCACGGCAGCACAATCGACAGATACCCACCAAGCACGTTGGGATGAGGAAACGTTCCGTAGGGGCGGACTTTTTTGACACCTCCGAAATCAAAAGTGGCGATCCCGGGAGTCGAAACAGTGTATTTATTTTCGCCAAAAAAGTAGTAGCCGAAAATCGAGCCCTGCTTGAACCATTGGGCAATAGCTAGAATCGATTCGAACAAGACTCCGACTGAGAGAAGTCTAACAATAGTCAACCAATCTCCCTTCAGTCTCACATTTTTGGAAACATAAAAAGAGAATAAAATGTACTCGGTCAGCTTCAACCATTTATAAAAAGCGGCGGGCTGGTTTAAAGCACCAAAGATTGACAAACCTGAAACTAGAAGCAGACCGAAAGAGAGAATAGAAAAATTGCTAAATGGTTGAATGGTTAAATGGTTAGTAGAAAAACTTCGGAGACACCGAAATAACCACAACCCCAAAAGGCCCCAAATCAAAATATCCGTGAGGTAAATCGTGGGAATGAGGTAGTCGACGAGGATCCCGTCAACGTAGGCAAAATCGAAAAAGAAGTGTTTGGCAAGATTGACGGGAAGAAACAAGAGAACCAAACCAAAAACAACTGCCTCGATTCCTCGAATCTTTTTAAACTTTGCGCACGATAGCAAATGGTGTTTGTTCATCGGCTTGGCTCAAAGGGTTGTCCGCAAAAACTTTTTCGACAAATTTTGGATCAACTCCCTTTGAAGCTCCTAAAGTTTTCTGGCCGTAGTCATTGGCGTCAATAATCGCCGCACCAACCCCCAAAGCATTGGAGATTCTCTGCGCTACTTTCCCGGGGTCTTTCGGAGCCAACTTGGCCGACTGATTCCCCGGCGGCAGGGTATAATCGCACGGCCCGTCAATGGCAGCAATGTTGTGTCCGGCTACCCGATAAAACATTCCCCGAATGCCAAAAGGCTTAGTCAAAGCCGCCACCAAAGCCGCCAAAAGAATCCACGGAACTCCAACTTCGTTTATCGCCAACTGCATCGTCCAAGGACTTTTAAGCCCAATACCGCCGGGGTGTTTGTAGACAAACTTCATCAAAAATTTGGCCAAACGAGAAGGTTTAATTTCGGAAATGGGAAAGCAGCGCCCCTGCGTAATCGCCACCACCCGCTCGGAGATGACAATCAGGTCATCAGACTCGAGCAAACCTTCGGTATGCCTTCTTACCACCTCCACAATAGCATCGTCCTTGGTAATAAGCATTGTTTTGATCGGATAACGAACGTAAACCTTACCGTCCACTTTAATAGTTAAATTTTTGCCGGGGTTGGATTTTGGTAAATTCATTGGTCAATAAAAACACGCAGCCAGATTTCCAAATTCAAAAACCGCCAGAAGAGCATACTATCCCCCTCATCTGCCCTCAGAAACCTCTTAAATGCCGCGACTACTTTTTGAGCGTCCCAGTATCTTCTCCTCCTGAAACTCCCACTCTGGAAAATCTCCAAAATTTTATCTTTCTCCTTGCGGAACCAAACATCTTCGGGAGTTGTAAAACCAACCTTCCACTTGCGGTGGTAAATTTTTGGCGGCAGTCGGTCCTTCATCGCCTGTCTTAAAATATACTTGTTAATCCCATTTCTAATAATCCAATTGTTCGGCAGACTAAAAATAAATTCAACCAGATAGGGGTCCAAAAAAGGCACCCGGGATTCCAAGGAAAAAGCTGAGGAATTTTTGTCCTCATATCTCAACAGGGCTGGTAAGCTATAGATAAAGACGTCCTCGTAGAGGCGTCGCTTGAGGTTGGTGTATGTCCTATTGATCGTATAGGACTTATAAGAATGGCAAAACTCCGGACGGAGTAAAGAGATGGCAGTGGGAGCACCTCGCTGGCCCAAGCGCAGACGGCCGAACTTAAAGAGAAGACTCTGAACAGCCAGCAACTCCCGCAGGAACACCAGTAGCTGCCCCTTTCCTAAAAGCTCTTTAAGATAAACAAAAAAGTAAGGGTCGTAGCCGGCCAAGAGCTCGTCACCACCTTGGCCACCGAGCAAAACTTTAACCTCTTTGGACGCCTCTCGCATCACGCAATATTGAGCGTAGGGGCCGCTACTGATAAACGGCTCCTCTTGCACTCGCACCAAATCCTCAAGTTCGGAAAACAAACCTTCAGACTTTGGATAAACCAGACGGGACTCGGCTGAGGTCTTTTTATTGACCTCATCAATAAATTCCCTCTCATCATTTTTCTGTCCGGGGAAAACCGCCGAAAAAGTTTTTTGCGGCTCATTGGTTAGTTTGTCAATCAAAACCGAGATTGTTGATGAGTCCAATCCTCCACTTAAGCACACTCCTAACGGAACATCACTCACCAAACGCGAACGCACACTTCTCTCCAAAAGGTAGGTAAATTTTCCTAGATTATTTTCCACCAAAGGCGGATCAGCCTCTGGCTGAAAATAGTTGAAGTCCAGTGACCAAAATTTCTTTTTGCTGAGCTTCAACCTACCACTCTCACCAAACTCAACCTTCATCAGCTCTCCCGGCAGGAGTTTTCTTATGCCAGTAAAGAAGGTTTCCTCACTATGGTCATGAACCCGCTGGACTAGATATTGAAAGATTATCTTGTTGTTAGGGAGTTTGGGGACGTTGGGGTCACAAAGCAATGCTTTAATTTCCGAAGCAAAAAGAAACCGCTGATTGACTTTGTCAAAAAAATAATAGAGGGGTTTAATTCCGAAATGATCACGAATCAAAAGCAGACGCTTCCTCTCCAAATCATAAAGAGCAATGGCAAACATCCCGTTAAGTTTTCTGAAAACATCTTCTCCCCACTCCTCAAAACCATGGACAATTACCTCACCATCGGACTGAGTTTTTAACTGATGGCCTCGTTTCGAAAGTTTACTCTTCAAATCTTGATGGTTGTAAATCCGACCGTTGTAAAGAAGATGGAGAACCCTACCCTCATTGAAGAAATCTCCAATATCAAAAGAACCAACGATTGCAGACATAACAAAATTATTGTAACACGCATTGATAGGTCTTCCACATTTTTTTCGTTCTAAGGTTCCCCCTTTAAGTTTAGTAGTACTAGTAGTAGGGAATGTGGAAAAGGGGAAAACATCGAATTACTAATTTCTAATTACTAATTTCTAAGTTCTTTTTGTGGATTTCCATTTGAATGGGTTTGACAACTTGTCTGTGAGTTTGTCCACCACAAACGCCACCTTATCTGATTTTCCTTTGTGGAAAAAACCTAAACTTTTGCGGATATCTTTGTGGAAAAGTGTGGTGATTTATCCACAGAACTTATAATAAGCCTCTGACTTATCCACAAATTTGTTGTTTAACCACATTAACCTGTTCGCGGATTTGGAGGTTCTCTTCGACTAATTTCTCAATCCTTTTGATTCCGTACATCACCGTTGTGTGATCGCGGCCTCCTAGAAGTTCTCCAATTTGCTCTAAAGAGAGTTCGGTTAGATTTCTTAAAAGGTACATTACCACCTGCCGGGGGCGGACAATCTCTTTGGGTCGTCTTTTCCCCTTTAAAGCCTTCGGCTTAACGGTGTAATAGGTGCAGACGGTTTGGATAATCTTTTTGGGGGTCGCCGCCGTTTTCTGCTTCTTAAAATTGTCTCCCAGAATTTTGATCACCGTTTCCGGAGTTAGCTCTAAGTGTTGTGTTTGAGCATAGGTCAAAACTTGATGAAAAGTTCCCTCCAGCTCCCGGATGTTGGTCGAGACACCCTCGGCGATGGTGTCGATTACTTCGTCGGGAATATCTACTTTTAGAGCTTGGGCTTTGTTGCGGAGGATGGCGACACGCACGTCAAAATCAGGCGATTGTATATCCGCAATCATCCCCCCGACGAATCTCGACGAAAGACGCTCTTCCAGCTTGGCAATTTCCCGAGGGGGCTTGTCCGAGGTCAGAATAATCTGTTTTTTGGCCATGTACAGTGCGTTAAAGGTGTTGAAAAATTCTTCTTGGGTTGTTTCTCTACCGGCGATGAACTGGATATCATCGATCAGAAGAACATCGGTTTTCCTGAATTTCTCCCGGAATTTGGCCGTCGTTTTGCGGTGACCCGATTGAATCGAGTCTAAGAGTTCGTTGGTGAAAGATTCACCGGTGCAGTACAAAACGGAGAGGTTTTGACGCTTTGTGAGAATTTCGTTGCCGATGGCCTGAATCAAGTGGGTTTTGCCCAAACCAACTCCGGAGTAAAAAAAGACCGGGTTGTAAGCCCGACCCGGTTTGTCGACGATGGCGAGAGCGACGGCATGGGCCAGACTGTTGCAGCCGCCGACGACAAAATTTTCAAAAGTGTAATTGGGAAAAAGACCAATCCCCTTCCGCAGTCCTTTCTTTTCGGCGAAAAGAGGACCAAAGGGTTTCTCTGGCAGTTTGGGGGAAGTGTCAACCGAAAAGATTAATTCGTTTTCTTCCTTGGTCAGGCGATCCAAAACCTTTTTGACCTGATGGTAATGGCGTTGTTCGATGCGGCCGCGGGAGTAGCTGGTTGGGCAGCCGATTTCAATCAAACGATTTTCTCTTTTTAAAACCGAAGTCTGGGAAAACCAGGTTTTAAAGTTTGGTCCGGAAAGATTAAGTTCTAGTTCGGCGAGAGCCGCCTCCCAGAGTTCTTCGTTGGTCATGAGGTAAACTTTCAGGGGGCAGGCCGTGAAGTATATCAAAAGATAAGACCAAATCCATATTAAATTGTCTGTGCATAACTTGTCAACACCCAATTTTGAAAATGATGATTAAATTGTTGGTAGAAAGGGGTTTTGAGCATATTGATTTTGGTGGGGAGGTGGGGTAAAATATTTTTGCTATGGATAAAGAAGCGCGGAGAAAAGAATTATTAAAAGAAGCCAAGAAGTTGGCTAAAAAAATTGCCGAAGAATACAAGCCGGAAAAAATTATTCTTTTCGGCTCGGCGGCAACGGGGAATATCCGTGAGGATAGTGATGTGGATCTTTTTGTGATCAAAGATACGACGGAGAGAAGAATTGATCGGGACAGAAAAGTTAGAGGGATTGTATATGACATTTGTAAAGCCCCTTTAGATGTGGTTGTGTACACACCATACGAGGTAGACTGGCGTTCTAAAGGAGGCGATCCGTTCGTTCTTGATGTTTTGGAAACAGGGGAGGTTCTCTATGAAGGAAAATAGTAAGGAGAAAATAATGGTAGTTGAAGAGTGGTTGCAAAGAGCCGAGAATGATTATAAAGCAGCACTGCTTCTGGGTTCTGATGAAGATAGTGGTGTTTTTGACCAAGCCTGTTTTCATTGCCAACAAGCGGTCGAGAAGTTGCTCAAAGGTTTGATTCTTTATTATGGCGAGCGGTTGAAGAGGATACATGCTCTAAAACCCCTCTGTGAGTCCCTCGAAGGTTTGGGTGTTTCAATTGACGGAACTCTGTTAGAGGAAGATATAAAAATGTTGGATGGTTTTTACACAGGATGCCGTTACCCCAGCGACGTCGCTCCTCGTTACGAAGAGGCTCTGGAGGCGATTAAAATTGTCGAAAAAGTCAAAAGATTTGTAGAACACGAGGCAGGTTTGGAAAGAATTAAGTTTGATAAAAGTTGGTGGGAGAGTGTTTAACGATGCCGAAGAGGACCTATCAACCGAAGAAGAAAAAGAGAAAGCGGACCCATGGGTTTAGAAAAAGGATGAAGAGTCTCGGCGGGCGGAATGTGCTTAAAAGGCGTCGGTTGAAGAAGCGCAAAAGGTTGACGGTCTAATGCTGCCGAAGGAAAATCGTTTGACCGACGATTATGACTTTCGCCGCGTCAAAAGATTAGGAAGGTCCTACCACTGCCCCATTTTTAAGCTGACCGTTGCTCCTCAGAAAATTGCTGCCCCACCCAGATTCGGTTTTGTCATCTCGACCAAAATTGACAAGCGGGCGACGGTTCGGAATCGAATCAAAAGGTTATTGCGCGAAGCAGTTCGTGCCAAGCTTTCTAGAATTCCCGAGGGTTTCGATTTAGTCTTCGTCGTCCGACCGAAAATTGTGGGCCAAAGCTATGAAGAAGTTCGTGCTGAAGTTGATCAAGTTTTATCAAAAGTATTTTTCGATTGAAGGGCGCTTGGCGGTCTGCCGCTTTACCCCCACCTGCTCGGAGTATACCTATCAAGCGGTGGAAAAATATGGAGTGGCCAAAGGGTGTTGGTTAGGTTTCCGTCGTGTGCTAAGATGTCATCCGTGGGCCGAGGGCGGGTTCGATCCGGTAAAGTAATATGTGGCAACAATTTTTATATCATCCAATATTAAATTTGCTCGTTTTCTTCTACCAGATTTTATTCCAGAACCTGGGGCTGGCCATTTTGGCGATGACGGTCGTGCTGCGTTCGGCTTTAATTCCTTTGACGCTACCGACTCTCAAAGCGGCTAAGAAACAGAAGGACCTGGCTCCGGAGCTGAAAAAGCTTCAGGAGAAATACAAAGGAAATAAAGAAAAGCTGGCCAAGGCCCAGATGGAACTTTATCGCCGTCACGGAATCAATCCCGCCGCCGGCTGTCTGCCCCAAATTTTGCAGCTGATAATTTTGATTGCTTTATACCAAGCGTTCATTCAGGTCTTGAGCAACGACGGTCAGGCGGTTTTAAAACTTAACGAAATTCTTTATTTTGATTTCCTAAAACTTGACCCAGCGCGAACAATTAATACTAGTTTTGGTCCCTGGAATTTGTCAAAGCCCGACCAATTCTTTGTTCTGCCAATTTTGGCCGGGGTTTGTCAGTTTTTGCTTTCAAAAACGATGCGGCCGGCGGTGGCGAAGGCCTCTAAAGAGGCGAAAAAGACCCATGACAAATCCGATGACTTAATGTATACTATGCAGGAGCAGATGCTCTATATGATGCCGCTGATGACGGTTTTTATTGGTTGGCGTCTGCCAGCGGGTCTGGTTTTGTACTGGCTGGCAACGACGGTTTTTTCGCTTGTGCAACAGTATTTTATCGCTGGGCTGGGAGGACTGGAGCCGTGGTTGAGAAAGATAAAGTAAAGATAGTTGAAGAGGTGGTCAAGGAGGTTTTAGAAAAGATAGGAATTGCGGCGGGAATTGCGGCCGCCGAGGATGAGGATGGGAGTTTTAAAGTAGACATCAGCGGGGAGGATTTAGGGGCGCTGATCGGCTATCACGGGGAAACACTTTCAAGTTTGCAGCTTTTTTTAAATCTTTTGGTTCATCGAAAAATTGGTGAGTGGCGCCGGGTTTTGGTCGACATTGGGGGTTACCGCAAGGAACGTGAGCAGAAACTTTTTGACCTGGCTCACCGCACCGCCGACAGGGCCCGGTTTTTGCAGACGCCGGTGACGCTGGCTCCAATGCCGTCCTTTGAGCGTCGCTTGGTTCACCTAGCTTTAGCTAATGAAGAAGGTGTAAAGACGGAGAGTGTGGGGGAGGGGTGGGAGAGGAGGGTAATAGTAAAACCAGCATGAAATTTTCTTGTCTTTCCGAAAATCTAGCTCAGGGGTTATCAATGGTTTCCAAGGCCGTTTCCATCAAGGGCTCTCTACCGGTTTTGTCCCATGTTTTGCTCAAGACCGAGGACGGTCGGATCAAGCTGGCAGCGACGGATTTGGAGACCGGGGTCGTCACCTGGGTTGGAGCCAAGGTTGAGGAGGAAGGTGGGATTACCGTTCCGGCCCGACTCCTTTTAGAGCTGGTGGTGAATCTACCGCCGGGGAAAATTGAGATCAGTACCGAAAAACAGGTTCTGACTTTAAGTGCTCCGAACGCCGAGTCTCGTTTAAACGGCTTAGCCGCCGAGGAGTTTCCTCCCTTACCGGAGGTGGGGGGAAGAACGGTTTTTTCTCTGGACCCGAGGGTTTTCTCGGGAGCCGTCTCGCAGGTAGGTTTCGCCGCCGCCAGCGAGGAGAGTCGGCCGATTTTAACCGGAATTCTCGTTAAAGGTTCGGGAAAAAATCTTTCTCTGGTGGGGGTTGATGGGTTTAGGTTGGCGGAAAGGAAGCTTACTCTCCCCGAAGATTTAGCCGAGGATTTATCAATCGTTATTCCCGCCCGAACCCTGGTGGAGGTGGCGCGGCTTTCCGCCCATCAGGAGGAACCGATTAGAGCGGTGCTCTTGCCCGAGGAAAACCAGATTCTCTTTGAGCTCAAAGGGGCCCGCATCACCTCCCGGCTTTTGGAAGGACAGTTTCCTGATTACGAAAAAATTATTCCGCCCTCGTTTACCACTCGGGCTAAAGTAGTGACCGATGAGTTTCTTAAAGCGGTTCGTCTAGCATCAATTTTTGCTCGGGACTCGGCCAGTATCGTTCGGCTGCATTTGGATTCCACAAAACCTCTGACTTTGTCCGCCAACACCGCCGAGGTGGGTGAGAATAAGACCGAGGTTGAGGCCGCGGTTGAGGGCGAATCGTTGGAGATTGCTTTCAATAGCAAATACTTAACCGATGTCTTGTCCAATTTACAATCCGAGGAAGTTGTTTTTGAAGCCAGCGGCCCCTTAAATCCCGGAGTGATCAAGCCCTCCCCATCCTCCGACTACCTCCACCTGATCATGCCCGTCCGCACCGCTAGTTAGCCTAAGCTTAAAAAAAAGAGAAGAGGAGCCCTCGTGGGTTATGGGTTTGTCAAGGTTGGGGTTTGGGGAGCGGTGGTTCGGATTTGGAAATTCTTGCAATATTTTCCGCTTCGAATTTTTGAGCGCGGGTCATTTTCTCTTCACTTTTTGGTTCGGGGCCCCGAAGCAGACGCTCCGCGTCGCTACGGGGTAAAGGTTTAGAAGGTGGAGGAGGTGGGGCAGCTTCGGCGGTGAGGGCTTCCCTCTCTCTTTTCATCGCCAAAAGTTCCGCCGGCTTGGTGGTAACCAGACGGTGCTCCTCGGGCGAAGCCACCACCTGAATAGCAACGTGATTCGGTCCGGCAAAAAAGAGACCCTCGCCAACATTAGCCGTCAGAAGAAGCCTCTTTTCCCCCTCGGAAAGATAAAAAGTTTCGGCCACCTTCTCAATCGCCGCCGGGTGTTGGCGAAAAAGAATCTGAATCGAAGAATTAGTGACAATCGCCTTGCCGTAATCCGAGGATAAAAAGTCCTCAACATCCTGGGTTAGCGTTGTCAGACCCAGGTAATATTTGCGCGCTCTCTTGGCGATTGAGTAGAGAAACCGGGCCGAGTCGGGGTACTGCATCAGGTACCAGGCCTCGTCGACAATTAAAATCCGCTTCTTCATCTCCCTTTTAATTTTGTTCCAGATGAAATCAAGAATGATGAACATCGCAATCGGCCGCAGTTTATCCTCGAGCTCCCGGATACCAAAGACGGTGAAAGTATTTTTGATGTCAACGTTCGAGTGCTGGTCAAAGATTCCGACCAAACTCCCCTTGACATACCTTTCCAACCTTTCAGCCAGACCCTTAGCATCCTCTTCCTCAAAACCGAGCAAGACTTTGTAAAGATCCTCCAGCAACGGCGGCTCTTTTTTCTGCGTTTCCGGGTCGGGGGTGATGCCCTTGGATTTGTAGGTCAAAACCAGAGCCCGGTCTAAAATCGCCTCCTCACGGTTGGAAAGCTTCTCAAAAATAATCTTGAACAGCCGGTGCAGGGACAAAATCTTGAGTCCCAGCTCGTCCTCACCCTCTTCGTAAACTCCGGAAAGGTCGAAAGGGTTAATCCGCGCCGGGTCGCTAACGGAGAAGTTGATGTATTCACCGCCGAGGGCCTCACAGAGGGTTTTGTATTCGGCCTCGGGGTCGATAACCATAATCTCGGTGCCGAACATTAAAGAGCGCATCGCCTCCAGTTTGACCACATAGCTTTTACCACTTCCAGCTTTACCAAACAAAACGGAGTTGGCGTTTTCCAAAGTAAAGCGGTCAAAAATAATCAGCGAGCCGTTGTGTTCGTTGATGCCGTACAAAATACCCTCGTTAGCCGTCAGCTCCGAGGAGGTGAAGGGGAAGGTCGTCGCCAGCGAAGTCGTGTCCATGTTGCGGGTGATCAGCAGTTTATCCAAGCAGGTGGGGACGGTTGACTTGAAGGCCTGCTCCATCTGGAGGGTGGCCTGTTTCGACAAGACCATCAGCGAGCCGAGGGTCGCTTCAACCCTTTTGCTCACATTATTAAGTTCCTCCAGCGATTCGGCGGAGACGGTGATGTAGAACGAGAATTGGAAGAAGCGTTCCACTCCTTTAACCAGCTGTTCTTGCAGGACTTTGGCATCCTCCAGGGCGGCCTGGACGGCGGGATCAACGATCCGACCTCTTTCGATATCCGTGCTAATTGTTGCTTCCATCTCGGCAATTTTTCTTCTCAGGTCCTGCAAAACTCCCTTTGACTCCACCGGGTAGTAGAACATTGAGATATCAAGGGTGTGCTCGAAGTTGATCAGAGGGGCGAGCCAGTTGGCCCCGACGAAACGAGGGTAGCCGGAGACGAAAAGAGTTCTAAAATAATGATTACCAATCTTGATGTGGTTAAAATCGACTTCAATCGCCGCCGGGGCGATGATGTCCTTAATGTCGGTCAAACCCTTGGCGAGGGTCTCCGACGGCGTTGGAGCAGGAGCGCCAACGCCTGTAGCTGATGGTGTTTTTGTTGATTTTTTCTTTCGCCTGAAAATGTTCAACATGTCTATCCTTCCACCGCCGGTCTTACCAATGGCGCCGTATACTCCTCGGCTCCTAATCTCAGATGTTGCCGGCGGGCCAGG
>JAUXAW010000001.1 GCA_030619715.1 candidate division WWE3 bacterium
AGCAAAACCTCGTTGATTTTACCATCAAAACGGTCAACCTTCAGACTCTGGCCTTCCTCTAATTTAAACTGTCGACCACCTATTTTTGCAATTACGTATTTCATCGCTGCCTCATTTTATAGTTTTTCTCTGCGAATCGCAACTGACTGCACTAACCCCAGCGCCACCATCGTCACCCAAAGCGAACTTCCTCCGTAGGAAACCAGCGGCAAGGGAATTCCGGTAATCGGCATAATTCCCAAATTCATTCCAATGTTGATAAAAACCTGGGGCAGGAGAAAAGAAAGAACCCCGATGGCAATTAAAGTTCCAAAATCGTCGCGAGCGTCTCGGGCAACAACCAAAATTCTTGTCAAAAGAATGGCAAAAAAGAGTAACAAAAGCATCGAACCAACAAAGCCCCACTCCTCAGATAGCGAGGCGAAGATAAAATCGGTGTAATGCTCGGGCAGAAACTGCAGATGTGATTGCGTTCCCCGACCAAAACCTCGTCCCCAGATTCGCCCCGAACCGACGGCGATCACCGACTGCAAGACATTGTAGCCACCAGCTAAAGGGTCTAAAGCCGGATTTAAAAAACTGATGATTCTCTGCCGCTGATAGTCCTTAAGGAGCGACCACAAAGGAACCAAAAGACCTAAACCCGAAGCCGCCATCAAAAAAAGATAAACAGGTTTCAAACCGGCGGCCAAAATCATCCCCAGCCAAATAGCTAAAAGAATGATCGAGGTTCCCAAATCTGGTTGGAAATAGACAAGAATAACCGGGACCACTGTCAGCGCGATTGAGACCAAAAGAACTTTGAAAGATAAACGAGAGCCGATGTGAGATTCCAGCAAAAATGAAAGAAAAAGAATCAGAGCAATTTTGGAAAACTCCGACGGCTGGAATTGACGAAACTGACCAACGCCAAACTCTAGCCAGCGAACCGCACCGCGGGTGACCACCCCCGAAACAAGAACCAGACCCAAAAGTCCCAAAACCGTACCGTAGAAACCGACCGAGGCTGATTTCAGGAGACGGTAATCAAGGAGCGAAACTCCAACGTAGAGAAGCAGGCCGGTTAGAGCAAAAATAATCTGGCGCTTAAATGCCTCCTGGTTGGTACTCAAGATGACCGTCAGCCCAAAGACCAACAGCAAAATCATTGCCAGAAACAAAAAATAATCGGCGTTTTTTAGGATTTTGGGGATGGTAATCATTTGATGATTTTAAGTTCCGGTCCAACCTTAAGTTCCTTGGCTAGAGTTTTCTGCTTAATGTAATCCTCGAACTCCTTAGGCCAGGACGGGGCTTCAACGACTATCTCTTCATTCAACTCACAGCCTGCTTCTTTTCGCAAGTTTTGAATTTGACGAATTAACTCCCTTTTTTCCCCTTCAGCCTTGAGTTCGGGAGTGATTTTGGTGTCTAGCGAAACTTCAAGCTCTCCTTTACCCCTCACAAACTCAACATCCTTAACATTTAATTCGTCTTTGATAAGCTGCACGAAATCATTGCTAAATTGTTTCATTGTTAAATTGTTGATTGTTAACTTCGCGAGCGGTTGTCGAACCTTAATCCCAGCTTCCTTCCTCGCCGCATGCCCCTTCTCTACAACCTGACGCACGAGCTCCATCCCTTCCAAAATCTTCTCGTCAATTAGATGGTCGTGCCAGTCGGGCCAATCGGTAAGGTGTACAGACTCCCTTACCATAAGAGCTGCTCCCTTCCTTTCTAACTCAGCCATCCAACTATCTTTCCCAACCGCCGCTAGATTCTGATAAATCTCTTCCGCTAGAAATGGCAAGAAAGGTGCCAAAATCTTTGAAAGAACTAAAAGAACGCTATAGAGAGTCCGGTGGGCGGCTAGCTTATCCTCACCGTCAGGCGCAGTTGGTCCGACCCTATCTCGAATTCTTCTGATATACCAAGTTGAAATATCATTAACCACGAAGTCTTCAATTGCCCGCGTTGCTGAAAATGCGTCATAGTGGTCAAGAGATTCTGTAACCGATTTAACGAGCTGGTTCCCACGAGAAAGAATCCAAACATCCAAAACGCTATAGGGGAAGCTTTCGAAGTTGAATCTTTCTCCTTTAGGTAGCTTCCAATCCCTAACGGGATCAAACCCATCAAGCTCGGCGTATGTCGTGAAGAATTTATAACAATTCCAAAGAATCAATAGAAACCGTCGCTTTATTTCTTCCGCCGGACCGTAACCAAAATTGAGATTTCGCGTTATATTGTGCCGAGTGTACATCCAGCGCATTACATCCGCCCCAATCCTCTCCGCCGCATCGTTAAACTCAATCGCGTTCCCCTTGGACTTATGCATCTCCTCACCGTGCTCGTCGCGAACCAGAGCGTAGCCCACAAGAATTTTAAAGGGGGTTCGGTCTTCCAAAACAACGCTCATCGCCAAAAGGGAATAAAACCAGTTCTTAAACTGTCCGGGAAAACTTTCTAAGACTAGATCGGCGGGGAACCACTTCTGCCAATAATTTTTATCTTCGAAATATTTAAGGGTTGAAAAAGAAACAATACCGGCATCCAGCCAGGGGTTACCAACATCAGGAATTCGGTTTGCGAGCTTATCACATTTAGAACACTTAACTTTGACCGCATCGGCCCAAGGCCGATGAGGAGTATGGCCCTCAAATTCTTCCCAACCTTCAACCGCCCGCTCTCGAAGCTCCTCCTTAGAACCGATCACCTCAAAATGACCACACTCGCACTCCCAAATGGGAAGACAGAGTCCCCAATAACGCTTCTTGGAAATCAGCCAATCCTCCATGTTGCGTAGCCAATCTAATTCCCGATCGTAACCAAAAGACGGAATCCAGCGGACATCTTTGATAACTTCTTGCAGTCGTTGGCGATAATTTTTGGCACCGTGGTGTCTCGCTGCATCCATCGCAATGTACCACTCGTCAACCACCCGCCAAACGAGTTCGGTTTTGCAGCGCCAACAGACGGGATAGCGGTGGGTGTAGGGCTCAATCATCCAAGCACCATCATTTTTTTCAAAATAGTCGATGGCTAATTTTGAAACCTCGGAAGCTACTTTGCCAGAAAAATCACCATATCCCTCCTGATACTCCCCCGCATCATCCAAAGGACCAATCACGGGTAAATCAAATTCTGAACCCAAAGCAAAATCTTCGGCACCCGCTCCTGGAGCAATATGTACTAAACCGGTTCCTTCTTCTTCGGAAACATCTTTCCACGGAATGATTCGATATTGGTAATTGGGTTTCTCAGAAAAAGCATCCTTTACCGCTGGGAGATGCTCAAACCAACCCCGATACTTTTTGCCAATTAGATTCTCACCTTTAATCTTCGTAACTTCGGTTGCGTTGGGCGCAGTTTTTTTCATGTAATCTTCTGTGGAATAAAAGATGCCCGCCTCGGTTTTAAATCTCACATATTCGAGTTTTGGGTTAACCGCAATTGCGGTATTAGCCGGTAGAGTCCACGGCGTTGTTGTCCAAACTAATAAATACTCATTCTTAGCATCTAGTAATTGATACTCCACCGTAATCGCTGTGTGTGTGATCTCTTGGTACTCCTCACTCAAAATTTCGTGCTGGGAGATAGCCGTTCCGCAACGGGGGCACCAAGGGACCGAATCGCGACCTTTGTAAAGATTTCCATCCCGCCAAACTTTTTTCAAAAAATGCCAAATTGCGTAGTTGTTCTCGTCGCTCATCGTGTAATAGTCGTTCCCCCAATCCATAAAATATCCCAATCTTTTTGATTGTTCCGTCTGAATCTTGGCAAAATGCAAAGTATGTTTTTTACATTCTTCGACAAACTTAGCAATACCATACCTCTCAATATCCTTTTTTGATTTAAAACCCAATTTCTTTTCGACCTCGACCTCAACCCAAAGCCCCTGGTTATCAAAACCGTTTTGAAATCTCTCGCGAAATCCCTGCATACTCTTGTAGCGTTGATATAGATCTTTGAGAGTCCGACCCCAGGCGTGATGAACACCCATTGGGTTGTTAGCGGTGATAGGACCATCGAGGAAGGAAAAGCGCTTCTTTGAGGCCTTGTTCTTTTCAAGATATTTTGGAAGAATCTTATTCTTCTCCCAAAACCGTAAAATCTTTTCTTCAAGTTTGGGAAAATCAACTTTAGAGTCGACGGGCTTGAACATTGTGAGGTCAGTATAACAAGAAGAGGCGATCACCGCAAGATTTTTCTTTGCGTTGACCGCCTGCTCTCTCCAAAAACTATTCTTCCTCCTTCCGCCGGGGCACCTGGTGGCAGTGGCGGCAGCGGGCTTCGTAGGTCTCGTCGGCGCCGACCATGATCACCGGATCGTCGTAGTTGGCTGGCTGACCGTTAATCAACCGCTGGCTACGGCTAGCCGGCGCACCACAGACGACGCAGATGGCCTGCAGCTTGTCCACCTTCTCCGCTATGGCCATCAGCAAGGGCATCGGACCGAAGGGCTCACCGCGAAAGTCCATATCCAGTCCAGCAACGACAACACGCACACCACCGTCTGCTAGCAGATTGCAAACATCGGCGAGAGTGTGCTCGAAGAAGTGCCCCTCGTCAATGAACACCACCTCGATGTCCGGCCCGACCAACGCTGTTATCTGCCAAACATCTCCCACTATAACAGCTTTGTGACGCTCTCCCCTATGAGAACCCACACTCTCTGCTGTATAGCGGGTGTCGCGGCTGTGATTGAATACCATTACCTGCTGCCGGGCAATCTCGGCTCGCCTGATACGACGGAGTAGCTCCTCCGTCTTGCCGCTGAACATGCTGCCGCAGATGACCTCGATCCAACCTCTCTTTTGAGACATACTCTCCCTCCTCTCCTTCAACGATGGTAGCCAAGTCTTCGAACAGCATCAAGGAAAGCACTCTCCTCAGGTCCAATCGGCGACTCGCCTTCGAGAAGAGCTAGAATCCTTTCAGGAGAAGGGCCCCGCGCTTCAGTTAGGAGCAGTTCGTCTCCGAACTTCTGCCCAAGGGGTCCCTCCCTGAAAGCCCGCTCCAAAAGAACCAGAGCATCGCTCTCCTTGAGTCCGATCGGAGACCCTCTCGCCAGCAATTCCAGCAATTCTCCGAGGGTAAAACGGGTCGTCTCTCTCTGAAGCTTTCTGATATGACGCGCTGCCTGACCTGCTGAAGCAAACCCACCCTCAACAAGCTTCAGATTTTTTGTTTCCTCAAAAGTCTCCCTGAGCATTACAAAACCATCCTCCGAACCCGTGGCTGACACCGCTATAACCCACTCCATCCTAACTCCCCTCCTTTCTTTCTTTGTTAAATTTTGATGGTGCTGCGAATAAAACAAAAGCCCCTTGCGGGGCAGTTTGAGACAAACCTAGTCAACCATAATTTCTAAATTCTGTAAAGACCTAATTTTGACAACTTGACAAATCTGTTACACTTTGGTAGTTTTTAATACAGGTTAAAGAGGATCAGCAGATTCACAACACCACAAAACACGGGAAGGAGGCAGACCAGGTCTTTTGTGTTACACCTGGGTTAGGCACAGAATCGAAGAAAGGAGGTAACCCACATGTCACGCCGAAGGGCACTAGGGCTTCTATTGCTCATCGTTATACTCTTGGCAGGAGGCTGCGCACCGCCACTGCCCGGCACACAGGGAAGATGTGAAGCCGATTGCCAAGATTTAGGCCACGAGTTCTGGGAATTCGAGCGGGGCCTTGCTGGGAGCGACTGCTGGTGCAAACCAGCAAACAAGGACCCCATCCAGGTGTGGTAGCCCCAAAATGGCACCATCTCAATTCAAACCGTCCAGCAGTAGCTGGACCAAAACACTCCGAAGGAGGTGAGAGAAATGGCGGAACCTGTAGGTGCCAAAGTCGTCACTGAAGATGGCAGGGTCTACACCGGAAACATCGTCGAACCCGCGTCTCCAGGGCTGCTTACACTAGAAAGGTGTGCTCTGGTAATACCGGGTGGTGGATGGTGTTCCGAAGGAAAACGGTCCATCCCGATCCACAATGTCCGCCACGTGGATCATGGAGAGTTCACATGGGGAATGGGCGCTAAGAGCTGGTTTAAGGATGGGAAGCCCATCATCGATCCCATCCTTACATAACCAGCCAAAAGCCGCAGAGTGGTAACACCGAAGTTGCTCTGCGGCTACTTTCTTTCAAAACCTACTGACCCCACTTTAACGATCGCCCTTCATCAAGAAGCATCAGAAGCATGATTCCGTAGTTGGCTAAATCCAGAGCCGTGTCCGGCAGTTTCTCGTCGGCAACTTTTCTTTTGTAACTTTTTTTGGAAAGCTGGGTGAGACGAAAGTATTTGTCCCCGATCCGGACTCCCAGTCCGGGAATCCCCCAAAAGCGAAAGGCATTCCCGTAATCGGCATTTTTACGCCGGAAAAGACTGGTCATTTCTCTGACCAGCTTCTTAAAAGCTTTTGGTTCGGAAAGACCCAGAAGACTGGGCCTAAAGAAGTTAAGATGAAAGTTGGTAGCATTGATAACTAAGGATTCTGTCGTGCTCTGAATCCGCTTGCGTAACTTCTGATCCTGTGGTCTCTTTTGCGCCTGGATAAGAAGTTCGACCAGCTCAAAATAGTCTTTCCTCAAATTAGCAGGAGGGTCGGTAGGATCGTAACTCAAAAGCTGATCCTGACTTAGTGACAAAATCCGTTTCGCCGCAACGGCAAAGTGAGCGGCATTCTCCTTATTGGAAGCCCTCATTAGTTTTTTTAAATCTTTCATCATTATGTTTATCTTAGTCTAACGGTAGCTACTGTAATTTTTTGGGGATCAAAGGGGACAACCCGACCGTCTCTTTTTCTAATTTTTTCTGGGGTTTGGACAGGAGTTTTGGACACAGAAAACAACCCCGGGGGCAGCGAGGAGTGAGGAAATTCTTTCAACAATGTAAAGAGTATACTATGTGTCTCCTCAATGTCAAGCTCCAAAGTAGAGAGGTGCAGAGAAAAATCTGTAACTAAGCGGGAAGAAGGGTCTGACCAGTCCGGAGGGCTCGGGCAACCTTGTTGGGTATAGTTAGATCTAACTCCCAAAAATTTTGCTGGCGGGTGATCGGTTGGACCGGACCCGAACCACTCTGGCCACTCAGCCATGGCAAAAGAATTTTTTCCGCGACCCATTTACTCGCCGCCGGGGCCACTGACTTTGAAATTAAGACCTGCGCCTCGAGAGGCCTTGGCCGAACCGACAAAATATTCAGAATCTTGTCAAGCGGATAGGTCATTAGCGCGGCGTGTTCCAAAAGGTCAAACCAGCGATTCTCCTCCTGCCAAACCATCAGCCGTCGAGAAAGTACCGAACCGGTGTACCAATCTTTCTGGCTGATTATTTTTGGCACCACCGAACGAAACTTCATCTCCAAATCCCGTTTCTCCGCCCAGGCCACCGGATTAACCGCTTCTTTGGAAAAAACAGGATGCCCGAAGTCATAGCCTTCTGTTTCAGACTTCAACCAATCACCAACTTTATAATCGGAGGGCCAAACGGTCTCCGGGACAGAGGGGGGTTTCCTGGTCATACTGGTATGGATGATGTGAACACGTGGCCTTCTTTGAGGAATACCGATGTAACGTAAATCCAACCGTACAAGTAAGGTTGTCACGTTGTCCCAGACATCATAAAGTTGATTGTGAAAATTTGTCAAAAGCTTTCGTCCTAATGTCCAAGATAGAGGGCCTGTTTCCCACCAGATAACTTGGGCGCGAGAAGCTCCTGCTACTTTAACAAGATCAAGGATTTCCGGAAAAGTTTCTGGATCCTCGTGGGACTTCTTATCAAAGAAACTTAAACTTAAGTGGCTGAACCTAGAACAAGGCGGGTTCCCTACAACAATATCTGCTTTAGGAAGACTGTCCGGCATCTGGGAAACTTCTTTGCTCGGCAAACCCAAGGACTGTGCCCCGCGCAATCCGGGTTTCCAAACTTCCTCACTTTCGAGAACCAGCAAACCCGCCTGTTGGAGACCTAGTAAAAATCCTCCTAAATAACAATGAGTTCCAATAACTTTAAGCATAAGAGTTTAAAGAGCCGCATCAATCTTTTTGAGAATAAACTTGAAATCGGAAGGTTTGTGAACGAAGTCGAGCTCATCAACAGGGATAGTGACTGTAGAACAAAGGTCAAAACTCCCTACCCACTGATCATGTTTTTGGTTGAGGTGCTCCAAATATTCGGCGGTAATATTCTTTTCGTAAACTCTGCCTCGTTCTTTGATTCTCTTCAAAAGCTCGGGGACGGGCATCTTGAGATAAATAACAAGGTCAGGGACTTGAATGAGGTTTTTAACTGAGGAATAAAGACTTTGTAGGGTTCGATAATCTAACCCGTCTAGAATGCCTTGCTCGTATAAACTGGTGGCAAAGATAGAGAACTGCTCATGGACGCTGCGGTCCTGAAAAACGGGGATGATGCTTTTGTCAATTTCCGAATGGATTCTAAAACTTTCGGCGATGAAGTAAAGCTGGCTATGCAGCGCCCATCTCCCCATATCCTGGTAGTAACGCGGAAGGTAGGGGTTCCCAAGATCATCTATCAAGAAAAACTTACCGTTGTAATACTTAGCTAGCTTTTTAACCAAAACTGTTTTCCCCGCACCAATATTTCCCGTAACCACTACGTGGAAGAAGCCCTCCCGGGCCCGGACGGCTCCTTTGGTAATTGTCTTTTTAATCTCGGCCAGTTCCCTCTCAACCGCCGTCAGTTTTGAAGGCAGCGTATAATCTTTTTCCATGTTCTCGGGAAGGAAAAAGGAGAGAGGTTTATTTAGGACTTTGGCAATCTTCTCCAGCGATTCCAGCGAAAGGCGAAACTGGCCGCTTTCTAACTGGCTAATAGTTGGACCAGCGTAGTTTGTTTTTTCTCCCAAAATTTCCTGGGAAATTCCTAACTCTTCGCGAGCCTTTCTAACTTGTTTTCCGACGAATTTTTTAATATTCATAAAACAACTCCTTTGATAAGTCTTGATATTTGTAAGATCAGAGTTAGATTGCAGCTAAGTATAGCAATCCTATCTGTGAAGGTCAAGGGTTAGACAAAATGGGGGGAGGTTAGAAGTTGATTATGTTAAATTTCACCCAAAGCTTTATGAATATATCTTCTGACTTGAGGTAATCTTGTTGTTTCAAGTCGTCTTTAGCAGAAGGTAGGTTTCGGTAGCGTGTTCGATCAAAACATGACTTTGGGCATAAAAAATCTTCCGGGGGCAGCGGAGAATATCAGTAACTCAATAATTCAGTAACATCAGTAAAGACAAGAAGAACCTGCTATTGATTTACTGTCTTTACTGTCTTCACTGGCTTTACTTCTTCCGAAGGAAGGTTGGGATTTCGTACTTCTCTTCTTCCTCTTTCATCTTCCCCCGAAATTCTTCCCTAAATCCTTCAACCCTTTCCTCAGACGGGGGTCGGCCTTCGAAGCCGGTGGCGATGACCGTAATTTTCAGTTGGTCGACCATCGAGTCGTCGATCGTCGCCCCGAAGATAATGTTAGCATCGGGGTCGGCCGCCTGGGCAATAATCTTTGCCGCCTGGTCCACCTCGTGCATCGTCAAATCCGGGCCGCCGATGATATTAAAAAGTATACCTTTGGCTCCTTCGATATCAAGCTCCAAAAGGGGCGAGGAAATGGCCGCTTTCGCGGCTTCTTCGGCGCGACGCTCACCGGAACTGCGGCCAATCCCCATCAGGGCCGAACCGGCGTCGGTCATAATCGTCCGCACATCGGCAAAGTCCACATTAATCAACCCCGGCATCACAATTAAATCGGAAACTCCCTGAACGCCCTGTCCCAGAACGCCGTCGGCAACCTTAAAGGCGTCCAGAATTGACATTTTCTTATCCACAATTTCCAAAAGCTTCTGGTTGGGGATAGTAATTAGGGCGTCAACCTTATCCCTCAAATTAACAACCCCTTCCTCGGCCTGTTGCATCCTCTTGCGTCCTTCAAACTCAAAGGGCTTGGTCACCACTCCGATCGTCAATGCTCCCAAACTCTTGGAAATTCCGGCGATGATTGGCGAGGCGCCGGTCCCCGTTCCCCCACCCAAACCGGCGGTCAAAAAGACCATGTCCGACCCCTCCAAAATCGCCTGTATTCTCTCGGTCGATTCCTCCGCCGCCTTGCGGCCAATCTCGGGATTGGCCCCCGAACCCAAACCACCAGTCAGCTGCTCGCCGATCTGAATCTTGACCGGGGCGTTGTTGATCGAAAGCGCCTGGGCGTCGGTGTTGACCGCCACAAACTCCACTCCTTGAATCTGCTGGAGGTCAATCATGGAGTTGAGGGCGTTACCACCCCCACCCCCAATGCCGAGGACTTTGATGTTTGCAAATTTTTCAACTTCCGGTTTGATTAACATAATATGATGAAAAGGGATTCGGGGCAGAATCAAAAAGGATTAATCCTTCTAAATCCTCTTTGTATCCCTCTTAATTCTATTCCTGAAGGTAAACACTTGTAACGGTCTGCTCCCAAAATTTACCAGAAAACCTATACTTAATCCAGACGCTCTTAGATAAGAAACCGTTTGTGATCTAAACTGTGAGTGCGAAGTTTCCACCGCCTTAACCTCAACAACAATCTTTCCATCAACTACCAAGTCAATTCGATGATCCCCAACCTTCCCTCCTTTAAAATGAACCGGCACATGTACTTCCTCTCGAAAGCGAATCCGATGTTCCTTGAGGCACTTTTTAATCGCTTCAACATAAACCGACTCTTTAAAGCCGGGACCTAGCTCGTTATAAACCTCAAAGAAAATCCCCCTTAACTTATAGGTGAGCTCCGGATACAACAACTCCTTTTCATTGCTGATCCCTCTTGATCCTTCGTCATCCTTCTTAATCATATTCAGGGCAGATAGGATTTAATCCAGTTGACCATTCTTCCCAAAAGCTCAAACACACGTCCCCGAGCGGCGCCTAAACTGATGCGGCGTTCGGGCTGCAATCTCGAACCGTACAAAAGAAGGCCAATCGAGGCAGCAAAAGCCGGGCCATTAACCTCTTCAATCAGACCCGAAGCCCCGCGAGGTTGGCCAATCCGCACCGGCATCTTCAAAACCTGTTTGGCGGCCTCGGCAATCCCCGCCGTCTCCGCCGCTCCCCCGCAGATAATAATTCCCGCCGGTAGCTTCCCGGCAAAACCAGACTTCTTGACCTCCAATGCCACCAGCGAGAAAATCTCCTGCAGTCGTGCTTTGATAATTTCGTTGAGCGTTTTTTTTGACAACGTTTTCGTCTCCAGTCCCAAATCAGAAATGTCAAGCTGATTCTCTTCTTTCTGGTTGCCTAGCGCCGCCACCTGCAGTTTTTCCTTGATCTTCCCCGCATCCTCCAAACTGGTGCGCAAGCCGATGGCCAAATCGTTGGTGAGATTCTGACCGCCGATCGGTAGAACCGTGGCGTAGGCCGGACTGCTGTCCTCAAAAACCAAAATGTCCGTCGTTCCCCCGCCGATATCGACCAAAACCGCGCCCAACTCCTTTTCCGTGTCCGTCAAAACCGCTTCGGCCGCCGCCACCCCCCCAAAAACCAGATCCTCCACGTCTACCCCGACCTGCTGGACGCACTTGACCAAGTTCCTCATCACCGTCGTGGCTCCGGAGATAATGTTCGTTTCTACCTCGAGGCGAATCCCACTCATCCCCACCGGGTCGCGCACTCCATCCTGCGAATCAACAATAAAACCGCGGGGGATGACGTGAATGATCTCCCGCGACGAGGGAATCGAAATCGCCTGCGCCGCCTCGGTCACCCGAGCCACATCCGACGGCGAAATCTCACCTTCCTGATGGGCGACGGCGACGACTCCGTGGGAGTTAAGCGAGGAGATATGCGTTCCGTCAACCAAACAGTAGGCCGAGGAAACGGCGTAACCAGCCATCCGCTCGGCGCTCTCGAGGGACGCGGCAATCGCCTCGACCGCCTCGTCGATGTCAACCACCACTCCTTTCTTGATCCCTTTTGAAGGTACGGTTGAAACCCCAATGACCGAAATCTTCCCCTCGGGGGACAGAGTAGCAATGATCGTTGTTATCTTCGCGGAACCAATATCAAGTCCAGCAATTATCCTATCTTTGGCCATTAGGGAGCTCCAATTTTAATTTTACATCAAAGTAGGCTTAGGGTCAATACCTAACAACAGGTTGTTCGTACCGTAAATCGACTTGCTTAAGACTCTTGCCTTCAATTTTATACTTTTGCAAGACCGTTTGTAAAGACCGAATTTGGCCTGCAAGATCTTTTTCGCGGGAAAAGAATATCGTCAATTCCTCGTCACCTTTGACTTCGATTCCTGTCTGGCCGGCAAATTTGACCGAAGAAACCCAGGGCTCTTCAAGAAGAATCAATAAGACAATATTCGCGTCGATCGTCTGTCCCAGTGCCAATTCCGAACCCAACTCCAGAACAACTGTTTTCAGGCCTTGCCACTCCGGCTGGACTTCGGAGTAGATAACGCCTTCTTTGTCAACAAGAAATTCCAAGCCCCCAGGACGGGAAATCTTAGCAATCGGCTTTCTTTCGCTAATCTGAACGACGACCGTCTGCGAATACTTCTTTTTAAAAACCACATCTCCCACCGGCAGAAACTTTTTTCTTATTTCACCGGCGATCGCCTGTTCTTTAAGAAGAAATATCCTCTGCCCAATCGCTGACCTCTTGGCCTGCTCACACCATCTTTTTTCGTCGGCGACCGAAGTTTTGTCTTTAACCTGACAGTTGACCTTCTTAATGATGAAAAAATCGGACTTGAAGACAAGATAGAACCCACCAACCAGGAGTCCAACTCCAAGGAGAACAAGAAACAATCTTTTAAACCACCGCCGCGCTACTCGAACTTTGGGTTTCCACAATTTAACCATCAAAACTATTCTACAGTAAAGACAGTAATTCAGTAAAGACAGTAACCCAATAAGAACCTTTCGCTTCGCCAAGTCTGACTTGGCTTCGCTCAAGAACCTTGCATTTGAGCATAGTCTAACGACTATTAGCTCAAAAGTAGGCCTTCGGCTTATTTAACTCCGGTACTTGACTTCTGTCCTGTATTATGTTAAAATTAAGAAGTAAAATGTGGTCGCAGAGCTTAATCTGCCAAATTTGACAAACGGAACAAAAACTGTTATAATTAAGGTATAAGCTCAAAAAGAAGCTTAAAAAAAGGCAATCAGCACTTGGTCTCGATATTCTTGTTATATCAAGGTCAACCGCGGGTTGCCTTTATTTTTAGGCAATAAAACCAAATTCAAAGCGAGGAGGCAAAAATGGCAAAGTACAAAACACCGCCGAGGTCCAAAAAGCGGCCGACGGAGAACAGGGCGCTCGGTAGCATTCGCCGTCGGCAGCAACGACGCTCCTGACCCAACACTTGGCCAGGAGCCAACAAAAACTAAAGGAGGTCACAATGCACAAAATGTCCGAGTTTCACCAACCTTAGCCGAAAGGCGAGGAACCCTCCTGAAACAAAAAACATCCCTGAATAGGGGAGCGGGTTGCAAGTAGGGAGGGAAAATAAAGGGCCTGGGCAGCCCTTCGGAGGGAAAGTTCGTCGGACAACGATGTCCAACAACTTTCCCTCCAATCCACCTGCTCTCAACCAACCGTTGAGGTCGGATGGATTCAACAACAATTTAACAACGAGGTGACACACTTGTGTGTTACCGCAGTTGACAAAAGACCTGTGGGTTGTAAGACGCGGAAAGTTCGGAAAAACATCGATTTCCGAATTTCCCTTGTCTTATTCACCCTTCATAAAGTTCAAAAAAAGAAAGGGGGCAAAATAAGACCAAAATGTACCACCTGACTCCGGACACCTGAACCCGCAAGGGCAGGCAACAGGAGGAGTCAGGGCCCACGCCCCCGTCCTTCGGGACACGGGCACGGGCAAGAAGGAGAGAAATGGCTAGTAGAATTAAGTTTTTCAACGGTACTCGCGGCTTCGGCTTCATCAAGCGCGAGGGGGAGCGAGACATCTTCTTCCACATCTCCGATGTGGTGAGCGGTTACAAACCGCAAGAAGGTGACTCGGTCGAGTTCGAGGTTGGTCAGGGCAAGAAGGGGCCCGCCGCCAGGAACATCCGCCCCGCCTCAGCCAATTCCGGTGAGGCGACCATGAAGGTCGTGATGGAGGGCGACGCGGTAACGAGCTCTGGCTCGTGCACCATCATCTGCGGCCTCAAAGGGGAACCGCTGCCAGCACTCAGTGCCCCCATGCGGGGAACTGGTAAGGGTAGCTACGCCACCCTGCGAGTAGGGAAGCACATCCAGGTGAAGGGTTCCTGGTACAGAGGCGAACCCGCCCAGATTACCGTGGAAGAGGTTACTCCTGTCAAGGACGGAGAGCCGATTCGCGAGCTACTCTGGAAGGGAATTGCCGAGGAACTACCGGAGGTCTATGCCTATCTGGAGAAGGCAGTGCGCGCTGCGGATGAAAAAGCCCAGTGCTACCACTGCCACCACCTGCACTTTCCGGTGGCAAACGCTGGGCAGCTCGGCGCCAGAGTGTAGAACACGGGATCAGAGGCGCCAGTATCCGCCTCTCTTTGCAGGCAAAAGTTCGTCAGCAGTTTACGAACTCCCCGACCTGCGAAGTATTACAAGGGGATGAAAAGCACCAAGCACGTCTGGTCTATCAGATGCCCGATGAATAGGGTTGGTAGAAGACGTGCTACAGAGGGAGTCTGAAAGGACTTTGCTTTCAGACCGATGCGCGCCCATGTTGCGTGTCCAACACTGATACCAGAACTAGTATCAGACCGTTGCTCCTCTCTCCAAGCTCATTAGTCTAAAAGGGTTAGTGAGTTTAGGGAGGGGAAATAGAAAAATAACTCAGTCATATCAATTCAGTAACTTAACGACTTCGTCTGCGATGTTGTCTGCCGCATCCAACCGCACTAACTTCTGCGCCTTCTTTCCCCCTTCCCGATATTTTTCCAAATTGGACAAAAGTATATCACTATGTAGTAGTATACTTTTGGCAGATAAATCTTTTTCCTCAAGAATAATCGCCGAACCGGTGTCGACGAGAAGCTGGGCGTTTTTGCGCTGTTCGTCGTGGGAAACCCAGGGAATAGGAATCAAAATCGCCGGCTTTCCCAATGCGGCCAATTCGTAAACAATATTCGCTCCCGCCCGGCTGACAACCAAATCGGCGGCGGCAAAAACAGCACCGATTTCCTCCTCACCAAAAAAATCTTGCAACAAGTAACACGATCGTAGCTCCGCGCTAAGAGCTGAGCGCTGAGCGCTAAGCGCTTCGTAATCATCGAAGACCGTTGACCTCCCACACTGATGAATAACGTTATATTTCTCCAACAACTGCGGCAACGCTCCTTTCACCGCTTCGTTAATCACATGCGAACCTTGTTTTCCTCCAGTAATGTAAATTGTTGATAGTTGATTGTTGATTGCTAATTGTTTTTTTACTTCGAAAATTGCAGGCCTGAGAGGATTACCGGTTACGGCAATTTTATCCCTCGGGAAATACTTTAAGGACTCTTCCCAACTGACAAAGATTTTCTTTGCGAACTTAGAAACAAGCCGGTTCGCCCATCCCCCTTCAACCGTCTGCTCGTGCGTCACCGAGGGAATTCCCAAAAACCAGCCGGCTATCACCACCGGAGGAGCAAGATAGCCTCCGAAGCTGACAATCAAATGGGGTCGGATTTTCAAAAGATAACAAAAGGCCTGCAGAAAGCCGAACGGCAAGCGAATCAATTTTAGTGGGTGAAAAGTCCTGTAAAGCTTACCGGCCTTAAGGTCATAAAAAGGAATCCCCCGCCCGGTCACCTCCTGATATTCGGCGCTGACATTCTTATCTCCCCACATGGAGAACTTGTGACCGATCCAACAAAAATTGGAAATTGGAAATTGGAAATTGGAAATTAGAGAATCGATGACAGCCAAGGCGGGCGTATGGTGACCACCAATAAAAACAATCCTAACGTCTTTCATTTTGAACTCCTGACCGTATAACGGCTAACCGAAAGAAGCAGCCCCATGGCCATCATCATAAAAATCATCGACGAGCCGCCGTAAGAAATTAAAGGCAGGGGAATTCCCGTCAGCGGCAGCAAAGCCGTCATCGCCGCCAGATTGACTAGAACTTGAATTGCCAACCACGAAGCAACACCAGTCGCAACCAATTTTCCCAAATCATCAGGTGCCTCCCGTGCCACGGCAAAACTTTTAAAAATCAAAAAAGCAAACGCCGCCACCACCGCCACCGTCCCCACAAAACCCAACTCCTCCCCGACGACGGCAAAAATTGAATCGGTTGTCACCTCCGGAAGATACTCGTACTTCTGGCGAGACTGACCAAATCCCAAACCAAAGGCCCCACCAGAACCAATCGCCATCAAAATTTGCTGGATATGATACCCACCGGAAAGAGGATCGGCCGCCGCGGGATCAAGATAAGTTTGCAGGCGCTGCATTCGATAAGGCGAGTTAATAATAAACAAAATCCCCAAAATTCCCAAACCTAATCCGAGAGGCAACAGCTTGAGGATGCTAACACCGGAGACAAAATAAATACAGAGTCCAATTGCGGCAATAACCATTGCTGTCCCGTAGTCGGGCTGGAGGACAACCAGACCACAAAGAACTGCCAAGAGAAAAAGAAACGACGAAAACCTCTGCTTTTTCTTGGCAAACCAAGCCGAAAGATAAAGAATAAAACTAAACTTGGCCAATTCCGACGGCTGGAAGCCCATCCCCCCCGGAAGGTAAATCCATCTTCGAGCACCATAAACTTTGGGAATAAACGCCTCAAAAACTGCTGGTAAAAATCGGGCTATCACCGTCAGGAGCAAGAAAAAAAGACTTAAGGCAAAAATAGTAAAGCTAAGCTTTGAAAGACGCTGGTAGCCTAGCTTGTAGACGAAAAACGCCGCAAGCGTCCCCAAAAGAACCCAGAGCGATTGGAGGATTAAAAAATGGTATTTTCCTCCAAAAACCTCGTGGGCATAAACGACCGAGGCATCGTAGACCATAATGACACCGAAGATGAGGAGCAAGATGACTCCGATCAAGAGTGAGATATCTGGGGAGTGGGAAGTCTGTTTGAGACGAGGCATAGAAAATTTCTAATTTCTAATATCTAATTTCTAAAATTTTCGACATTGGGAATTGGACATTTGACATTTTATTAGGAATTAGTAATTAGGAATTAGACATTATAGCTACAACAGTGCCACCAAAACACCGGCAAATGCTAAGACTGCACCAGCTAACCAAAGACGCATTGTGACCTTGGTCTCCGGCCAGCTGAGCATCTCAAAATGATGGTGAAGTGGCGCCATCTTAAAGACCCGACCCCGACCCATTTTGACCGAGGCAACTTGGATAAGCACCGAAAGAACCTCGGCCACAAAAACGCCGCCAACTATTAAAAGACTTAACTCCCGTCGCAGCATCATTGCTATTACGGCGAGAGTCATCCCCAAGGACAGCGAGCCGACATCGGCCATTTCAAAACGAGCCGGATGAATATTGAAGTAAAGAAACGACAGCAAAGTTCCCACAACAGTGGCGCAAAAATAGCCAATCTGATTGTAGCCTAAAGCTAAACTAATAACCATATAGGCGGTAAAAGCCATCGCCAAAAGACCGCCGGCGAGCCCGTCCATCCCATCGGTTAAATTGACGGCGTTGGCCATTCCCGCCAACATCAAAACAACGAGGGGAATATAAAAAATTCCGATGTCAAAAGTTCCCAAAAACGGCAGCCAAAGTTCGTGCCAATCCAGTTTGAAGTACATCCACCAGGCGGCGACCAAACCGATGGCTACCTGAATGAGAAACTTTTCCCAGGGCTTAAAACCGGAGGTTGGGTAGCTACCCAGAGCCCGAAAAATTTCCTTAAAAGCGTTCCAGGGCAGAAGTAAAATGTTATAGATGTTCCAGGTGAAGCCGGACAAGGTAACAATCGGTGTAACTCCCCCCCGCACCGTGTCCGAAAGTTTGGCGTGACCAAAAATGTTTAAAAGATCGTCGATGCCGCCAAAGATGCCTGCTATAGCCAAACAGAAAAGAGGTAGACAAGTTTGCGCTCGCGAGAGATTAAAGACAAGAGTGATGGCAATGGTGGTCAGTACCATCAACAGGCCGCCCATGATCGGGGTCCCCAACTTGACCCGCCGCGCCTCAATTTTCTCTTCAACCTCCTGCCTGATTCGTCGACGAACGTTACACTTGTACAAAAATTTGATCAACAGCGGCGCCCAGGCAAAACTCACTATTAACGATCCCAAAAGAAAAACCAACGCTTTAATCATTGTTTCCAACGCACGTCCTGACAAACAAGAAGTTCCGCGACACGTGATGGATCCTTCAAAAGCTTTTCGACGATTTTCTCCATCCTCATTCCCCGCGAGCCTTTGACTAGGATTATATCACCTTTCTTAGGCTTAATTAAATCCACAATCGATTTCGATGCTTCCTCGGAATTTTCAAAACGATGATACTGCGCAGTATTAGAGTGGAAAGATTCACCGACCGTGATTAGAACATCAGCGTCCGACTCGGTAACCATCTGCCCGACCAAACGGTGGCCATTTTCTTCAAAATCACCCAACTCGAGCATATCCCCGAGGACCGCGATTCTTCTCTTCGCCGAAAAATTTTTTAGAACTTTGAGGGCGGCGGCGGCCGATTTTGGTGAGGAATTATAGCTGTCGTCCAAAATTTTTGCGCCGTTGATACCACCCAAGAGATTTAGACGACCTCTGAGAGGCTTAAGCTTTTTCAAACCACGATTAATCTCGACCGTAGACAAACCGCAAACCTTCCCCACGGCCGCCGCCGCTAGTGCATTATAAATTACATGCTCTCCCAAAAGGGGAATTTGGGCCTTAATTATCTCTGGCCGGACATCAGCCCTTGGGTTTTTCCCGTACCAGACAATCGGACTTTTACATTTTTTCTCCAACGAGCGTACATTTTCATCGTCCCAATTTAAAACCGCCGCCCCCGACGGTGGAAGTGCTTCCAGTAGTTCTCCCTTGGCTTTGATAATATTTTCCAAAGTACCGAGCTTCTCCATGTGCGTTGGATTGATAAAAGTAACAACGCCGATTCGTGGCTTAATGATCTTGCAGGTTTCTCTAATCTCTCCCAATCGGTCCATCCCCACCTCAACAACTAATTTCTGGTGAGATTTTTTGAGGTTGTTCACAATTTCAATTGAGAGTCCCAAAGCGGTATTCAGAGTCTCGGCGGATTTTAAAACCTTAAATTTCTGTGCTAAAACGGTGGTAATGGCTTCTTTGGTTGAAGTTTTCGCCGTCGAACCGGTAATGGCAATTACTTCGGGGTTGACTTTCTTTAAACGCTTTTTAGCAGTTTCGTAAAGCTCCTCTTCTTCCAAAACTCCCTTCGCTCCCTTCTTCAACGCCTCGTCAATAAACTTGTGCCCGTCGTACTTCTCCCCCTTGACGGCGACAAAATATTCCCCCTTTTTAATCAACCTCGAATCCTGACAAACTTTCATAACATCTAAAGATGTCACTCCAATTCTGCCCGCTCGATTTTGGCACCGAGGTTACGGAGCTTTTCGTCGAAATTTTCGTAGCCGCGGTCAATGTGTTCGACGCCAGAGGTTTCGCTTTGACCCTCGGCGGCGAGGGCGGCTAAAATCAAGGTGGCACCAGCACGAAGGTCTGGAATCGCCAACCGCGAACCGAAAAGAGATGTTGGTCCGTGAACCCTCGCGAGAACTTTAGGTTCTCTATCTCCCTCCAACCACTCAAAGCCGTATCTTCCGGGATCAAAAGCTATTCCTGCTTCGGAAGGAGTCAAGACCTCAATCTTCGCTCCCGCCTTTAACAGCTCGTCGACGAAAGAAAAACGATTCTCAAAAATAGTTTCGTGAGCCAAGCTTACTCCATTGGCTTGGGCTAAAAGAATGCAAAAGGGCTGAATCCAATCCGTCATAAACCCGGGGTGGGGGACAGATTCCACGTCAACCGGCTCCAGCGCCGTGCCCTCTTCTAACCAAACCCGAAGGGTCTGTTTCTGAATGTCAAAACCAACGCCCATTTTTTCCAGCTTGGCCAAAAAAGCGGTTAGGTCCAGGGGCCGAACGTCGGTCAGCGTTACATCTCCCCTGGTTGCCGCGGCGGCAACGGCAAAAGTAACCGCCTCATTGCGATCAGGCAAAATCCGGTGACGCGCCCCCGCAAGCTCCCGCACCCCCTCAACCACAATCCTTCTTGATTCACTTTCATCCCTCTTAATCCTCGCTCCCATTTTGACCAAAAGCACAATCAAATCATCAACCTCCGGCTCCTCGGCGGCATTCGTGATCACCGTTTCGCCCTCGGCTAAAACCGACGCCAAAATTGCATTCTCCGTTCCCATTACCGTGTTTTTATCAAAATTAATCTCTGCCCCCTTCAGTCGCGGCACCGAAATTTTGTAAACCCCACCCTTATGAGAGACTACTGCTCCCAGTTTTTCCAAAACCATCAGATGACGGTCGATGGGGCGCAAACCGATGCGGCAACCGCCGGGCTCGGGAATCGTTACCTCACCAAAACGAGCCAAAAGAGGGCCAATAGTTATTACCGAGCTTCGTGATTTTACCCCCAAACTGTGGGGAACTTCCGAGGAGAAAACTTCGTCGGCCCGCAAACCAAGAGTGTGCTCATCGAGGAACTCCGTCTTAACTCCCAAATTCTCAACGATTTCAACAATCACTCCCACATCATCAATCCGCGGAATATTTTCTAAAACTACTTCATCAGAGGTCAAAAGCGAAGCCGCCACCATCTTGATCGCAGCGTTCTTGGCACCTGATATTTGAACTTGACCCTTGAGGGGAATACCACCCTCAATTAAAAATTTCTGCATTTATTTATCCGGCTCAATCCCGTAATAAACCGTCAACTCTTTTGTTATCTCCATCCACATCGGCACCGCCGTTTCCGCCGCGTAAATGCTAGCAGATGGCTGGCGCAACAAAACTAGCATAACAAAGTTGGGGTGGCTTGGCAAAAAGCCGACGAAGGTGGCGTTGGTCTTCGTCGGATCGTAGCGGCCCTCGACCGGAATTTGCGCCGTCCCCGTTTTCCCCGCCACCCGATGAGTTTTCAAATTATAAAATTTTGATTCCCCGCCCTCGACTGCGGCGGTCAACATCTCGACCATAATTTCCGCTGATTTCGCTGATATTACCTGAGCCAACTCTTTTGGCTTTATCCTGATTACCCGCCCGCCCTCACGGATTTCGTTAACAACATACGGCTTCATCATCTTGCCGTCGTTGACAATCGTCGAAAAAATAGCCGCCAACTGCAGGGGGGTCATCGAAACACCCTGACCGAACGCCGCCGTTGCCAAATCAACCGGTCGCCACTCGGAAAGCTCCTTGACAATTCCCGTGTCTTCATCCTCAAGATCAATTCCCAAAACCTCACCCAGACCAAACCTCAAAAAATAAGAGCGTAAAGTTTTCGCCCCCAACTGTTGCCCAACCCAGGCGGCACCAATGTTGTTCGAGTGCTGCAAGACCTCAATCATCGTTTCCTCACCGTGATGCTTTCCGTCCCAGGTATCAATCGTGTAACCGGAAACGGTGATTGGACCTGAATCGATCATCGTCGTCTGCGGTTCAACCGTTTTCGTGTCAATCCCGGCCGACATCATCAGCGCCTTTAATACCGACCCCGGTTCGTAAGTCTCAGAAATCGCTCCGTTTTTCCATTGCTCCGCTGATTTCGCTGATTGCTCACCTGATTCCGCTGATTCAATCTGTGCTGCAAGCTCTGTATTAAGGAATGGGTCGGACGGGTCATATGTAGGAAAGTTGGCAAGCGCCAAAATCGCCCCCGTCTGCGGCTCCACCACCACCACCGACCCGCTCTCTGCCCCGTACTTCCCCACCGCCGCCGAAAGTTTCTGCTCGACCATAAATTGCAGTGAGCGATCAATTGTCAAAACCAAATCCCGACCATTTTCGGCCGGGATTTTTTTGTAGCCACCCAGAAGAATCGGCTGACCCGAAGCGTCTTTTTCTTCAACAATTCTTCCCGGACGACCGCGAAGGTCTCCGTTGTAAAAACCTTCCAAACCGTAATAGCCCTGGTCCTGCCCCTGCTCATCGGAACCGACGAAGCCCAAAAGATGAGCCGCCAAACTCTCTTCCGGATAAAACCTCCTCGGCTCCTCCTCAAACCCAATTCCCTCGATTCCTAAACTTTCAATTTTCTCTTTCGTCTCGGGTAACACTTTGTGAGCCAAGGGAACCCATTGTAGGTCTTGACTTAAGGCCTCTAACAACCGTTGAGTCTCAGATTTCTTCAAGTCATAGTCATCCAAAAGTTTTGAGTTTTGAGTTTTGAGTTTTTCTTCGACCAAGATTGCAGCAAGTAACTCTGAAGTCTTTTTGACATCCTTAACATTTGGAGGCTCACCATATACCAAATATGCTGCCTGATTTTCTACCAACGGAAAGCCGTCGTTGGAAAAAATCCGCCCCCGAGCAGCAGGAATCTCCGCATATCCCCAATGCTGTTTGGAGGCCAAGGCGGCGAACTTGTTATGCTCTACAATCTGCAGCTGGAAAAGCCGGAAGGTGATCAGGATTAAAAAGGATAAAAAAAGGATTAAGAGGATCCTCACTCTCATTGAACCTGCGCCAGTTTGGGATAGGAAAGGTATTCAAATGCCTGGGGATTGTATTTGAAGCCCAACTCTACTGCCTGCTCTTCAATTCGTGAAAACGAACCTAAACGGGCAACATTTTTTTTAAGCACCTGAATTTCGTTTTCCAGCTCACACCTTTGTGCTTCCGACTCTCTAATCTTTTGACCTTCGGTGGAAAGTTCATTGGCCAAAACCAACTGAGCAGAACCCAGAATCACAATCAAAACGAGAGTAGTTATCAAAATTGATTTTAGACTTAGTAATTTTCTCATCAAACTGTCACTTCTTCTCTAACGCTCTCAGTTTTGCCGATCTTGTCCTCGGATTTTTTTCAATTTCCTCGTCTGACGGTACTACTGGCTTCCTTGTTAATTCTCCTCCCAAATCCTTTTTAATCATATTCTTCATAAAATCCTTGACAATCCTATCCTCCAGCGAGTGAAAACTAATAACGACTAACCGACCGTCTGCTTCCAGCAGTCCAAACGCTTGGGGCAGTGAGGACTGCAAGTTATTTAGCTCATCGTTAACCGCAATCCTAAGCGCTTGGAACACTTTAGTCGCCGGGTGTGTTTTCCGGGGCTCTCTGACAACCTGCGTGACTATATCCGCCAACTCCGCCGAGGTCCTAATCGGTTTGTCCCAACGCGAACGGATAATCGCCCCGGCAACAGCGCGTGCTCGAGACTCCTCTCCGTATTTTTCAAAGAGCTTAACAAGTTCTTTTTCACTCAAACCGTTAACCAAGTCTGCGGCAGTAACTTTTAGATCGGGATCGGCGCGCATATCCAACGGTTCATTTTTTTGAAAACTAAACCCCCGTCCCGAATGCTCTAGTTGATAACTTGAAAGCCCAAGGTCGTACAAAATCCCAGTAACCGGATAGAAATCGTTCTCTTTGGCAATCTTGTCGATATTTTTAAAGTTCTGAGCTCTTAGCACCCAGCCCTTAGCACCTAGCTTTTCTAGCTTCTCCCGAGCGGCATCTATCGCATCAGGATCGACGTCCAGCCCGAGAAGGTTTCCACCACGCTTAACGATTTCGACCGCATGGCCGCCACCGCCGACTGTCGCGTCGATATATTTTTTATTAGAACGTACGTTTAAATACGTTAGTGTCTCTTTTAAAAGTGCTGGTTCATGAAACTCCGCCATCAGACCTCAAGCTTAGCCAACCTTTTGCCAGTCGCCCCCGAATGCTTGGCAATATAAGTTTTCCGCTTCGCCCATTCTTCGCTAGCCCAAATTTCAACCCACCGGCCTAGTCCCAAAAAACAAACTTCTTTCTTAATCTTGGCGTACTCTTTAAGGTTCTTGGGCAGAACGAATCGCCCGGCCTCATCCAACTCAACCTCAACTGCGCCCCCCAGCAAAAATCGGCTTGTGTCCCGCACCTCCTCGGCTACAAAAGGCCCTGCCGCCGCGTCGGCAATTAAAATCTCCCACTGTTTGGGAGAAACAACAACTAAACAACCCTCGTAGCCCTGGGTAACGACAACTTTATTACCAATTTCTTCGCGAAATTTTTTTGGTAGCGAAACACGGTTCTTGGCCTCGACTCTGTATTTGTATTCTCCAATAAGCATAACATTATCTTACCACCAATTCCCACTAAATACCACTTTACATATATAAAAAGTTCTTGTCAAGTATCAGTTTCTCCTTTAGGTACAACTAAGAGCCAAGCTCTGACGGAAAAAGAGCTTGGCTCTGGGCCTGGCTTGACACCAGCTGTTTATTTTGCTACTTTATAGGTTGAAGGGGAGAAGGCTGCCTAAGGTGTCACTCCAGACGCTTACGGAAGAGCTCAACTAATTCAGAGGTTTTGAAGCGCTCCTGTTCTGTTGTGTCTCGGTCGCGGACGGTGACAGTGTCATCTTCCAAAGTTTGAAAGTCGATAGTTACACACCACGGCGTTCCGATTTCGTCCTGAGAATAGTAGCGCTTACCGATGTTGCCGCGGTCATCCCAAGCGACGTGAAACTCCGTCTTCAAATCTTCAAAAACTTCCCGCGCCTTTTTGACCAACTCCGGCTTATTTGCCAAAAGAGGAAATACCGCTACTTTATACGGTGCCAATCGTGGATCCAGCCTTAAGACAACACGATCTCCATCTTCAGTGTAACTATCAAGCAACGCCACCAACGCCGTCCTGGTCACTCCGAAAGTTGGCTCAACTACGTGCGGGAAAAATTCCTCACCCGTTTCCTGGTCACGGTAGCGCAAATCAACTCCACTAAACTTGGTATGCTGCCTCAAATCATAATCCGTGCGGTAAGCCAAACCGTAAAGCTCCTTAAAACCACCGAAGGGAAAATCATACTCGATATCCTCGGTTCTTTTTGAATAGTGAGAAAGTTCCTCTTCGGTGTGTCTTCGCCAACGCAATTTATCTTTAGAAATTCCCAACGATGTCAACCAACCTGTCATCTCCTCCTTCCAATATTCAAAATATTTCTCCCAATTCTTTTCGCGGACAAAATACTCGAGCTCCATCATCTCAAACTCAAAAGTCCTGAAAATAAAATTACCCAAGGTCACCTCGTTACGGAAAGCTTTTCCAACTTGAGCCAAACCAAAAGGAATCTTGGGCGAAAAAGAATCAACCACATTTTGAAAAGTCAGGAACATATTCTGAGCTGTTTCGCCACGGAGATAAACTTTGTCTTTGCCTTCCTCCAAACTACCTAAAGAGGTTTCAAAAAGAAGATTGAATTTACGGACCGAGGTCAAATCAACGCTACCACAGGAAGGGCACTTCAATTTGTTTTCCAAAACTATTTTGTCAACCTCCCCAAGCGGCTTCCCTTCAACCTTGATATTCAACTCATCTTCAATCAGATGGTCAGCTCGGATTCGCTTCTTACAGCTTTTGCAGTCAATTAAAGGGTCATTAAAGCTTTCCGTATGCCCCGAAGCCTGCCAAACTTTAGGATTAGAAATAATTCCTCCGTCAGTACCATAAATGTCTTCACGCTCGTGAACAAAAGTCTTCCACCACAAATCTTTAATGTTTCTTAAAAGTTCGGCCCCCAAAGGGCCGTAATCATAAGCATTCGCCAGCCCCCCGTAAATTTCGGAGCTGGGATAAACAAAACCGCGCCTTTTGCAAAGACTGACAATTTTTTCTAGCAAGTTTTGCTCACTCATAATTTCTCTTGAAACTGCGGGGACTTCAATTTCTTCTCAATGATTTCCTCAATATAACCTTTTATATCTCTGCGGTCAACCTTGTCTGACCAGAAACCAAGCAACCTCAACAACTCGATCTCGAAATTCCGAGTAGTGGCACTTAGCTCAGAGCGTTTAGCACTTAGCTCGCCAAGAGTTCCGACTAAGAGGTTAAAAACCTGACGGTTGACTTGTCTGTCCGGTGTCAGTTGGTCAACCAGTTCAACCAAATAAAACGCTGCCGCGGTTTTCCTAAGGTCTTTTTTAAGTTTTGAAAATGAATTGACCACCTGCGCCTCGGTGACAATATCAAGATTTCGTCCCTCGGCCAGAAACAAAACGCAGTGATTAAAGAGCTCAACATTTCCCCCTTTCCTCGAAGTAATCTTCCGAACCCCCTTAGCAATCGTTTTAATTTTGCCGTAATGCTTCGTATAGATTGTCAGAATCCGGTCCGCCTCACCATAGTTCGTTCGCTTTAAGATTACCCCTTCAGTTTTATAACTGGACATCAATTTCGCGGTCGGACTTCAACTCAAACCCCTCAACCTCTTTACCATTAACCTTAATGCTATACATATGCCCGTCGGTCCCGGGTTGCTTTTGAACCAGCATTTGCAAGGCCTGGCCTTTCTGGACCTTAAAAGGCAACTCGTAGGTCACCGAAACGGAGTTGGAGTTCTCTGGATAGCAATAGGTGTAAGTTGTGAAAACCGTCTTGCCTAATTCTTCAGAAGAGGTCACCGCCGTCCAAGAGCTGCTGTCAAGAAGCTTGGAGCCTTGAGGAACATAAATCCGCATCCAATCATAATAAGTCCCGTTGAGCCAACCGTCGTGGGGTTCGGGATTGTTTAAATTGATTGTCACCGTTTTTACCACCGTTCCATCTTTTGCCACCTTGATGTCCTGAGTTACCGTTTCCTGGATATAAAGATTGGCCTTGGCTCCGGCAAAGTTACAATCGTTGATGTGAAGATAATCACCGTCAAAATCCCTGCTTCGCCCAGCAAAATTATACTTCTCCGCCAACTTTTGCGCCTCTGGCGCATGAAGATACAAAAGAACATGCTTCTCTCCCACCGCCTGCAGTGCCGTCTCGAAAAGTGGCTTCCAACGATCGCGGGAAGCGTGGAAGGCCTTGTCCATCATGGCGTCCATTAACTCTCCCAAAAGATCCTTGCGACCGACAATATACCGCCCCAAAAGATTGACGTAAAGTTCTAACTGATAAACAATATTCTCCGAAGAGAAGGGCTCCTCATAGCCAGAAAGCTCGACTGGGCCCAAAACCCCCAAAATATCTTTGACAAAATAGGTGTCAATACCAATAATTCCGTCAATCCGTGGAAAATTGGAAATTTTTCCTAAAAACCACTCAAACTTTTGACAACTCTCATAGAAGTCCGGCGAGAGGTTAGAATCGCGAATAAAAGATTCTTCGACTTTAAGATATTGGGCTAAGACCGGCGTGGGAGGAGTTCTTTCGACAATTTTTTCGTCCAACTTATACATATCATCGGAGGTCACCGAGATGATTTTCCCGCCCTCGACCGTTATCAGCGCGTAGGCGGTCAAAAAGCCCCCCGTCGGCCGCAGCTCTTTGTCATTTTGAAAAAGAACTAAATAGGTCTTTGGAGCCAAGTCACCCAAAACCCCCGGCAGAACGGCCAAAAGCTCTTTGATATCCGGCATACTCTCCTCTACCGTATTCATCGTTTGTTTGGCCTCAATCAAAAGCGAACGAATTGGTTGACCTCTGAACGATTGAGGATAACGTTTGGGATCAACCGTCTCCAGCTCTTGGCGAATCGCCGCAAATTCTGTGGCAACTTCATCCAGTCGAGGGGCAATCTCGGGCATCACTTTGACCAGACCCTCAATCTTCTTTTCCGCATCAAGAAAGGCCTCGGTCTCCTCGGTCTTAAACCCCAAAACATCAGCGAACGGCTCAATCGCCTCGATCAGAACATTCCCCGCGGCAACACCGTGATGAGCAGCTCGCAGAATATGCTCAATATCTTTGTAGTAGTTACCAAAGAAGGGGACGCTTTTCGTCCAAGAGAGGGGTTTAACATCTTCCTGAATATAACCGATAGAGTCGTCTAGACCCGCAAGATCCCGCTCAATCTTGGTTAAATCTTGCAACAAAACCCCATCTTTCAAAAGCCGTGCTTGCCACCGAACTTTTTTAACATCGGCATAAACTTTCATCCCCGGCCGAATAATGAATAGAAAACAGAAAACAATGAACAATAAACAGAAAACAGAAAACAGGGCGACTGATCGTTTGTGTTTATAAAAGAAATTTGAGATTTGAGATTTGAGATTTGAGATTTTTTTCACGCTGCTCCTCTCGCCTGCAAAACTGCCAACGGTGTTTTGAGGATAATGTAAAAATCGTAGAGGATTGAACGGCGGTCGGCATAGGCCGCATCCATTTTAGCCCTCTCGACAAAACTAACCTCCGAGCGACCTCCAACCTGCCAAGGACCAGTAATTCCCGGCTTAACTTTTAAGAGCCGCTCAACATACGGACGGCTCTCGGGAAAAACGCGCTGCTGGTCCCGTAACTCAAAAGGAAAATAGGCACGCGGCCCGACCAAACTCATCTCTCCCCTCAAAACGTTGATAAACTGCGGAAACTCATCAACACTCACCCTCCGCATAAAATTCCCTCCTCCAATAATGCGGGGGTCGTTTTCCAATTTGTAGCTATTTCTCTTGTACTCCTCATAAAGTTCGGAATGTTGTAGCAGATAGGCGTGGGCGTTGGGAATCATTGAGCGAAATTTGTACATCCGAAATTTTTTACTATCTTTGCCAAGTCTTTCGGGGATATCCGCAAACACCGGACCCGGAGAAATAAGTTTGATATAAACGGCAGTTAGGAGCATCAGGGGACTAAAGACTACCAAACCAACGATCGCACCCACGATGTCAATCAGGCGTTTGGTCTTGTCATAAAAGTCTGGTGTGTTCTTCATAAAGGCCCTCCACAAAACCCTCAAGCTCTCTCTGGAAGCGCTTCTTACTAAATCTTGCCGCCTGCGCGTAGCAGTCTTCACTATGATACTGTGCCGTACCAAAGTGTTCGAGAGCCTTGGTTAGGGCCTCAACCGTTTGTGGATAGAAAAACTCCCCCGTTTTGCCTCCAATCACCGTTTCCAAAGCCCCACCAGCTTTAAAAGCGATGACCGGTTTTCCCACCGCCTGTGCTTCCAGAGGCGTGATTCCGAAGTCCTCTTTCTGCGGAAAAATCAAGGCACGGCAGCCTTTATAGTAACTGACCACCTCTTCGTCTGTCAACCGATCAAAGAGCTCGACTGTGGGTCCCGCTAATTTCTTCAGCCGTTCAAAATCTGGACCTTCGCCGATGATTTTGAGAGGAAGTTTGAGCCGGTTGCCGGCTTCGATCGCAATATCGATTTTTTTCCAGGCAGTCAGGCGAGAAACAATTAAATGGTAATCTGAATTAGCGACCGAGGGGTCCGCGAGCGGAACGTTAGGGTTCGGAGCCGATCGGAACCGATCCAAATCTACGAACGGGTAAATGATGTGCGAATCCCGACCGTAGTATTTTTTGATTCGCGCCTGCGGCGTCTTGGAGTTGGCGATAAAGTGGTCAACTCGTTGAGCAGCAGCGTAATCCCAAAGGCGGAAATAGGATAAAAAGGGATTTAAGAGGGATTTAAAGGGATAGGGAAAATTTTCAAAATAAGTTTGGGGTTCCCAAAACATTCGCGGTGGGGTATTCATATAGCAGATATGAAGCGTCTCCGGCCGTGTAATCACCCCGTGGGCAAATCTCGTTGAAGATGACAAAACAACATCGTAACCTGTTAGATCAAAACTCTCAAAAGCAAGTGGATAGAGTGGGAAATAATGGCGGTAAAGTTTTTCCTTAAACGGCAGCTTCTGCATAAACGAAGTTTTGAGATTTGAGATTTGAGATTTCCACTGGGCGGAGGCCATGGATGTAAAAACGTCAGCTTTGGGGAACGTCTCGATCATTGCCATAAACAACCTCTCCGCTCCCCCATGTTGAATCAAATCATCATGAACCAAAGCGATTTTTATTTCAGTCATCGTCCCCATTTTATCACACCCTATCTGTTTTCTCCCGTGATGTAGTGGCAGGCTTGTCTGTTACCTCCCCTCACTAAAGTGATGTAATTCCCGTACGGCCGTACGCAATTAACATCACTTCCCACCAACCCCCTCATATTTGACAACCATCTTGTAATATGGTATAATTAAAGGGTGGGATGCAGTAGCGAACTTTAGTTCGCGCATTTGACAAACAGAGCATTCTATGCTATAATTAAGAAGGAAAATGGGATAAGACGATGGAGAGAGGCCCAGGAGGGCTTTTGGTAGAAGGACGCGAAACGCTCGTTTCTTTCCATCAGAAGCCTTTAAGGTTCTTCGAAAGTCACAAAACAGAAAGTGAGGAAAATTGCTAAAATTGCGGTTAGCAGCCGCCGGAGGCTCTCAAATCCAAAACCGAGAGCTTCTGTAAAAATCCTGGCGAGATGCCAGGAAAAGGGGCAAAATGTCTACTCCAACCTTGTGGAGGGAGGACTGGGGGGAGTACTCCTTCCGCCCGCCGTGTGGGCACGCCGGTGGCGGTGCAGGTGACCAAATCCCCCACGACGAGGTGGACGAGACTGGTACATGGACATGTCCTGTGTGTGGGCTGTCCATCCAGATAACAGGCTCGTCCCCCGTGCCAAGTGACAACTGGAGTGACTCCAATGATGCCCTCGTCACTTGGCCGGATGGAAGGTTAGAACTATTTGCAGTTCACGATGTCTAACCTCCTTAATAACCGTATTCGCCTCTTAAGGCGAGTTGACACGCTTAACGTACGGTTACTTAACCAGAAATGGTTGAGGTTCCGAAAGCGTGTCTTCTTTTGTTTGTAAGAGGAGGATAGCAAGCAAGCTTGTCACTTCAAAACCGATCGGAGAACCGACAGAGTTTCGCGGGCACACTTTTCCCAAGAAAATTTTTCCGACTGCAAAAGTCCTTTTTGAATTATTCTCTGATAATTTGAATTATCGAAGTGAAGAACTTTTTTAATTCCCTCGGCGATGCTTTCAACACCGAAAGGGTCAACATAGACAACGGCGTCACCACCAACCTCAGGCAGCGAAGAAGCGTTGGAGGTCACCACCGGAGTTCCGCAGGCCATCGCTTCCAAAACCGGGAAACCAAAACCCTCGTAATAAGACGGATAAACAAAAACCAGGGCCTTTCGATAAAGTTCGACCAAATCTTTCCGCGCCACAAACCCCGGAAACTCCACTGTATCTTCAATACCCAACTTCCTAACTTTCGCTCTAATCATTTTAGTTTCAATTTTATCTTTATTAACAAACTGCCCTCCGGGCATTATTAATTTCAGCTTTGAGATTTGAGTTGTGGATTTGAGTTTTGAGTTTTGAGTTTTGAGATTGGCGAAAGCCTGTACGAGCCTGAGTATGTTCTTATTCACCTCCACCCCACCTACAAACAAAATATAATTTCCCCTTTCTTCTTTAGGGACAGGATCCTGCGTTCTAAACTCCTCATCAACTCCCAAATAGACCCGATGGACGGCGTCTGCACCAACCCCCACAGATCTGACTACATCCTTCTTCGTATTATCAGAATTGACAAGAATCGCGTCAGCCTTTTTCACGCTCCGCAACTTCCATCGGTAAAGAAGTCCTTTTAAAAAATTGGCTAGGACCCCTTTTTCGGAAAAACGTTTAGTGGCCAGGGGAACAAGGTCGTGAATCATCAAAACTCTAGGGCAAGAAACTCGCGGAAACCCGTCCCAAAAGTTGGGCTGTAGAAAAACATCCACTTTAGAAAAATCCCTCGTCTCAATCCTGACATCCGGATCAACTTTCGGCAACCACTCAATAATATGTTCGGTATAATTCCCAATCCCGCGGCCTTTATATTGATTTTTCGTTGTCCGATCATCAATGCCAATAATCATAAAAACATTAAAGCATTTAATACCTTCTCGGCTGTTTTTTTCCAACTAAACTTTTTCGCCTGCTGCAAACCCCCTTCAATCAAATCCTGACGATCACCAGCCAGAACCTTCTCCATCGCCTCGGTAAGCTCGTCTATACTCTGAGGTTTGACCAAAATTCCCGCATCGCCTACAACCTCCGGAATTGAGGTGGTGTTGGCCGCAATTACCGGACAGCCGCAGGACATCGCCTCAAGAACCGTCAGACCGAAGCCCTCATGAAAACTGGGATGGACTAGCGCCACCGCCTCGTTCAAAATCGCCGCCACCTCCCGGTCATCCTCAATCCTTCCGGTTAAGATAACATCATTTTGTAACTTAAGTTTCTTAAGAAGATTAAGAAGATTCCGAGAGTCTTGATCCCTCCCCTTCGCATCCACCGACCCAATTAAAACCAACGTGGGATGAGAACCGATCCGCCTTTGGCGGATGAGATTAGCAAACGCCCGAAGGAGCGTTTGCAAATTCTTGTGCGGTCGAAAATTTCCCAGATAAACAAAAAATGGCTTTGAGATTCCATACTTGTCAAGGACCTGCCTGCCGGCAGGCAGGGCTTCGCTCTTGACATCACCGTCGTTGATGGGTTCGTAGGCCTCACTCGCTGCGCCGCGAATATTAATAATCCTACCCTCCTCCACCCCCAAAAATTCTTTTATGTCACTTTTCACAAACTCAGAAATGGTAAAAATTACCGCCGCTCTTTTGGCCACCAACTTCGAAACAAACACATCGTACAATCTCGCCTTCGGCGAGGCAATTTCCGGGTACCGGCGGTAAAGAAGATCGTAGATTGTCAGCGCATATTTTTCCCGCAAAAAAAGAGAAGCCCCCCAGGGAGTTGTCCAAAATAAATCTAGTTTGAGTTTTGAGATTTCCAACGGAAGCGAAAAATGCTGGTGAAAAGAATTCGGCTTTGATCTGACCACAGCGAACTCAAACTGCGGTTGATTCTCTGACCAAGCTTCCATTTTATTTCCAGGATTCCCAACGAGAACAAATGTATGACCTGACCGCAACCTTGCTAGAGCCTTAATCAGATTCTCCCGATAATTCCCGATCCCGGTCGGAAAATCCTGAATCATCCGCACATCAATTCCAATTTTCATAACCGAGACAACCGCACCTTCTCCATCAACTTAATGCCCCCAAGAACCAAACAATCAATCACCGCCGGATACTTTTGCCGGTAATGTTTGTTGTAAAAAATCCGCATCGCATCGGTTGAAGCCTCTAGGACCCGACGCTTAGATTCCTTGGTTGCTGTTGTGACCTTCTGAGAAGACTTTTTTATTCCCGATGAGGCACCTTTGTGATGGATAATTTTTGCATCGGGATAAAACATCACCTTCCATCCCTTCTCTTTGAAGCGGTAGCACCAATCCAAATCCTCGCCGTAAAAAAAGAAGTCTTCGTCCCAAATCCCAACCTCCTTCATCGCCTTGCGTCGCACCATCATAAAGGCCCCACAACAGGCATCAATTTCGTGAGTTTTTCCCAGATCTTTCCAGGTCTGATGATACTGACCAAACAATTTTGACCTAGGGAACAGTTTTTCCAGTTTGGTAAAGAAACAAAAAGAAGCCCAAGGAGTCGGAAACCCACGATGGCAATCGGGATCCATCCCCCCACTGGTCAGCTCAACAAAACAGGTCGAAACCCCAACTTCAGGATTACCATCCATAAACTGGATTATGGTTGGTAGAGTTTTCTCGGGAACAGCCGTGTCCGGATTGAGAAACAAAAGATACCGTCCCGAAGATTCTTTGATGGCAAGGTTGTTCGCCTTAGCAAATCCCAAGTTTTTCTTGTTAACAATGAGTTTGACCTGGGGGAAAATCCGCTTGACCATCCCCGTCGAGCCGTCCCACGATGCATTATCCACCACAAAAATCTCCATTCGCTTATTCGCGTTCATTGGCTCCTCATTCGCTAACATTAGCGTGTTTAAACATTCGCGCAATAAATCATTGGTATTAAAATTAACAATAATTACCGAAAGGTCTGTCATATCCCCTCGAATACTTTAAGGGTTTCTCGAGCCGCCTTCTCCCACGAAAACCGTTTCAAATTTTCAAAGCCCTTCTTAATCATTTCTGCTTTTAGTTTATCATCAGTTAAAATTCTCCGCATTGCTTCAGCAAGCTCCTTTATGTCGTCAGGATCAACAAAAAGGGCCGCGTCTCCCCCCACCTCGGGCATAGAGGAGATGTTTGAGGTAATTACCGGACAACCACAGGCCTGGGCCTCAAGAATCGGCAAACCAAAACCTTCATAAAATGAGGGCAGGACAAAAAGGTCGGCTAGATTATAAAGGGCGGGCAAATCGGCCTCGAGGATAAAATCGGTAAAAATTATCTCTTTGTCCATTCCTAAATCTTCAATCACCTGAAAAATCTCCTTGTTTTTCCAGCCATAACTTCTCCCCCCGCCAATGACCAGTTTATGGGAAAGGTTGGTACCTTCCTTAAATCTTGAAAAGGCCCTAACCAACCCCGGAATATTTTTTCTCGGCTCCAAAACCCCTATAAATAGAATGAATTGGCGGGGGAGATTATATTTTGTTCTGATGCCAGAAAGTTTCTTTTGGTCTTCGACAACCCGAAATGCCAAGCTCGTTCCTAAATGTGTGACCGCGATTTTATCCTCAGGGACTTTTAAAATCTTGATCAAATCTTTTTTTGTACTTTGGGAAATGACGATAACCCTCTCGGTTTGTCTGACTGCTAGAGGTATAAGAGTCCGAAAATAGAGCTGTTTAATCCAAATATGCTTCTTCCGGTGCTTAAACCAAGTGAGGTCCAAAATAGCCACCACCTGCTTGCAAGTCTTAAACAAGGGAACGGTAAACGCGGGACCGTAGAATATATCAACTTTCTCACGCTTTAAGTCAAAGGGTAAAAGTGTTTGCTCCCACAAAAGCCGCAACGCCCTATTGGAGGGAACAAATTTTAATTTAACCCGAGGATTGCCCTTAACTTCAAAATATTGGGCATTGAGATCGGAAACATAAAGCAGATACTGATTCCTAGTGTCAATCTTTAAAAGGGCGTTGACCAAGCTCCCTATATACCGCCCCATTCCGTGTTTTAAAGACTTCATCGCCAAAGTATTAATGGCTATTTTCATACTTCCTCCTTAACTCCTAGCGAGGTGCCAACAAGGTACCAAAACAAAAAGGCAATTTTTGAGGCCCGAAAGATATCGGCAAAGACGGCGTTGGCCGCTAACCCGATGGTGACGGAAATTATGGCAAAGGCCAATACCCTTGATTGGTGGTCTTCTAATCTTCTTACTTTCTTAAGCATCTCCGCCATAATTTTCCTAAGAAGGGCAATAAAAACGGCCAGCCCAAGTATCCCCGTTTCCCCCAGCAAGGTCGCGTACTCTCCGTCCAAACCAATGCCCACAGACCCCATTCCCCCTCCCAACAAAGGATTCTTCCTTACCTTAGCAAGCGCCCGGGGCCAAGTTTCACTAAGGCGCCAGCGTAAACTAGGATCCGCTTCCTTCACTTTTTCCAAAAGAAGAGAACCCCTCTCCTCAATCCCTTTTACGAAAGCTCTCCTTCTCTCATTAACCTCGTCCACAAAAACAGAAACTCTTTTTTTAATGTTACCGGCAAGATTAAAGGTTTCCTCGGGGACTCCCTCCTCCTCCTTCTCTTCCACAGCAGTTATGGGGAAAGACGGCTCTCTAGCTTCCTCTTGGAGTTCTTTTTCTTGCAGAATCTGCCTAGCCATTTCTTCTTCCCTAAAACTCTCAAAAGTTCCGGCCAAAAGTTGAAATCTCATAACGAGGGGTTTGGAAACAAAAAGGGGCATTATTAAAGTCATCAAGGCCAAAGCACCGACGGTTAACTTATGCTTTAGTTCGCGGCGGGCTAAACTCAAACTAAGGACGGCCAAAAACGAACAAATAACCGGAAAGCGCGCTCCAGAAAAACCCATCGTCATTATGGCCGCCACCAAAGCGGCAAAATAAAAAAGTTTTAGCCTGCGGTTTTTGGTAATGACAAAGATACCGGCCGCAATCGGAATCAGAACGATCAAAAAGCCCGCCAGTTCATAAGGCCCGGAGAAACTAGCAAAGGCGCGGTCTGTTCCCTTAATATAAGTGTATTGGTAAAAACCGCCCCCGTAACCTCCCGCGGCGCCCGTAATTTGGAGCAGGGCCCAAGCGCTGATCAAAATACCGAGGGCTATTAAGACATTAAAACAGACAGAACGGGATTTCTTGGTAGGAGCGGCAGCGTAACCCAGATAAAAGAGAGCCGCGTACTCCACAAACCGAAGGACAAACAGATAACTGGAAACGGAAAGCTGGTTAAAAACGACGTTGTGCGTGGTGGAAATAAACATTAGAGAAAGCCAGCCGATAATCAAAATTGAAACGGGCGAAAACAGGGCCCCAAGAATTTTCTTTCGAAAATCTTCATCCCGCCTAAAGAGAACAAAGCCGAACAAAATGAGGATTAAAAGGAGAAAATCTTCAATCCGCACCGGAGTGGCAAAATTTGATATTTTGATCAGAGAAATCTTAGGGAAAAGGAGGACAAAAGCGATGTAGCCAAGAACCAAGTACTGGTAAACTCTACTTTCCTGCATAGGTTAGATCGCCGCCTTCCGCACCACCGAAAGCCAGGCCTTTTTCCAATTTTCAAGATTGTAAACCGTTGTGACCTCTTTTTGTTGCCGAGCGGCAACACTTTCCCAAGACGAGTAGGTTCCTTCCATTTTTTGAGCCAGACTTTCCGCTGTCGGCTCGGATTGAACCGTTGGTAAATCGACAAGCCCGTGGACATTGGTGGAAACGGTTGCCACGCCGCAACTCATTGCTTCAAGGGCGGCCAGAGAAGTCCCCTCCCGCTGCAGCGTGGGAATAACAACCATCTCCGCCGCGGAATAAACATGCCGGATTTTTTTCCATGCAACACTCCCTTTAAAATAAACCTTCGCCCCTAAATTTTCCTGGCTGATTAGGTCCTCCAATTCTTTTTTGTATTTTTCGTCAAAGCATACCCCCACCAGAACAAGGTTAGTTTCAGGAAAAGTTTTACTAAAAAGGGCAAAGGCCTCAATGGCTAAATGGATACCGCGGGGCCTGGAGAGATTGCGGGGAACGAGAATTGTATGATCGGGAAAACTGGGAGCCGGTTCCACGGACCTAAAATAATTGGTGTCCACACAGTTGGGAATAAACCATTTGCCCGGCATTATTTTTTCGAACATCTTTTCTTTGGGTTGAATCGCCACTCCCATTTGGCGAAAATAGTTGGTGTCATTGGCGACCAAATACTTAAAATGCCTAAAAGACCATTTAGCAATTTTAATCTTTAGGCGTTGAGATAAGGAGGTTGGGGGAATGTCCCATTCACAGCCATGAGATAAAACGATCACCTTCTTTTTCCACCACAGCGGCAAGGAGTGGAAAGCATAATGGCAAATCAACAAATCTTCCGCCCGCAATTTACCCCACTTTAAATTCAAAACTAAGTTAAACCACCATAAATCCAAAGCCCTCCCCCCTTTTATAAATGATGGTTTATGAGGTAATAGGCGTAATTCCGGATCGCGAACCCCGTTATTAAACTGGTAAACACTCTGCTCGTAACCCTTTTGGGAAAATATTTCGTACAGATTGGCCAAATAGGTCTGAGCCCCTCCCGTTATTGGTTTGTATTCGGTGGCAATGTGTCCAATTTTCGTCATAAACCCCCTTTAATCAACCGGTTCCTCCTCCATAAATAATAAGACAAATAGAGAGCATTAACAAACCCCAGCCAACCATCCAGAAAACCAAGTTTTCTAAAATAAATGTTCGGAAACCGCAAAAACGGTTTTAATTCATTATAGAGAGTCACATTAGAGCCGCTTTTTAAAAATTCTTGCGCTTCCAAAGCTGAATACTCCCTTACCTTCTCCAAGAGGGCTTTTCTATTTTTATAGGTATAGTGGATAATGGGGTGATCAAGGTATCCTGCCTTCTCTATCTCAACTCGCTCATGGACGGCTCCGTCAAATTCCCCTCCGAAACGACCTTTTGATTTTCTAAACAATCGCAGATGCCAATCATTCTGCATTCCCCCAAAACGAAGCCGCTTATCTCCAATGTAAGTAGTAAAAAGAATATAGTATCCATCGTGTTGAGGATTTTCTAAGACTTTTTGGATCTCTTCAGCCAACTCTGACGGTACTCGCTCGTCCGCATCAAGACTTAGTATCCAGTCGTTTGACGCCTCTCTTATTCCAAAATTTTTTTGTCCCCCATACCCAAGCCACTCCTGCAGATAAACCTTCTCGGTGAAACGCCGTGCCACTTCTGCGGTTTTATCCGTGGTTCTGGCGTCAACAACAACAATCTTCTCCTCACACCAAGAAACCGACTCTAAACACTCAGCAATTTGCGTCTCTTCGTTTTTGGCAATAATAACGGCGGAAATTTGATTCATCTCTACCTCTTAAATACTCCCCTCACAAAACCGAATATGTCAGCTAAATCTTTAACCACGATTACCGGTGGGACATAAAGAAGCCATTTCAAGGGCAGTTTTTTCTTCCACATGTGGCGGCTGCGGCGGAGCCAGTAGAGAAAAAGAATTGCGGTCAGAAACAAAAACGAAATTGGCTCAACCACAGTAAAAATCAGCAGCAAAAACAAAAAAAGATAGAAAAGAATTTTTCTAAGATAGCTTGGAGCGTGAATCAGGTCAATTCCATCTCCAATGGCGTAATTGTAATATTGTTTAAAAAAACCTCGCAGGTCTGAACGAGGACGCCAGTAAACGATGGCTTTGGGAGCAAATAAAAACTCGTAACCAGCTTCTTTAAGAGATAAATCAAAAGGCGTGTCCTCGTTATAAGAGGTATGCTCGGGATAGCCCCCGACTTTTTCCCAAGCTTCTTTTTTGAAAGCAATTGACCGACTGGAAGGAAGCCAAGTTTTAGGATCAATTTGGTCGTGGTCAGAGAGCATCAGCATCGCCGAAACCTCCTCAAAAAACGACTGGGGCGCGCTTTTGAAAAAGCCGCCGACTACTTGTGTACTGGGGTCTTTTTCAAAGGGTTCGATCAAATAACGCAACCAGTTTTTGTCGGCAACGGTGCCCACATCGGTCACCGCAATTATTGAACTTCGGGCCTGTCTAATCGCTTCATTACGACCCACCGAACGGTTGCCCGGTTTGATAACCAGTTTAATCCGCCTATCTCTGGCAGCGTATTCCTGAATTATCTCAATCGTCCCATCGGTCGACCCCCCATCGCAAATTATCAGTTCGTCTATAGGGTAGGTTTGATTTAAAATCCCCATCATAAAGGACTTTATACTTTTCGCCTCGTTCTTTTCAGTAGTAATAACCGATATTTTAAGCATTTGGTGAAATTAAAAGTGTCACTCAACCCCTCTTAATGAAAGTATCAACTCGCCATCACTAGGATAACTAACCATCTTGGTAATAGAACTAAAATCATCCGGAATAAACTTATCATCGGGCTGACTTGAGGATGACCACTCTAGCGGCGTATCTTCGCCTTGAACAATTATCATTTTTTGATCTTCACCTAAGTTTTGCGTATCACTAATGTAAAAATCCCCAATCAATATTTTCTGATACTCTCCGCTTTCCGGCAAATACGTTCCCGAAATCAGCGGTCCTACCACGCCTTCGTTTGTACGCATTTGGGAATTATAAGTAGCTTTAAATACCTCGTAAACAAAGCTTGTAGGGGAGAGGTTTTCAAAGCGATACCCATAAGAAATTCCATTCTTGGCAAACCTAACTACTTTGTAGATAGTTCCACCACCTAACCTTACTCGAAAACTTAAAACATAATCTTGCCCATCCTTGTGTATCCCATCCAAAATCACAGTGTGGTCTACATCAACTTCACTAGGAAAGTTCAACGCTAATTTTCCATCGCCGAAAATCCACTCTTCCTTAAGACCAACATTTGCCAACTCTAGATGATTCATACCTTGGTAAATGCTTATGTCTTGCGGAGAGTCTCCCTGGAGATAACTATCTGAATAGGGAGTGTAATCACTTAACCTAATCCAACCATTATCTCCCACCTTGATATCCAAACGGGCCCGATATTCCGACGACCAAAACATGAATGTTTTATATTCCGAACTCCTGGACGGATATAAATGGCCGCTCCAAGCACCAGCACTACCGCTTTGGAGTAACGCATAAGTTCTATCGTTCGCCTGCTGCTGCTCACGAAATTTATCACCAAACTCCAACAGAGTTACATAATTCAAGTCTGGATAACTCTGGTAAAGCCACTGTAACCAATCTTTAAACAAGCTGATTTTCTCTAAATTCATATTATTCGGCATAGCACCACCATAAATATACCCAAGTTCAATAATTGTTGGCAAAAGCTTTAGCGTATCGTCATCAAAGTCGCTTTCAATAAAGACCGAATCCGTAAGCAGCTGCATCTGTTCTAGAGTATTCGAGTTTATCGGCTCGAAAACAGGCCTAGTCCCCGAAATTTTAGACCAGTATAAATCTGGGTGTTCCACTTCATAGTTCAAAATATCCAAAAATGCATCCTTGCCGGGAACTAAAGGGTGATTAACAGACGGATAAAATGGGTAATCAAAGCTACCTGCCGCACTGGCCGTGTCAGTTTTGTATTGCTGCCAATTCGCAGTAATTGCTATGGAGGAACCATACTCTTCTCGTATGTGCCTAAGAATAGAAATGTCACTTATCCAAAGATGTAATACCGGATACTCACCAAAGTATCTCTCAAATTCAGTAAAACAGATATCCAATTCGTCGAATACCTCTTCTCTGCTTGCTGACTCTACTCCTCCTCCGCTAGAAAGGCCCATCCCAGCCCTCAATGAGTACCCAACACCATCACCGTAAACACGCCTCAGTTTTTTGACGGCTTTTCTCAAAGCATCGTCCTCCCCTGTGACATCTTGACAATGTAAAATCCAAGTAGCCCTGGCCCCTACTTTCCTATGAACCTCCTTGGCCACCTCTTGTAACACCAACTCGGATGGGATTCCAGAGAAAACTAAAGGAAAATAGTCATTTGATTCTTTTTGCCCCGAATTAAGACGTAGGCCTGCCAGTATTAACAAAAACAGAGAAATACAAACTGCAACGAACTTACGATAATTCTTAGAAATTAATTTCATAATAAACCTTAATCGTTTCCTCCACCATTTTATCCCAGGAGTATTTCTTTACTTGCTCTAAACCTTTAATTTTAAGCGTCTGCTGCAGGTCTTTATCCTCGGTTATCTGGTCAATCGCCTTTGTAATCTCGGCTATATTATAAGGATTAATCAATAAAGCGGCCTCCCCAACAATCTCCGGCAGACAAGAAATATTTGAGCATATTACCGGAGTGCCAACCGACATTGCCTCCAGCGGCGGAATTCCAAACCCCTCGTAAAACGAAGGGTAGACAAGGGCCACGGCGCAACCTAGCCAGTGGTATTTCTCTTCTTCGCTTACATACCCCACTAGCCGAACTTTGTTTTCTAATTGAAGCTTGTTGATAATACCGGAAAATTGATCAGAGTGTTTACCAACAATGACCAGGTCGTACGTCTCTTTAGCTTTGGACTGGTGATAAGCTTTAATTAATCCTGTGATATTTTTTCGTTTGTCCACTCCTCCGAAATAAACAAGATAAGCTTTTTCATGCAGACGTCTTTTTTTGTCCCACGATGGCGAATCTAGCCCGTCGTGGATAACCGCGGTTTTTTTTCTGATCGGGGGAAATATTTTTATCGCGTTATTCGCTGTAGTTTGAGATATGGCAATTATTTTATTGGCTTTCTTAAAAGAGATTAGTAATGAAATTAAATATTCAGGCAGATTAACAATATTCCGTCCGCAAAAATACTTGGGCCACATCAAGGGAATGACATCGTTAAGAGTCAAAACAGATTTACCATTAAAGAGGAGGGGGATACCATAATTCCAGGTGGCGTGATAAAGATCAAATTTATTTTGGTTAAGAAACTTGGGCAGGCGTATCTGTTCCCAGAAGAAACGGTTGTTCCCAGGGATAATTCTTTTTTCAATCCCCCCGACCGGACGTTTCGGCTCCTGGTGATACAAAAGAACAGTTTTTACCCCTCTCGCTTTTAACCCCTCGGCTAACCTGATGATATATTTGCCCACGCCGGTAATTTCGTTACCCGCGGCTCGGGCGTCTAAGGCAATTTTTGGCAACTCACCTTCTAATTCCATAATTATTAGTTAAAAAATCGAAGAAGCCGTCCCCGGCCGCTTGGACAAACTCTTTGTCTTTTCCTGTAATTTTGGACTTAGCAACTCTTGCAACCAATCTTAGACCATATAGCGCTGTAAAGCCTGCCGACCAAACAGGCGGGTTAAACTTTTTTACAAAATATAATCGGTTCCGAGTTTTATAATACTCATTAGCTGGATTTTTTTCACCCACCGTCGAGCCAACTTTGTGCCAAATTTTAGCTTTAGGCGCAAAGGCAATTTTGAAACCGGCCCTTCTTGCTCTGACACACAAATCTACATCCTCATAAAATAAAAAATAACGCTCATCAAACAAACCAATTTTTTCCAACACTTGCCTCTTAATCAACAGCGAGGTGCCCGGCGCCCATTCCAGATAGTGTGCCTCATCGAACTGTCCCTCGTCGGCCTGCCCGAAAAACAAATGGTCGGCCTGACCGGTTCTCATATTTAGTCTACTATCCACAAACCAAACAGTTTGGGGACTACCACGGTAGTATATCTTTGGAACGGCTATGCCGACCCCCGAGCCGCTCATACCTCGAACCAACTCCGTCAAAACTTGCGGATCTACCAGCGTGTCGGGATTGAGGACCCAAATCAAATCCGCTCCGTGCTCCAAGGCGTATTTTATGCCCCGATTATTACCACCCGAATAACCTAAATTCTTCCCCGTTTGAATTAACTTGATCTCAGGAAATTCTTCTTCTAAAATTTTTTGGGAGTCATTGGTGGAGCCGTTGTCGACGATGATAATTTCATAGTTGTGATAAGTAGTTTTCTGGAGAGAACGAATACATTCAATTGTATCCTTGTAATTGTTCCAATTTAAAACGACAATGTAAACGCTAGAATTTTTGTTCATAAAGCACTTTTTCAACGGCCGCTAGATATTCAGCCACCGTCCGCTTCCAAGTAAATCTTTCACCCTGAGCCCTGGCTCCGATGGATAAAGCATTTCGCAAAGAAGGATTGTTTGCTATCTCGATTATTTTATCCACAAACTCCCCCTTGGAATTAACCAAAAACCCACTCTCGCCGTTTTTACAAAGTTCTGGATGAGGACCAATATTATAGGCGATCACCGGCTTGCCGAAAAACTGCGCCTCAGCTAAAGGCAGGTCAAAACCCTCCCACTTGGTTGCGGTGACATACAAATCACAACTCGAATACAGTAAGGCCATCTTCTCCTTCGGTACATTCAGTAAGGGGATGACACCGTTTGTTTGCAGTATCCTGCGATCCTCCTCCCCTCCGTAACCGGCCACGGCTAACTCAATCCTTGCATCTTTGCTTTTGGCTTCTTTATAAATCTCCAGCAGTTCGTGCAAATCTTTGTAAGTCCTGGTTTTCATATTGGCTCTACCAACATAAAGTATCAAAAAGTCCCCTTCCCGCAACCCTATTTTACTTCGGAAATTAATAATCTCCTCACTACTAATTGGATATTCCGCGTAAGTATCGGCGCCTAGGTGTACGACTCGGGCCTTCCTTTTTAAATTACTTGGCAGCTCATTTTTAATGTAGTTAGAGATGGTTAATATTTTCCGGGCCTTTTTGAAAAACAAATATTTCCGACTAGCCGCCAAGTATATTTTGTTGATTTTGTGCCGAAGCGATAGATAGCGGCTGGAGGCGACACCGTAATCAATCACAATACATGATTTTTCGGTAAACAAAAGAGTAGGGAAAAAGGGATAAGAATTAAGAATAAACAAATCAGCCTCAATATTTTGGATTTTATTTTTTCCAAGATAAAGCTCCAAATCACGGGCGGCCATGTCTGAAAAAAACTTTCTGACAACCCGACTTAAAAATGTTTTTTCAAGAGGTTTCAAAACTTCTAATTCATATTTTCGATTGCTATAACTGGAATCAGTGAATAATGTGTAAACAGTAACTCCATAACCGGCCGTTACTAATCCATTAGCAATTAAATCAACAACAGCATCTACCCCATGGCCCTGTAGCATTCTTTCATTAAAGAGAGCAATCTTAAAGTTGTTCTTAATCATAATGACATATAGAAATTTTTGAGCTCGCCGGCAACCTTTTTTGCGTCAAACACATCTTCAGCCCTTGCCAATGATTTTTCACCAAGCATCTTTCTAAAATCTTCATCCACAATCAACCTCTCTATCGCCTCAGCAATAGCAACCGCATCTCCGGGTGGAACTAAAATTCCTGCTCCCCCCACAACTTCTGGAAGGGCGCCGCTCATCCCCGCTATTACCGGTTTACCACTGGCCATGCTTTCAATTAGCGCCATTCCAAATTGCTCCTGCCAGTTTTCCAAAGGGAAGCAGGGCAAAACAAAAACGCTGGCGCTAGAATGCAGCGCCGGCATCTCTTCGTATGGCACTTTACCCACGAAAACAACCTGTTCATCCAAACCCAATCTAGTTACAATTTGTTTTAAAATTCCTTCGCGAGGGCCTTCCCCCACAATTAACAACTTCAGACGCCGATCTGCCAACCGTGGTTGAAGAAGCAGCTTCTTAAAAGCGATTATCAAATAGTCAAAACCTTTCTCCCAAACCAATCTTCCGATGCTCAGAATGATAAAATCGCCCGAGGAAATACCTAACCTAGGTTTGAAAATATCCAGGTTAATGCCATACGGCAAAACTTTAATCTTTTGTTCCTCTACCCCATCAATTAAAAGGGCCTCTTTGGCTTGCTCGGTTACGGCATGAAACAAATCCACATTGTTAAGAACTTCCTTTTTAAATGCCTTTTGCGCGGGATTAAATTCTCCCGTTAACGGAATGTTTTGCCAAACGGTGACCACAACTTTTTTTACTTTACCCGCCAGTTTTGCTTTGATCGCCTGATATGTGTAGTAATTAAAGGTTTCGGCGCTATGAGCAATATCAAAACCCTCTAATGCTTTTTCCAATCCTATCATCACTTGACTGTCACCGAAAAACCGATTAAGCGCCGCTTGGTATTTGGAAGCCTTGCTAAAATCTGCCAACATGTACAACTGTCTCACCGGAAACTTAATTTTTGATATCCTTCCTCTTGGTTTTTTACTCGTGAAACCGACAAGTTCAATCCCCCCACCAACCAACGGCTTGTAGTTTTGCATTTCGTATTCCCCCAAATCAGCCCCTCGAATTAGGGCAATTTTTTTCATCTCATCTTCTAACACCAACCAGATTGACTAAAATCTTTTTATCTTCTTCGTCAAACGCTCCCAGTAAGTAAAGCAGGCCAAAATAAATTGGCGGCGCGAGTAAGAGAGAAAAGAATAGGTGGCGGCCAGTTAGCAAAATAAAACCACCCATAATAAGGGCGGCCATCAGAGGTTTGAGTGCCATCACAACAAAATTAATTGAATAAAAATGTTTTGAAAAGTACCAAAGCACGAGCGTAAAGCCCAAAACCTCGGTTAAAAGAGTCGTTAAACTGGCACCGATAAAACTTAACCCCAGCCCCCATGTTGGTATCAGAAATAAATTCAAACCTAAACTGACAATAACATTTAATGCCGTGATCGCCACTAAAACCTTCATCTTACCCATTGAAGTTAAAGTTGAAGCGAATAAACTACTCACGAAAATAACGCCCACCGCCCAGATTAAAATTCTTAAAGAAGCGGCCGAGCGGATAAAATCCGGACCGTAGGCTAACTTAATAATCGGCTCGGCCAGAAGCGTTGTTCCCACGGCCATGGGAATTCCCAAAATGACAAGATATTTTAAGATTTTTTGAAAGGTTGAGTAGAATTTAGTTTTGTTTTCAAGATAGAGCCGTGAGAAAAGTGGAAAGGCGGCTCCGGTAACAATCGCCGGCACCATTTGCAGGGTGTCCACAAATTTATAACTGGCCGAATACAACCCCACCGCAACCTCGTTGCCGGCTCCTATAATCGGCAATTTGGACAAAAGCACCATATCAGATCGGTGATAAATTGTGATCAGGATATTAATTGCGGCAAAGGGAACCGCCTCTTTTAAAATTTGGCCTAAAAACGCCTTGTTTAATTTCAACCTTCCAAATTTAAACTTTTTGCCTATGGTAATCAGGGCGGTGATTAAAACGACTGCCGCCGCAAGTATTGCCACCCAGCCTAAGCCCACCACTCCGTAGCCCAAATATAAAGCAACCACCCCTCCCACCGTTAAAACAGCGCTATTGAGGATACCCAAAATAGCATTAAACTCCATTTTTTCGTAGGCCTGAAACAAAGAAGTTAGCAGAGAGGAGAAAGAGGAGAAAACCAAAGCCAAAGCCAGCAGATAAATAGTTTGTTCAACAACCTCGCTATAGCCAAGTAATTTGGTCACTAACCCGATTGAGAGAAGGACCACCGCGGACAGACAGGCCTTCAAAACCAGCATGCTCCCTAAATAATAGCCCGTTTTGTCTCTGTAGCGAGCTACTTCTCGAACAAAAAGATTGTTTAGGCCCAACTCTGTAAAAACGCTGAACAGCCCGACCACGCTCCCGGCGATGGCGTATTCTCCCAACCCCAGGCTCCCTAATTTGCGAGCGGCGTAAACCGTAAAAACAATCGTGAAGATTTTGGGAACTATACTGGCAAAGGTTAAGGCAATAGTGTTTTTAGCTAATCTTTTTGTGTTGTTCATCGCAAAACTTCACCACGATATCAACTATCTTTTTCGCCGCGGTCCCATCGCCGTAGGGGTTGACGGCCTTTGCCATTCGCTGGTAAGCCGCCTCATCTGACAAAAGGGTGCCGGTAATCTTAACGATCTTCTCCTTTTTCGTTCCGGCCAGGACGGCGGTTCCCGCTTCTATCCCTTCGGGCCTCTCGGTTGTTTCTCGCAAGACAACCACCGGCTTACCCAGCGAGGGGGCCTCTTCCTGAATTCCGCCCGAGTCGGTTAAGACTAAGTAACTTTCTTTCATCACCCTGACCATATCCTTGTAATTTAGGGGCTCAATCAGATGTACCCGGGGGTGGTTACCCAATTGTTCATAGGCCATTTTTCTAACATTTGGATTTGGATGCACGGGAAAAATAATTTCAACATCGTCAAAATTTGCCAAGATTTCTCTAACGGCTTCGTATATTTGCTTCATCCCCTTACTTAAATAGTTTTCTCGGCGATGAGCGGTCAGAAGAACTTTTCGGCTCTTATTATCAAGAATTGTTCTTAGTTGCTGGTTAGAAACCTCGTGTTTTTGGCCCGCAACCCACAGCAAAGCATCGATCACCGTATTTCCGGTGAGATGAATCTTTTTCTCATCAACCCCTTCCCTCAACAGATTACTTCTAGCCAATTCCGTCGGAGCAAAATAGAGCGAGCTGAGGGTATCGGTTATTCTGCGATTCATTTCTTCGGGAAAAGGATTATAAATATTGTGCGTTCTCAGCCCGGCTTCAACATGGCCAACCGGTATTTGGTTGTGAAAGGCGGCCAGAGCCGTCACCATTACGGTGGTTGTGTCTCCCTGAACCAAGACCAAATCCGGTTCCTCTTTGTACAAAACGTCTTCTACCCCACCCAGGATTCTGGCCGTAAGAAAAGCCAAAGTTTGATTAGGCGTCATCAGGTCCAAATCATAATCCGCTTTCAAGGAAAATGTATCCATCACCTGATCAAGCATTTCCCGGTGTTGGGCCGTCACCACCACTTTACTTTCAAGCGTTTTACGCCGGGCAAGTTCCCAAACAACCGGGGCCATCTTGATGGCCTCGGGACGAGTTCCAAATACAGAAATAGCCTTCATCATATAAGTTAATGATACCGCAAAACCTGCTCCACCCCAACCAGCAAAAACATAAAGGCCCAGGAAGAAAGTCTCTCATTTCCAGCCCCTCAAATCACGTCCGATTAATTTTTCCAAACTCTCAATATCTTTTCTAAAAACCTTACGCAACCTTTCCCGTTCAGACCTGCTCATCGGTGGGTAGGTTGCTTCCTTCCGATTGACCATTACATAGAGTCGTTGGATTCGATTGTAAAGATTAGCCCTTTTCAAAAAATCAATCAGTCCTCCGAGCCCCGCCTTCTCTAGAAATTTCCGCAGTTTAAATAGAACTACCAAAAACCTAAACCGCACCTTCGCCGCCGGGTTAACTTTCTTGCCCAAAGATGGAGGAACAAAGCTAGAATCAACCCCTAAAAACTCGTACAAATCACGGACGACGGTTCCGGGCCGGCTCTCAATATTATCAAATAAAATAATGTGTATCTTCTCCTGGCTGAATAAATCAAACCACCGAACGAGATACCTGTGATAAAAACCCTCCTCCAGATACTCGTCAATGCCCGCATCTTTATTAAAATTCAAAGCCCCCCACCAATAATGAGAGTAGGCCCGATCGACTGGGTTTCGCAAACAGACAACCAACTTCGCTTCGGGGAAATGTTTCTTAATCCGCTTCGGGGCGTCTTCGTCACAAAGATAAGAGTTGCTGTACTCCCCTCTCACTCGTGGGCCGCCGCGCTCGGTAAACTGGCTTTCATACCAACTCATCCCTTTCTGGTAATACTTACTGAAAAATTCAATCTCTTTAATGTGAGGGACGCATATCTCCGGGTGCTCCCGCAAAACTTGGGCAATCCAGCTAGTCCCACTGCGAAAAGCACCGATGCCAATAAAGTCAACTTTGAAGGCTGTCATTTCCAAGAACTCAAGTCCCGCTCAATTAATTTCTCAAGTTTTTCGACATCTTTTCTAAATAACCTCTTTAATCTCAACCGCGTCTCCTCCCGCATCGATGGATAATCAAAGGGTTTTTTATTCACTTTGCCATACAAATTGGACAAAGAAGGGTTGCTAATCAATTCCCTGACCAAGAAACCCAACCCCAAGGCCCGCAAAGCCTTCATCGGCAAATTAACCAAATCGGCCAACAATTTGAATCTTACTTTCTTAGCTCGGTTCACCCTTCTCGTCAAAACTGAAGGCGCAAAGTTCTGACCCACCCCTAAAAAACCGTAGACATCTTTCAGAACTTCCTGAGGGCGTTCTTTGATATCATCGAACAGAACAATTTTAATTTTCTCTCTGGGAAACACGTCGTAAAATCTTTTAAGCTGCTTATAATAGAAACCCCTCTTTATATACTGATCATCTTTTTCCAACTCTCCCTCAAAAGTTTCGGCCAAGTCGCCCGACTCAAAATTAGCTTTTTTCCACCAGTAAAACGAATAGACCGTATCCTCCGGTCTTCGCAGGCAGGCAATTAATTTAACGTTGGGAAAGTGGCGTTTGATTAGTCCGCAAGACTCGGGAAAAAACATATAGTGGGTGGTAAACTCGCCTCTAACCGCCCCTTTTGGAGCCTTCTCAAAGAAAGAACTGTACCGTTCCCAGCCTTTTGAATAATTGCTCCTCTTTTTCTCAAAATCAAAAAAACAGATCTCCTTCCGAGAAGGAAGATATATCTCGGGGTGCTCGCGTAAACACTCGGTCAACCAAGTGGTTCCGCTTCTCACTGCTCCAATCCCTATAAAATCCAGGTTTAACAGCTCTCGCCGCCCAATTTTATGCCTTATTTCCTCGATAACAAACGGCATCACCTTTTGTGACAAATGAATCGAATCTCGGAAGTATTCTATCTTCGTCAACCCGTCTCGATCTACCAACCTGTCAAAAATCGAAATAGCCTTCAGACTATTTTCTTCTATTAGTTCACTAAGACGCCTGTTAAATTGGTGCACAACACGGTTTCTCTCGAGACAGGTGCCATACGTGGGATATTCCCCGCCCTTCACTATAAACCGAGTCGAGGGTGGAACATGCCAAACCAACACCCCGTAACCCATCTGACTGACCTCTTTAATAACCGAAAAATATCGATCAACACATTCATTCACAACATCCTCTGTGCCCCTGTTCTGTTTCTCCGCTTGCTTAAGCAAATGCGCCCGGCAGTCTATCTCACCAAAGCAGAATAAAACCCTACTGCCAATGGGTATAGTGTTCAAAACAGCAAACAGTTTCTCTCTACCTCTCGTCCTCGTTCCACTTCGGGAAAGGTTGTAGGCCAAAACAGGTCCTAGTCGATATGTCCTAAAGAGGGAAATTAGATCCTCGTGCGGCTCGGGCCACGAGGGTTGCACAAAAGGAACGCCCGAGAACAGATTGGCGTGGCTGTCTCCAATGCAATGAATAACATCCCTTCCGCTTCTCATAATCATCTACGCCTGCTTCTGAAATCCTCATATATCAGAATAATCTGGTTGGCTCTATTGTGATAGGTGTGGTCAGCCAACACTTTCCGCCGGCCGGCCTCGATAATCGGAGTTCTCTTTTCGGGATTCCGAATGTAGTAGTCAATTTTCTCAAACCAATCATCGGTATTTTTCGCAATCACCAGCTCGTTCTCGTTAAAATACTTTCTAAGCACCCTAACATTATCACAAATCTCAAACCCACCCGAAGCAGGAATCTTAAAAGTTCTCTCATTAAAGTCCGAGCCAAACTTTCTTTGGTGGTCCTCGTGGATATTCAACGAAATAGTCGAAGAAGAATAAACCTTTCGCTCGTCACCAAGCGGTAATTGAAACTTCCTTATGTGCTTCAGGGGCTCAATATTGAAGTATTGACCTGCTTTTTGAACATATCCCAACAACCTATTACCCAAAGTCCAATCACTTCCATGGACCTTGACATCGTACTTTTTCATCAGCGGAAAAAGGTGCTTTTTAACAAACTCTCGCTTGCTGGGCAGGAGACTACCAACAAAGGAAATGTCGGCCTTATATTTGTCATCGGGTTCGTAAAAATATTTTTTAACATTTGCCGCCAACAGAATTGTGTGAAATGGGTAGCCGGTGGTTTTGGTGAACCCATCCATCGAAGGGTCATCCTGCTCTAACCAATGAAAGAACACATCACCGGCCAAACCGTCCCTTATCAATTTAATTAGTTCGGGTTTGCTCTCCAAAGCTTGAGCCCCAAACTGGTCGGTTTGATGTTTCCAAGGGGAGATTTGATTAAAAAATACAAGCCTTTCTTTTCTATACTTTTTCAACAATTCCAAGTCTAAAAACTTCAAGTTGTACTGATTCAAAGAAGAAATAAAAATATCCGGTCGATACTCTTCCAAAACTTCTTTCAGGTCATCATTGGACGTCAACGGTCTAAACCGATGGCCCAGGTCCTCAAAAGCATCTTTGTAACCCTCGTAGACAAATCTTCCCGCATAGACGGTTTCCAAGGAGGGTATTTGGTATAAAATGTTTAAATTCATCTTTTCCGAAACCCCTCCCAGACAAAGGGGTACGAGAAAATTACGTTGTGAGTTCTATCTATTTCTTTGACTAAGTCCCTTCGCATCTCTGCCGCTCGGGGGACAAAACGATGAAACTGCACCTGAAGATTTTCCACACGATTAATTAGGCCGCTGTCAACCATTCTTTTTAACAAACGGTATTCCCCACCTTCAATGTTGACGGACATCAAGTCAATCTTCTCGCCGGCGCAATGTTCCTTCATAAATTCTACAATGTCAACAAAACTAACTTCCTCTCTCCTAGCCGATTGTACAAAAACCGAGCTGGCATCCCCACTGACGCCAATCGGCCTCCTTTCTGTTTTGTCTGATAGACCAATGTTGTAGACTTGAACCTTCTTATTATTTTCATACTTATTTTCTAACACGCGGTAATATGACCTAACCGGCTCAAAGATGTAGGTACGAGGGTTATACCTAGATATAATCTTGTCCGAAAAGTTTCCAATGTAGCCGCCGACATCGAATACTAAACTCTCACTCTTGAGATTGTAATCAACTAGACACGTATGATCTCCATCGTCCCAAAACCACCTGCAAAGGTTTATCTTGGCAACCAATCCCCAGAAATTTTTCATAACACATCCCGGAAAATATTAGCGTAATCAAACTGCCGAGCGTACTCCCGTGCCCTTAAACGATATTCCTGGTTTCTCTCCGAACCCATCAACGTAATTACGCCCGTAATGACGCCCTTAACGTCTTCGCCAATGATCAGGCCACACCTTCGATTTTCAATTTCCCTAGCATTCCAGGGAATATTGGTCAACAAAACGGGGACGCCGCAGGCCAAGTATTTTTTCACCTTCCCCGGGTCGGCGTAATAGGTCCAAGTGTCCAAGTTCTTAACATAGGGGGCAATAGCCAGACAACTTTTGGCAATCTCCTTTTCCAGTTCCTCATCACTTTTGATTTTTCCCAGAAAATGACAGTATTTTTCAACATTTAATTCCTTGGCGAGCCTCTCCAATTCCAACCGGTAACTTCCTCCACCGATTATCTTAAACCGAAAATCGGGCATCTTTTTGACAATCTCCGGAATCGCCCTGATTACCAACTGCACCCCCTGTTTGGGCAGTAGATGCCCCATAAAGACCAAGGTGTTTTTATCGCACTCCTCGTAAGAGTATTTCTTAACTCGGTCCACCCAAACGCCATAGGGAACGATTTTTTGCTTTCGATAATCACTTTTCTTAATGCCCAAAAATTTCTCTCTCGCTTCGACCATTCGCGGTGAAAGGTCCCACATCTCATCGGCATTTTTGTAACCAAGGACATTGATAAAATGATAAATTTTGTTTTTCCAGCCACTCTCAAATCTATCTTGGGGAACAAAGTCAATTGCCCAAAAGATAGTTTTTTTAACCCGCCCCAGAAGCCTTACCGTAAGACCAAAGAAAACACACAGACCGTCCATCCCCACGTAAGTGTCCCAGACAATTTTTGAACCCAGCAGCCACCTGAGAGTAAAGAAAAATTCTTTAAGATAGATGACCGGCTCGGGCAAACCTTTGAAATCTCGAGTTCTTTCCTCTCTGTAAACCCCACCCTCTTTATACCAAGTATAATAACTACATCTGTCCGGGGCATCGAAGAAACTGTGTCGAATGTGCAAAACATTGGAATACTTTTTGGAGTTGAGAAAGATAACCAAATCATCGTCGGGCTGGGTAACAAATTTATGAGAAACGACGACGACATTCTTGGCCAGCTTCATTTGACGAAAGCCCTCACCTTGCCAAACAACCGCACCTTCAACTTCGGAGGGATAATCGGCACAACCACAGACAAATAATGCAAAAGGTTGTAAAATTTATCTAACCTTGATGCCCGATAGGCCGCATGGTCAAAAAACCTTTTTCGGACCTCGATCGTCCTCAATTCCATCCTCCTTAACCCACCGGTTGTCATCGAATCGGGGACAATTCTGTATTTGATCAGCCTGTCTTTGAGATTAGCGAACTCAGAGTATAAACCAACCCGAAAATAAAACTCGTAATCCTCGGCGGGGTTGTAATGTGGGTCATAAAGGCCCGACTTCTCCAAAACCGACTTCCTCATCATAACCGCCGGATGGCAAAAGGGGCTAAAGAGAAAAATTCTTTTCCTAATCTCCTCATCCTTTATCCAGTAACGACGCTCCCTTCTCTTCCTCCCCTCCTCGTCAACTATTTCCATCGCTCCACCGACTATTCCCACCTCCGGGTTCTTCTCCATAAAATCAACCTGCTTTTCCAAACGGTTGGGAAGGGAAATATCATCGGCATCCATCCGAGCAACGTATTTCCCTCTCGCGGCCTCAATCCCTCTATTCAACGTTCGAGCCAATTTTAGATTTTCTTCGTTCTTGAGTACCACTATCCGCTCATCGGCTCGACAATATCTATCAACAATCCGCAAAGTATTATCCGTCGAACCATCGTCAACAATAATTAATTCAAAGTCCTTAAAGGTTTGGCCCAAGACACTCCTCATCGCCTCGGAGATGTATTTTTCGGCATTGTAGGTCGGTATAACCACCGAAACCGACGGTCTAACCATGTTTCTCATACCACCTAATCGTCTCCCTCAAACCCCCTTCAAAAGGAACTCGTGCTCTGAACCCAAACTCCCTGAGCGCCTGGCTCGTATCAAGACAGCGACGCGGCTGGCCGTCGGGTTTGGTTGTATCCCAAACAATTTTGCCCTCGAATCCAACTAACTCTGTGATAAGGTTGGCTAATTTTTTGATGGTTATCTCCATTCCCGAACCAATGTTGACCGGATCCGGCTTGCTGTATTTTTGAGTGGCTAAAACAATCGCTCGAGCAGCGTCTTCTACGTACAAAAACTCACGACTGGCTTTCCCCGTTCCCCAAACAACCATTTCTTTTGCCCTATTTCGCTTGGCGTCAAAGGCCTTTTTGATTAAGGCCGGGATAACGTGTGAAGATTGAGGGTCAAAATTATCTCCCGGACCGTAAAGATTGACCGGAAGAAGATAAATAGCGTCAAAACCATATTGCTGGCGATAGGCCTGAGCCTGGACCAGAAGCATCTTTTTGGCCAGACCGTAAGGAGCGTTGGTTTCTTCGGGGTAACCCTTCCATAAGTCCTCTTCCTTAAAGGGGACAGGAGTAAACTTGGGATAAGCACAAACAGTTCCAATAGCAACGAATTTCTCTACTCCCGCCTTTCGCGCCTCTTCCATTAACTGAACTCCCATCATCAAGTTATCATAAAACTGCTCTCCCGGCCTTTCTCGATTAAAACCGATTCCGCCAACCTTGGCAGCAAGATGAATCACAACATCCCGACCGGAAACAGCCTTTTGGCAGTTCTCTAAAATTCGTAAATCGCACTCCCTGCTTCTGGGAATAAAAATATTCTCCTTAGGACAACCTTGATTTATGAGCTCTTGGCGAACAAACCGACCCAAAAACCCTGCCCCACCGGTCAAAAGAATTTTCTTTTTAGAAAGATCAATTACTTTGCTCATAACTTAATAATCGCGGCTAACTATTATTTTTAATGATTGCCGCATTGTAGGACAAAAAGGGCCGCAAAAACGGCAAACCTTCCATAATTTTTTCGTAAATTTTAAATAGCTTAACGAATCTTTTGGGATAGTTGTGGCACTCAAAGCACTTAAACTTCGCTTGAGGAAAGATGGCACGAACCAGTTTCTTAAAATAATTCTGTTTGAAGTGCTGGTGGCCACGCAGCAAAGTCATATAGGGATACAATAATGGGTTGTAGCGGTTCGCTTCGACAATGACAACAGAACCACCTGTTTTACAAACTCGTTTTAACCCTTCTAAGGCATGTCTGTGTTTCTCGTAACTCTGGTGTTCCTCATCAATATGATGCAAAACATCGTGGGCAAAGACAAAGTCAAACTGGTTTTCGCCAAAAGGGATCTCTGAGATGCCCGCCTTTTTGAATTCCAAACCCTTAATATTCTTTATTCTTTCGTGTTCAAAGATATCAATGCCGGAGGTTGCGAGGCCATACTCGTTGATGAAAATCTCCGCATCAAACCCCCCACCGCACCCGACATCCAAAATCTTCCCGCCGCCGGCAAAATCAAAACCAAGTTTATTAAAAATATCATCCCGATACTGATTTCCTGTGTTAATCATGGTCCAAGAGTATTCTAACATAGACAAGGGATTGACTCTCATGTAGAATAAGAGTTAGTGGGGTAAGATGAAGTATTCACTGTTTATCGGCCGGTGGCAACCTTTTCACAAGGGCCACAAAATGCTGATCAATGAAGTTCTCAAGGAGAAAAAGCCTGCTCTCATCGCTATCAGAGATACTGAAATATCGGAGGAAAATCCGTACACTATCGAGGAACGTAGGAAGATGATCAAAGAAGAGTACGGAGATAGCGTAAAGATAATCACCATCCCGGATATAGGGGAGATCTGTTACGGTCGAAGGGTTGGATACAAGATAAGAAGAATTCGCTTGGATAACCAGACAGAGGAGATATCAGGAGCCAAGATAAGAGATTCACAAAAAAGGGTTATTTGGCTTACAGGCAATATGGGTGCAGGGAAAACATCTCTTGCTTATCTTCTTAAAGACAGGTTGAATGCGGTTGTTTTGGATGGCGATGAGATGCGAGCATCAATCTCGCTGGGAGCAGGTTTTAGCAAAAAGGACAGGAACGAACATAATTTAAGAGTAGCACGGCTGGCAAAAATTCTTCACGCCCAGGGGCACAATGTTGTTGTGGCGGTCATCGCACCATTTAGGGAAACGAGAAAAAAGATTAATGATATCTGTGATCCCTATTGGATTTATGTGTGTGGCGGAGCAACGGGGAAAGATAAGCCCTACGAACCGCCGGAGAATCCCGATGTGGTTATTGATCCTTTGTCTGAAAGTTTAAGCGAAAGCCTGGAGAAAATCATTGAGGAGGTGGGGAAAATTACATAGAAATCTCCGCATCAAACCCCCCGCCGCAACCCACATCCAAAATTTTCCCACCTCTTTGGAAGTCAAAGCCAAGTTTATTAAAAATATCGTCCCGATACTGGTTTCCCGTGCTAATCATACTCGAAAGCATTTTAGCATAAAAACCCTTCAAAAAAACTTGAAGTCTCATAGTAGATATGGTAGTATGTTTGCGCCGGAACCTTAACAACTCAGTTAGACAGGGGGAGACAGATGAGAATAGTCCGCTCAACGGGGTGTTTTAAGAGCCTCCTGGCGGCCTACCTCGAAATTCCATACTTCCCGTGGAAGAATATGGAAGTGGAATTGTGGCCGCTACGAGGCACAGGCATCCAAAGAATAATCGACGGTGGGTGCCGGATCGTTAGCATCCACATGCCCTTCGGTGAGTCACTGTGGCGAGGAGGACTTCCTCACATATGGCGCCTCATACGAAGGGATTTCCAGAGGAGGTCTGTAAAATCCGCCATGCACCTGGCTCTCACAGCGGTCGTCTTAGCTACGGATTTCTGGCATCGCATCTGGAAACCGTACTGGCCGGAACTCGACATCGAAACCATCGAGCAGGACTTAGCGATGTTGCGACCGAACGCGCTCCTTTTTCACGGTGATCAGCTGTGGGCCGTTTCAGAGGCGACGGAGAGAATCCTGGCGCTTGCGAGGAGTATGGGCACTGGGATTCACGTCGAGCATTGCTCCATCGGGCCCTCTGAAGAACCTCTCACTATTCACGACACGATCAACATGTGTCGAAGGGATGGTTGGAAATTGGCCCCAGACCTACACCACAGCCCTGAATTCGAGAGATATTTGCTTGTTCTAAAAGAAGAGGGGCTACTTGGAGAAATCCAGTGTCGTGGTTTTAAAGAAGCGCGCAGGCTGATGACAGCTTACCCGGGCCTAGAAGGGGCCCCACTGGTTATCGAGCCAAAAGACCTGACCACCTAGGATGGGGGCACTCAAAATCGCAGTTCCGGCTTGAGTGCCCTCAAATTCATCATATTATTCTTAACCTCAACCACAATTTCTTCCAAAATCTCCTCCCAAGAATCTTCAAGGAGGCGGGCACAATCTTCAAAAACCCTTTTTGCTTTCTCCACATTCACGTTGTCCCCCTGCGGGAGACCTGCGGCCATATTCGCCCAAATTTCGACCAGACCCTGAATCGAAAGAAACCTTTCGGGAGTATAGGATCTCAAGAGAAACAAAATATCCTGCGAAACATCCGCAATCTCCTTGTCGAAGCACTCGGCCAAAAGAGACGCTGCTTCGGAAACATCAATCTGGGAAATCTTTTTTGCTAAATCTTCAACAAAATTTCGCCGGTGCCGAAGAAGTTGGACATCAACTCCCCACCAAAGAAAGTTGTGAAATCGAGCCCGCGAAGCTATCTCCAAGGAAATCTCCGAGGCCTCAGCGATTCGTTTCCCATACTCTTCTCTCTTACTTTCAAACCGCTCCGCAATGCTCCGACTAAACCCATCTGCCCCAAACTCGGCGCTGTGGCAAAGCATACCCAAAGCCAAATCTCGCCTCCCCGGAGAGTATTTATCCAAGAAATCCAGAAGTTTCTTTCCGCCCTCATGGATCTCCTCAAACTCAAACACAGAGCCGGGAACGAAGGGAACAATATCCGGATAATAGGAGCCCAAAACCAAATCCCCCGTTAACCTTCCGGCAACCCTTTTAGCGACGTAGGGATGACCGATGACATTCATTGGAAGTATTTTAACACAGACAGAAGAGGCGATTCTCGTGTAAAATGGTAACAATGAAAGAGTGGTTCAGACAAAATTGGAAGGCCCTCGCTTTTCTCGCCTTTCTGGTTTTTGTGGCCTACATCAACTCTCTAAATAACGCCTTTGTGGCTGACGATATTCCCGCGATCCTTAACAAAGCAGATATTACCGAAATAAGCTACGTCTTCGCCACCCCTCTTGTCTTGGCAAGGACTTTCCTGAACTTCATCATCGCTAACATCTTCGGCCGCTCACCACCCGCTTTCCGCGCCGTCAACATCCTTTTTCATCTCGGCAATGTTTGGCTGCTTTATTTCCTCCTTCACATCTTAGCCAACCGCAAAACCGCTCTCTTCGCCGCCGCCATCCTGGCCACCCATCCCCTTATGACCGAGTCAGTTACCTGGGTTGCCGGTGGTCTATACGCACAGTACAGCTTCTTCCTTCTTCTGGCGTTAGCGCTATATGTTCTAAACGATGTGAACGAAAACAAAAAAGTTTATTGGTCCGCACTCGGGAGCTTCGCCGTCGGTCTTCTCACCTCCGAAAAGGCAATGGCTTTCCCTCTTATCCTTTTGGCGTTGGAATTCGCCTACCGGGGTTTGCGAAAAAATTGGAGGCGCTTGATTCCCTTCTTTGCTCTTGGGGGGATCTGGGCACTAATATTTATCGGAAAAATTGGCGAGAGAGCCGCTAACCTCCAAACGATGTATTATCAAGCCCCCCAAGCAACGGAGTCCCTAGCTCAGATCCCAATCGCCATTACCTCCTACTTAAAATTAGTCTTCTGGCCGAAGGGGCTTACTCTCTACCACTCGGAGATGAGCTTCTCTGCCGTTGAGTTCTACCTGCGGCTGGCCGCCCTAATTATTTTCTTGGGACTGATGGCTTACGCATACAGGAAAAGCAAACCGACATTTTTTTGGTTATCTTTCTTCATCATCGCTCTTTCACCAACACTGGTCCCGTTTGGTCTTTCTTGGATTGTCGCCGAGCGCTACGTCTACCTAGGCACAATTGGAATTCTTGTGGTCGTAGCGATGGGAATCCAAAAGATTGGAGAAAAACTCGGCAACCCCAATATTTCTTACGCAATTATGGTTCCAGTCGTTTTAGCGCTGACGGCAAGAACGATTGCTAGAAACACCGACTGGAAAAACCAAGACACGCTTTGGCTAGCGGCGGCGAAGACATCGCCTTCAAGCCCGCAGAACCATAATAATCTCGGAGATCTGTACGGCCGACGGGGGGATTTGGAAAGGTCGGCAGAGGAGTTTAAAAAAGCGATCGAGCTCAAACCGGGCTACGCCGACGCTCACCATAACCTGGCCATTGTTTATCAGCGAATGGGAAGAGTTGACGAAGCGATTGTAAACTATCAAAAGGCAGCCGAAATTAACCCCCTGCTCTGGCAACCCTGCCAAAATTTGGCCGCTATTTACTTTGAGCAAGAAGAGTTCGAGCTAGCAAAAGAATATATGGAAAAAGCGGTTGAAGCTAACCCCGAAAACGCCAACCTCCGCCGCAGCCTAGAAATCATTTATCAAGAACTCGTCCAAAAAGAGAATTCAAAACGCGATCAAGAGTAGTCGCTGGATAGTTTGCCAAGAGACGCTTTCTCTCAACCTCTGGCAAATCGTAAAACTTCAAAATTTTCAGACGATAAAAAATAGAAAGGGTGTCAAACAGAGTCTCAAAAAGGGAACGGGGGCTGACCGCGGTGCTAAGCACAAGCCGTAGCCGGACCGGCGCCTCTCTAATCTTAAAGTTGTAGTGGTGCGCCAGGGCCAAAACCTCGATATCAAAGGCGTAACGCTTAACTAGAAGCAAAGGCATAATCTTTTCCAAAACTTTACGGCGAAAAACTTTTAAGCCCACTTGAGTATCGGTCACCCCCAAATCAAAGAGAAGTTTGACGGTAACTTGGGCCCCAAAACTGACCAACCGACGGTGCCAGGGATAAACTACCTGTGACCTAGGATGCACCTTCGAACCAATAACCAGATCCGCCCCACTCTCTTCCAAAATCCTTAAGAAATAAACTATTTGTGAGGGAGGAAAATCAAGACCGGCGTCAAAAAAGGCAATCACATCCCCGCGGCTCTTCTCAAAACCAAACTTGAGGGCGTGGCCTTTGCCGCGATTTGGTTCGTAGTAAAAAACTTGCACTCGATCGCCCCGCAAGGATTTGGCAACTTCGTAAGTTCCATCGGAACTGCCGTCGTCAACCACCACCAGCTCGTAATCCAGCTGCTGTTGGTCTAAAAAATCAGCCAGAGACCGAATCGTCTCTTTAATCCTTTTCTCTTCGTTGTAAGCGGGAATAATTACCGAAAGCATGATCGAACCCGAGGGTAGCCAACACCCCCGTCATCACTACAATGTTACCATAAATCACCTGGTCCAAGGTTTCGTGAAAAAAGCACAAAAGTGCAATTTGGAGCACGGAGAAAATTGCTAAAAAAATAGCCGGGCGAAAATTGCCAATCGAGAGAAAAAAACGAGAGATAAGATCGACAACGGCGTACAGTCCCATAAACACGGCAAAAACCCCTAAGTAAGGCACCGCGGCAAGGTATTGAGAACCAAACAGTAACGTCACCAAAAACCGAGGCAGAAGAAAATAAACCAAAACTCCAATCAGCGCTCCGGGAACGACCAGCAACAAGGATTTATGAAGAACCGCAAAAGGATTCTCTCCCCTCTCCTGCTTTTCTGCCGCCATTGGGAAAGCCACCATGACCACCGAACTTAGGCCAAAAAAGATTATCCTCCCTATCATCACCACCGAGCCGTAAATCCCCGCCTCCTCGGGGGAGAAAAAGTGTTTGACCAAAATGACATCGGTGTTATAAAAAGCAGCTAGTGCCAAAAGGGTAACCGTCGTCGGTAGAGCGTATTTCAACAAGTCCGTTTTTACAAACGAGCTTCCTGTAAAAGAGGTCCGCAAGTTCTTCCTCAAAAGCAGCAGAGCAACAACAATAGTCAGACCGCTAGAAATGATCAATCCCCAAGTAACCCCCCAAAGCCCAAAACCCAAAGCCGCCAAACCCACCCCGAACAAAAATTTCAAAAAGGGGCCCAAAAAAGACATTAGGGAAAAGGCCTTAAACCTTAGCAGCCCTCGCAAAAAACCCAATGGGGACGAAGCCGTGAGAGAAAGGGCAACGAAGCCAAAAAACAGAACCGGAAGGAGGGGGTTGGCTATTTTTAAAAATTCGGCTAGCTGATTCCGGAAAACGAAAGCCAGACCGAGAAAAGTTAAACCCAAAAAGGATGTGGCTTTACTTGTCCAAACAAGAGCCTCCGTCACCGCTTCAAAATCACCCTGCGCTTTGTACTTAGAAGCAAATTTAGTAGCGGTTGTCCTCAAAACACCTCCGGGGACACCGGCGATGTAGAGAAGAGAAAAGAGGGAGACAAGCGTTCCGTATTCCGCCGGCGAAAGCAACCGCCCCATCGCCAAGTGAAAGAAGTAATTAAGGAAAGCTCCCCCCAAAGAGCCCACGAGGACGAGTATAATGGATTTTTTCATGAACGAAAGATGAAAACGATCCCGGCCATAATTAACAAAACGCCGCCAAACCGTACCAAAGACACCTGCTCACCAACCTCCAACCTTGTTAACCCCAAACTTCATCAGGAACTGGCCCACAACCCCCAAAATAATATTAATACCGAGCAGAAGATAAGGCGAAATCATTATTTGCCTAAGATTCTACCAACACCGAGCCCTCGATGTCAAAACCAACGCTTGAATCCCGCTATCAACTTGTATACTATTGGGGTATGGTCCGGGCGAAGACTTCACGCTTAAAGAGGCTTTCAAAGCGCAAGAAGGTCCTGCTTACTGCTCTGGTGGTGTTGGTTTTGCTGGCCATAGGGGGCTACTTCTTGGTAGGCAGACCGGCGCAGGCCCTGTACCAGCAGGCCAAGTTAGCCAAACCCCATCTGGCCAATCTTAAAACCGGCTTGATAACACAAAATCTACCTCAAATTCGAGCGGAAGTGGCTGAACTCGATCAAATCCGAGCGAAGTCGGCGGAAATTTACCAACAGTTTGGCTGGCTCGAAGTAATTCCGGGGGTCGGTAACTATTATCGGGACGGCCAGCACGTTTTCAGGGCGGGAGAGGCGGGAATCGAAGCGGCGCAGATTATGGTCACGGCCCTAGAACCTTTTGAAGATTTTGAAGATATTGAAAAATTAACCCAGCTGGTTGTCATCTCTCCCCAAATTATCCCTCAACTAGAGGAGGCCTTACAGAAAATCGCGGTTGTCCGCGCGGAAATCACCCAAATCAACCCCCAGCGCTACCCTACCGAGATTAAGGGGTTTAAAATCCGCTCTAACTTAGAAAGCGCAATCGCCGCGCTCGACAGCGCCGAGGGGCTCCTCACCGACGCGGGACCCCTTCTGCGCGCTCTGCCTCAGGCGCTAGGAGCGGAAGAGCCCCAAAATTATTTAATTCTCTTCCAAAACGATAAAGAGCTCCGGCCCGGTGGCGGTTTCATCACCGCCTACGCCCTGGCCCAATTCAACCAAGGGGTATTTTCTGTTTTGCAGTCAGACGATATTTATAATCTGGACCAGAACCGCGTGCGCCTGCCGGCCCCAGATCCGATTACGCGCTTTTTGAAAGTGCCGGGGTTTTACATGCGCGACACCAACTTTTCGCCCGACTTCAAAAAGAGCATGGAGGATTTTCTCATTTACTACGACGCCTGCGGTGCGCCGCCGGTAGCCGGAATTATCGCCATTGATACCCAATTCGTGGAAAGCTTTTTGGAACTCACGGGACCCATCAGCGTCCCCGAATACCAGCAAGATTTTTCCGGCTGGCCTAACCTGCCTCAATCCTGCCGCACGGGAGGCACGGACTTCACCACCGAAAATGTGGTTTGCCGACTGGAGCTCTACGCCGAGAAAATTCTCCATGGAAGCAGTCAACGCAAGGCCTTGATTGGTGATTTAATGGGGCATCTGGTCGATTGGCTGCTGACCGCGCCCCCGAACATCTGGCCGCCGATACTCAAAAATGTGGTCGAACAGGCGCAGACCAAACATCTATTAGTTTATTTTGAAAATGAAACTCTACAGAAATTGGCCGAAGACTACAATTTGGCCGGACGGCTGCGAGAGGATTTCAAAACCGATTTTCTGCACGTTAACGACGCTAATTTAGCCGGCGCCAAATCCGATCTCTACATGGATCGCAAATACCGCCTGGAGGTCAAAACAACCGGCGACGGGCAGGTGATCAACAAATTGACCCTCACTTACGCTAACACCGGTCTTTATGATGGCTGGCTCAACACAACCAATCGCGATTATCTAAGGATCTATGTCCCTCAGGGCTCTATGCTCATCGATTCCGACGGCGGTTCGTACGAGACAACAACTTTCGAGGACTTGGGCAAAACCGTTTTTGATAATTTTCTGCAGACCCCTCCACTGCAGACAATTCAGTTTATGGTCGAGTACCAATTGCCGCCGGAGGTGGAGAGAAAATCCTCAAAAGAATATGAGTTGCTAATCCAAAAACAGCCAGGGAAGGGGGCCGAAGAATGGACGGTGGTCGTAAACGGAGAAGAGCAAACGATAAATCTGGATAGAGACGAAAAACTAAGATTTGAACTCTAATCGTGCCGAAAAAGCCTTAACCCCTGTAACTAAAGCATTTAATCATGCCTAACGATTAACGAGCGTCGTTACAACATCCCTGATTAATGTGCTTTACCTACGGGGCTCTACCGGACCATAATCGGACCATCTCCAAATCCCTTTAACTGCAACGCACTCAACCTAACTTCCTTTACCTACAACCTTTAATCGGGTCATAATCGAGTCATAATCGGGTCATTTTTCATTACCTTAATCATTACCTATTTCAGCGGGATGCCTTTGCCTACAGCGTTTAATCATTACCTAATCGTTACTCTAATCATTACCTAGGAACATAGACAACATTTCGACCGGAACCCCTGACGGCGAGAATCTCTCTCTCAACCAAGTTGTTCAATTCCAAAAATGCTGTCTTTCCCGACACTTCAAACAACCTACGATAATCTTTATTTGAAATCCGACCTTCCTTATTGACAAAATCAAGCGCGTTTCTCTGTCTCTCATTGAGTCCAGAGAGGTCCACCTTCGAAGTATCAACCCTCTTTTTATACGTCGGATCAAAAAGAGTGGTAATCACCGCCACGTTGATGTCTTTCCAAATCGGATACTGCAACTTAAGCGGATAATTTTCAATTGTCTCGTAAATCCGGTCAACACCATTGCCAAACTCCTCGAGATATTTAACATCGTGGAGAACGCGAGCAATGGTTGGATTGCGTGAGCGTTGTGATTCGCGAAGATTCTCTGGTGTTATTCCCTCAAGAAAACTTCCCGGACTGTAAAACTCAATTCGGTCGGCAAACATCTGAATCAAAATCCGTGAGCCGTAAATAGTGTAATCACGGTGGACAACGGCGTTAACAAGCAGCTCACGCAAGACAAAGTAGGGATAGACCGGCGTGTCTCGGCGGGCGATACCGACTTTGGGAATCTTGGAAATGACCTGAATATGTTCGCGCAGATACTGGTCGGCCTTGTCAATTTGGTCAAAAAGATTGCCAAAAAAATCTTTGGAATCAAGAATCGTATCGGTAATCGTGGCCTCGGGGTAGCGAACAACCGTCACATAGGCCTTGGGAATAAACTTTTGCGGTTCCTTGCCAAAGCTGAGAATTCCGGCGTTGGTCACCTCACCATCGGCAGTCAGGCAGCCGCGACCTTTTAAAATTTCCTCGTTCGAACCGTAAAGGCGGGCATCGTTAACGCTTTCGTATTTCTTTTTAAAATCCAAAATCGCTGCCTCGTCGATATCTGCCCATCTGGCCTCTGGACAAAGCTGCGAACCAAAAGCGTATTTCGCCTGCGAAAAGAGCAGCCGCTCGTATTCGCTACGACTCATCAACTTGGTCACACTTCCCGAACGTTTGAAGGGCTTTCCGTAAGCCAGATGGGGTTTTTGCGTGCTGGGGGCAACTTCAACACTGATAATTTTTTTACCGTCAATTTCTGAAACAGTGATACGAGGATAGATAACCGGATCGGTGTTGTCCGTGATGGTGTTGGTCAGCTTTTCGATCGTGTTGTTGCCAATCTCGGCTCCCGAAACCTTGCCGTCGTCACTGACACCAATTAAGAGAATCCCACCGGCGCTGTTGGCGAAACTGGCGACGATTTCCACCAGCCGCCGCCGATCGGACGACGACGATTTAAACTCCAGCTGCTCCCCCTCCTTCTGCCCGATAATTTCCCGCAGATGTTCCTCACTCATATGGACCTTATTCCTGCTGCTGCGCCTTGGCCTGCATTATCGCCTGAACAACTCTGCCATCCTCTTTGAGCCCTTCGATAAAGAGAATGTGTTTGCGATTGATGCGCATCTCGTCCATCGGCCCGTGCATCTCCTGTCCCAACTTGATCAGGGTGTACCCCGGTTGCTGTGCCTGCGCTCCCGGCGTCGCCTCGGGAGTTTGGGTCTGCAACGGGGGCTTAGTAATTAGGTAATAGATATCTCTGAGGACGACTTCGCTGGCATTAGCCTTAGCAATTTTTCCGAAGTAAACCTGGCCGTTGGACAAAAAAACCGCCTGATAATCGCCGCTGGCAATTTTTACATCCCGACCTTTCCAAAAGTAGTATCCACCACCGATAAGGAGAATCACCACCGCAACCACAATCAGAGGAAGAAATTTTTTGTTAGCGCCCTTCGCCGCCGTTGGGGTCAGTCCGCCAGGGGCGGATGGGGTCGTTGCCTGTTGTGAAAAAGTAACCATTCCTAAATCACCCCCTATCGTTTTCCAGCATTTATTCTAATCCTCTAAAACGCCCCTGTCAACCCGTCAACCAGAACCACTGACATTCACTCGGAACGAAGCAGAAACTGCCAAAGAGGAAGAAGCTCTATCTCCGTGTCTCGAAAGCGCTCTTTTCTCGCCACACTTTTGGTCACAATTTGCGCTCTTTGAACATCGGGAAACCTCTTCAAGAACAACTTCAAACCCAGCAATCTGTGATCATCCATCCTCAAATCCTCCACATATTTGGCCTCGATCGGCAACGGCTCCTGATATGCCCCAACGACAAAATCTAATTCTCTTTGCGATTCGGCAAAATACCCCACCTCCTGACCCGTCCTCAAGAAATGAGCAAAAATAGCGTTCTCCGCCTTAAAGCCCAAATCCTGCTCCCCGGTCAGAAGTGTCTTCAGCCCCGTGTCTAGAAGATAAATCTTCTTCTGCGCGTAAACTCTTTGACGGTGGGAGGTTGACCACTTAGTCATCTTCTTCACCAAAAAAGCGCTCTCCAAATATTCAATGTATTTTTTGACGGTATCTACGCTAACTTCCAAGGTATTTGCCAATTTGTTGAAGCTGACTCGTGTCCCAACCGAGGACGTCAGCAGCAAAAACAAGTCTCGCGCAACCGTCAGATTTTTGATTGGATAAAGTCGAACCAAATCCCGCAGGAAAATATCGTCTAACAACGCGTTGAGGTAATCGGTTGACGGGTTGAGAACATTCTCGGGGTAGCCGCCGACCTGCAAATATTCCTCCGCGTAGTTTTCGAGGAGATAACCTTCGGAAACCTTTGGCGCAATCTTTCTGAAATTGAGAAATTCAGAAAAACTCAGCGGATAAATGATTGTATTAATTTGTCTGCCGGTGAGTTTTCCGCCGTGAGATTTTATCAAAGCCGACGTTGAACCGGAGCAAACAATTTTCAAGTTTTCGGTGTCATAAAGCGATTTTAGTTCTATTTCCCAGTTCGGTGTTTCTTGGACTTCGTCAAAGAAAAGCAGCACTCGCTCGTCGCGCGGCAGTGAAAATATCTGACGGAATTCCTCCAAGTGTTTGGAGATAGGCAACCCCACCGCCTGCGGATGATCGCAAGAAAGATAAAAAATCTTCTCTTTCCCAACCCCTATCTCCAACTGCCTCTTAATTATTTGTTTTAAAAAAGTCGTCTTCCCCACACGACGGCTTCCGACGACAATCTCTATTTGGGGGCGATCAAACCTTGCCAGTATTTTTTCGAGGTAATCCTCTCGAGGAAACCCCGTCTTGAAGTCCCTACCCTCCCACCACGGATTAAGGGAAAAATAGGCCTGTCTGTCCATAATGGCAATATTTTAACTCAAATCGAAGCTTTTGTCAAAAAGCTTCGATTCAACTCGAAACTTTCTAAAGTCGTCATTTCAGGAGGCGGAAACTGCCCAAAATCAAATCAAAATCTTTTTCGAATTCTTCAAAACGGGTCTCGGGACAGCCGCAGGAAAAGGTGTAAACCCTGTCCAAAGCAAAGATGAGATATTGCTGAAAACGAACGTCAGTCGTCGTCCCCTCGCGGGTGTAGTTGTAGGAATAGAAAATCGCCGGCAGGCCTTTGACCTCCAAACCACGGGCCTCGAGACGGCGAAAGTCTTGTAGCTTTTGGCCCAAGAGTTGATCCAGCTCCGCGGTCAGTTCTTGAGGATCATACTCCAACTCCTCTGTACGCTCGTCAACCATCATCCCGCAGGCCGTCCCCGGCAGATTCCGGGCCATCACCCCGACAACAAAATCTTCGTTGCGCTGCCCCAAATCCTCGTCACCGATGTACTGCCAATTTTGGGGGTAATCAAAAGCAAACCCTCGCTCATCGTCGGTATGCGTCTCAATCGAAAGGCCCAAAGACGAAGACGAGGTCGAGATCGAAGTCGGAAGCGAGGGACGAAAAACAAACCACGCCCCAGCCCCCGCGGCCAAAACCAAAGCCGCAACCGAACCAAGAACTAAAACCTTCTTCTGCATGTCCTTATTCTAGCATACCCCTCCCAGTTTATTGACCAGCATTTTCCCTTTCATCTTCAGGTAATTTCATCTCATCTATCAACCATTGTCCTTCTTCCTTCTTTAATTTTAATTTCACAGCCCGTTTATCTCCTTGAATTTCTGGATGCATTAAAAGTAATTCAATGCTAAATTCATTGGTCTTTTTATCTAAATTACCACCAATAAAATTAATTGATCGTTCTGATAATAATTTTTCTGATCTTTGTAAAATTATTATCAAATCACCCGCACTTATTTCCTCTTTATAACTTTCTGTAAATAGGGAATATAATTCTTTTGTCATATTAACTTTTAAGAGGGCTCCAATAAGTCTTATCTGACTGTTAAGCTCTCTATAATCTTGATCTTGTTCGTCACAGTCGGTAATAGATTTCAATATGGAGCTTAGTCCTATGGAAGGGCCCGGGGAAGTAATTAAAACTGGATAGCGCAAATTAATAATTTTTACATACTCCCTATAGGCAGTATTTAAATAATTTGCGTTGATAGTAACTACTTTTTTATGATTTATTTCTTCAAATTCAAATTCAATTTCTTTTTGCTCGTCAGATTTGTATTGTTCTCTAATATATTTTTCGAAAATTTCATCGTTTTCATTTAGCTGAGTATAGGCTTGTATAAGTATAGCACCAACCTTCATCAATCCGGCATAATCATTAGGTCTATATTGCTTTACGTCTTTAGAGGTAATTATAACTGTTTTTTGATTTCCGTTGGGATTAACATAATAACCTTCAGGAATTATAAATTTATAATTCTTTGCAAAATCAATAAATTCCGTATCCGTATCACTACTGACTCCAACTTTATCAAAAAAGAAAATAAAATAGCCGGCCACAACTATGATTAAAATCATAGTTGGAATGAGGAATTTGAGATTGGTTTTGACGAAAGATAAAAATTTCATTGTCAAAGTATAAACATTATATCATTTCAAGTCAAACTAAAAACGGGCCGAAGCCCGTTTTTAGTTTGCGTGCCTCTAGATTAACAGAAACTACTCACCCGTTGTGGTTGAGGGGTTAATCAAAATCATATTCGTACCGTCAGATACAAATATATAAGTACCCTCAGGATCTATGTCATTAGCAGCAGGATCTGCTAAAGCACCACCAGCAACTGGAACAACCTTAATGTTGTCAGCCGCCTGTGCATCGATTACTAGAGTGGCCGCACCCGTACTAACAGCACTAGCACCAGTCATGATAAACATCATCCCTGCAGCAATAGTTGGAGCGTCTGGAGTGAGGTCCAATACATAAGCATCAGCCGCAACACCAGAATCAGCCGCGTAGTTGAGAGGGCCAACCGTACCACCCTCGGCGAGCAGTACTAAACCTTTCTCAACGTGAATAGCTTCTACGTTAGCGGCGTCACAGTCAATCTCTAAGCCCCAAGCAAGGGCAGCAGGATTAGAATCTGTTTCAATCCTTACTAATGAACCGCCAGAAACTAGTGCACCACTGCCATCTACATCAATAGCAGCACCAATGTCGGTTGTTGCTACACCAGCAGTTGTGATTTCAAGAGCAGCAACATCAAGATCACCAGTAGCATTAATGAGTACTGTTGAACCCGTTGTTGTTTGGGCTCCATCAGCAGCGTCAATAATCTCTAACAGGTGACCGGTTGTTCTGGTCGTACCCGTGTTTTCCAAGCGCATTAAGTTACCGGTTACTAGACCATTACCTGAAAAATAGGCAACGGCCTCAAGGTCAGTAGCTGTATCGGCCCAAACACCCATGATAAAACCATTATCAGCATCACCAGAAGCGGTTATATCAAGAAGTTGCGCGTCGTCAGCATCGTTATATGCGCCTGAACCATGAATGTAAACAGCCGCACCAGTAGTGATCGTTGAAGCGCCAGCGTCAACCTCCAGAGCAAAACCCGTAGTCAGGGCGTTACCATTGATTTCCATAATGTTACCGGTGGTAACAGCTGTACCTGAAACATACGAGATCGCATCAAGAGTGGTTGCCGCGTCCGCGTGAATAGCGGCGATATAACCATCAAGAGCAATACCGCTTGCGGTAATTGTCAATAGTCCGGCGTCATCATTAGTAGCGTAGGCACCTGAGCCGTCAATATTAACAGCAGAACCAGCCGCGAAAACTGAAGCACCACCATTAACTTCCAAGGCGTCGCCCGAAGTTTGGAGAGCGGTTGTAATCGTAACCGCATCTACATCAGTTAAAGTGGATGCTGTAATCTCAACAGTAGCCGCATTGGCAGTAGCATTACCGGAATCAACAATACTAATCGCTGAACCATCCGCTCTGGCATTGGTGTTAGTAATAACTAAACCATTACCATTTGTAGCGGCAGAAGCAATGTTAATTGCATCATTAAGAACAGCAGTAGTACCCATGTTAATGTCGATAGCATTACCGCCGGCGATAGCAGCACCAGAAAATGTTATATCAAGTACGGGGGCATCAGTAGTACCCGTAACATTGACATCAATTATAGGCGCTGTAACCGAACCGTTCAAGCCAGCATCGTTTATTTCAATAGCTGAACCGCCAGTTCTACCAGCGAGAGTTGCGATATCAAGAGCATTACCGGCAATGTTTGTGCCCATGTTGACATCAACAGCATTACCATTAGAAGCAGTACTACCATATGTAATATCCAAGATATTAGAATGCAACAAACCGTCTTGATCGATATCAAATACGTGATCGTCGGTACCAGCGTCTGTGTTATCCCCATTGATGAAGATAAGCGGAGCTGAACGGTTGCCTTCAGCTTGAATATCAAAGGCATTACCAGCTAAGTTTGCGCTCATGTTGATGTCGAAAGCGTTACCAGTAGCCGCTCCGGAATATGTCAAGTCAAATACACTATCATCAGGAGTGCTAGCAACATCAATGTCAATCATTATACCCGTCCAAGCCGCAGATGAGTCAATGTCCAATAACCACCCGTCTACAGTAGAGACAGCGGCATTACTCACTACAAGAGTTTGAGTAGCCGCATCAAGAGCTGTATTCGTAACATTGAATACATCGCCCGTAGCCGCCCCACCACCCGTGGTAACCGCAAATAGACTACCCGTCCAAATATCTGTGCCGCCGTTGGTAAATGAAATCATATCACCAGCAAAAGCGGCAGTTGTGTCAACATCAATTAACCAGCCATCATTACCACTAGCAGAAATCGCTGCGTTGTCAACAACTAGGGTTTTAACATTAACAGCGCTTGCTTCAATATTTATATCAAAGACATCGCCCGTTGCGGCTCCGTTCCCAGTATCGATATTGAAGATATCTCCTGCCCAAATGGAATTATTGCTTGAGTCAAAAGCCCAAATATTAGCCGCGGCAGTGAAAACTCCCGTAGTATTGAAGCTGTAAGCATTGCCCGTAAAGGCCGTTGAGGAGTCAACATCCATTAACCAACCGTCAGTTGTTGTAACCGCACTGTTGGTAACAACAAATGCTTGAACAGCAACATCTAGGTTAGTAAGGGTTACATTCATAACATCGCCAGTAGCAACCCCGCCACCTGTAGTAATGTCAATTAAGCTTGAAGTCCAAGCAGCGGTAGGATCAATATCAATTAGATTTTCAGTGGCTAAAGCGCCAGTGAAATCAATATCCATGAATCCACCACGAGTTTCAGCTGAATCCCAATCAATAGTGGCTACAGCACCTGTAGTGTTGTTTTCAGTGATTTGAATAGCTGAAGATGTTCTAATCCCCGCTGAAGTTGTCATTACTAAACCTTGAGCATCAACAGCAGCAGCACCCATAGAAACATTAAGGGCATCACCGGTATCAGCAATATTGCCAATGTTCAGGTCAACTAAGTTACCTGCGCTAGCAACCGCGCTCGTAGTAATGTCAATAATATTAGAGGTAAAGGCCTTGGTGGTATCGATATCAATGACGTTTTCATCGGTGAAGATCCCGGTCAAATCAATATCCATGATTCCACCGCGAGTACCATCATAGTTAATATCCATCAAGGCAAACTGACCGCTAGTATTGTTGTAGGTTAAGACAATTGGATTAACCGTTCCCACGCCATCGGCCGTGTTTAGAACCAAGGCCTGAGCGCCAACGGCGGCATCACCCATGTCAATGTTAATCGCATCACCGGTGTGGGCCAAGTCGCTGAAATTAAGATCCAGCATATTGCCCGAAACAGCGGCTGTGCCATAATCAATGTTCATTCCCACTACTGTCGAAGCAGAGGCGGGATCAACGTTTAGGTCGATTAATGTCCCCGAGGTATTGACAGAAGTTACCGCCAAGACACCTCCAGAGACGTTAGTACCCATGGTTACGTCGAATACATTGCCCGTGGCCGCGCCCGTGGCGTACTCAATGTTCACCAAGCTACCCGTCATTGCGCCATCGACATCAAAGCTCATACCGTGACCCGCCGTGGCTCCATCAATATCTATGAAAATGTAGTCACCGGCGGTTGAATCGGACACAAGGTCAATTAAGGCATCTGTTCTGACACCTGAACTATCAGTTACGGCCAAGGCCGCACCCTCTAGGTTATTGTCCATGTTAATGGCAATTGAATCACCAGTTCCGGCCCCGCCCCAAGAAATATCAAGGGCGTTACCAGCAACAGTGGCTGTCCCCATGTCAATATCGAAGACACTGCCACCAGTGGCGGAGTCGTGTCTAACAATGTCAATGATGTCCGAACCAATCGCAATTGGGGTAACGTTTAGGGTAGCGTCTGAATCCCAGACCCAAACATCAGTCCCCGCATCTTGCAGTTTGAAGTCTGAACCGGCGGAGTTGATGTTAACCACAAAGTCTGAATCGTCGGTTAAGGCCCAGGTTACACTGCCAGCATCGACGGTGATAGCGGCCGCACCGTTAGAGGTGTTGTAAGCCGTGTCTAGGGTAATCGCCCCGGTAGCGCCAGCCGTTAGGTCAACAAAGGCCCCATTGGCGTAGACGTAAAGGTTGTCATCGGTGCTGTCGTAGTAGACTGTCCCTTCGGTTGTTGAAGCCGAAGAAGCGACGGGAGTAACATAAAGTTCTCCGCCGTTAACGGTCACATCTCCAGTAACAGTTAGTGCACCAGAAACAGTAGTCGTTCCGGGAGCGTCCAGGAACAAATCATCATCGGTAACAATGTGCATGTGCCAGTCATCGTAGATACTGGAACCGCCCGTGCTACCAAAGGTGACTGTTTCGCTTGCTCCGGCGGCATTACCGTTACCAATCAGAAAAGCACCGGCGAGATTCATTGCTCCGGAAACATAGGTTGTCCCGGGAGCGTCTAGGTACAAATTATCATCGGTAACAATGTGCAGGTGCCAGTCATCGTAGATCTGGGACCCACCGCTGTCGAAGTCAAGCAACTCGCTTGCTCCCGCCACACCGGCCGTAAACCGAGCAGTGGCATCGAGCGTGGTGACAGCATAAGCGCTGCCCACACCACCCACCAGCATACCCAAAGTCAAAAGCGCAATCAATAGAGTCTTCCCATTTATATTTATTTTTCTATTCATTCTTTTCACCTCCTTTCGTTAGAAAATCTTAACGAATAAACATGAGTTTGCGGAAATAAAAAAAGCCACGCGCAAAAGAAGCGCCTGGCCTGTGATTATCAAAGTATGAAATTGCTTGATTAACAGTGATTTTAGCCATTGGCAGGTTTTCAATCTAAGATTCTAGACTAACAAACACATCTTGTCAAGTCCCACTAAGTTTGTCAAGTCCCAACCATTCTATCAAGTCTTTATCATTTTGTCAAGTTTTTACCATTTTGTCGAGTAGGAGATATTTTAACAGATTGGGAACATAATTGCAAACTTCAATCTTCGACCGACCCTTCCGGCGATTAGCAAAAATAATCGGCACCTCCTTTATCTTCGCCCCACACCGCTTGGCCTCAACAATGAACGCCGGCAAAAAAGTGTTGTCGGCAAAAGAGAAATTTTCGGTATCCATTTTTTGATAAAGTTTGGCGGTGAAGGCGCGGAAGTTGGTAGTGAATTCGTGAACTTCCCAAATCCCTGTTAGTAAGCGAACCAGAAGATTGCCGCCCCAGCTTAAAATTTTCCGATGTGGGGCCCAGTCGGCGGGAATCGCTCCCCCTTTTATGTATCTTGACCCGATGACCAGATCGTAACCGTTTTTGATTTCCGCCAAGAGTCGGGGAACATCTTTCGGATCATGAGAAAAATCGGCGTCCATTTGGACGATGGTCTCGGCGTTCATCTCTTTGATGGCGTGATTGATACCCCGTTGCAGCGCCCGGCCAATTCCCTCCTTCTCTCCCTCAATTAGTACTACGTTGCTTTGTTGTTTTATTGTTCTTTTGACTACATCACCCGTCCCGTCCGGAGAATGATCATCAACAACCAAAATCGAATGCTCCTCACCCAACGCCCCAATCAGGGGCCCAATATTTTCTTTCTCGTTGTAGGTGGGAATAATAATAACTGTTTTTACCATAAGCAACCGAAGACTGACTTCTTGAAGATGGAAAAATGGAATTCTTGATCTTGAACTCTTGACTTCTTGACGTCTCGATCAAGAACCTCAATCCTTAAAATTCTGCCAGTTATTTTTAAGATTAGTAATTCTCTTAGCCAATTTTTCATATCTTTCGATCAACTCGTCGGCGTAGCCCCGCTTTCTGATATATCCTTTGTGTTTAGCCAAAAGTAGATGATTTATCATCTCGTTAGCCTCCGCTTGAGAATCTCTCAGGAACCTGCGAAAGTCTTTAACGGTTTCTCTCTTAGCCCAACCTTCAGCGATCAAGGATGGAATCGCTCTCGCCGCTCTTCGCATTTGATCACACAGCAGAAACTTCTCCTCACGTGGAAGCGTTCTCAGCAGCGCCTCGATCTCAAGCTGAAGTTGGAACCCCTCTTGATAGACTTCAAGGTCCCTAAAGTTTCTAATCATCAAGTCTCATTCCTAATTTTCAAGACATCAAAATTTCAAGGCGTCAAGGTCAAGAACCTCAAGGACGTCTATCTTCAAGACATCTAGCTAGCGGTAGACCCCTCGAAGGTCGTTGAAGCGGACCATCAGGACATCGCGGGCCATGCGGATGGAGTCTCGCAGGGGATCAAGCTTCTGGGTTTCGGTATAGTGCCAGGTAACCGGAACTTCTTTGATTTTGTAACCTAATTTCTGGGCTAAAAATAAAACCTCAACATCAAAAGCCCCCAGATAGGGATGCTTCAACTCTTCGGTCTCCTGTTTGCCATAGATTTTGAGACGCTTGAGAATTTCTTTGGCCGCCGCCGCTTTGAAAAGTTTGAAGCCGCACTGCGTATCTTCAATCCCCCGCAGCGCCACCAACTTGACCAGAAAGTTAAAACCACGACCGAGAAAATGGCGGTACCAGGGCTCGTTTTCCCGCCGCGCCCCAACCCCTTCGCGCGAGGCGATGGCCAGATCGTAACCTTGCTCCTTGACCCAATTGAGCAGACGCTTCAGTTCCTCGATCGGCGTGGCCAGATCGGCGTCGGAAAAAAGAATGTACTTACCTTGGGCCGAAAGCATCCCCTCCCGAACCGTTGCTCCCTTACCGCGGTGGGAAAGCTTAAGCACTCGCACGCGCTCCTTCCCCTGGGCAAACTTCTCGGCAACGGTAACGGTGTTATCCGTGCTCCCATCGTCGGCGACAATGACTTCGTAGTTGTAACCCTCGCTTTCAAGAAAATCAACCGCGACGCCGAGGTTTTTCTTAATTCCCCTTTTCTCTTCATTATATGTAGGAATAATGACAGATATTTCTGGCGGGATCACTTTTTCCTCCAAATAACTTTACTGTACACAAGATAGTTGGAGATCATACCTATTCCAATGCCGATTATATACGAAATCTGGACCGGCCAAAAGCCCTGGCCGAAAAAGTAGGTGCCGATGCGCACCGTCAACCACTGAGCGCCGATTGAGCCCAAGGAACCGAGATTAAATTGGATAAACTTGGAAGGAGCTTGGGAGAGTTTTAATTTCCGATCGGCAAAGGTCCAAAAATTGCTTAAGATAAAATTGGAGACAACGGCGCACTCGGCAGAAAGAGCAGTGGCGTTAAACGGTAGGCTAAGGAGGGGCAAGTTTGACCGGAGCAAAATCTCAAAAACTACAGTTTGAACGATAAAACCAACCACTCCAACAACGGCAAATTTGATGTAGCGCTGACTCTTTTGAGTGTCAATAAAATCATTCATGGTGACAACGGGCTCAAAACCTCCTTTTTCTCAAACAAACTTTTCAACCAGTCAAAGATTCCTAAGCCGCCTTGCATTTTAGCATAAGGGGCCGCGGATGGCGTCGCCTCCTCTAAACTTTCATCAACCTGAACCAGAAAAGAATTTAATGCTTCGATTCGTTCCTGAACTTCGGATGAATAGAACGACGCCTCTTCCTGCATCTTTTCGACGACTGATTTTTGGTAGGCGACTGTCTCCTGCAGTTTGACTAACAGATCCCGCGTTTGCTCACCCTTGCGTTTTGCTTCTTTAATTTTTTCCTGGACTAGTTCTATATCCCGGCCAAAGGCCTCGAATAATTTTTCGCTGATGTGGACCTTACCTTTTTTGGCAACTTTAAGCGCCTCGGCCAACCTCTTTTGAGCGAAACCCAAAAACAAGTCCGCTTGACCGGAGGCGCTACGAATAATTAACAGTTGAACTTTTTCTTTGAGGGTTTTGAGAAAATACAGAGGGTTGTCCGGAAGAATGTGGACGGTGGGAAGTTCTGAAACTTCGGCTGAAGGAGTAGCTTCCGCAAAAACGCTATTTTGTGACAAAAGTATACTACTATGTAGTAGTATACAATTGACGAGAATTAATAATAATGCTTTCTTCATCGCAAAAGCGTCAGAGCAAACATCACAAAAACTAATACGCCGACCAAAATATATTCCCCCACCACCTCCCAACGCAAACGCTCCTCTGTATAATGGTGAGCGATGCCCCAAAGAATGTAACCGCCAACGGTCAGACCGACGACCAAAAGTTGAAGTTGCGGTCGAAAGCGAAAGACAACAAAACCGACCAAACCCAAAGTCAAGATTAAAAAGAGTATTAGGTAATGTAAGAGATGTTCTTTAGAAGTCATAACACCGCCCCGGGCTTCAAAAACCAGACAAACCCCAAAAGCAAAATCAAGAGTCCAAAATGCGCCACGGTGTGTCCTGAAAGTCTAACAAGTCCCCGCTTCCGGGCCGTGTAAGTGTCAAGAGTGAAAAATCCCAAAACCATCGAGCCCAGAGCTAGTGATAAACTTCTTGTAAGAGAAAAGACATCAACCTTCGGTCTAGTCTGAGCACTTAAACTCCACTGTGCTTCCCTGTATGCTTCTTGAGGCAACTCTGTACTGATACTTTCGGATGGAATTTCGACCGGCGATTCTTCGGGCGGCTCAACTTGGGATGTAGTTGCGGGGCTTGTCCCCGCCACCTGAGTCGGCGAAGATTGACCACCCTTCGCCAAGGCTTCGGGTGGCCTGCGGCCAAACATCTCTACCACCAAGGTCGTCTCGTAACCATTGAGAGTCCCGTTAACGACCGCAACTCCAATATCTTTAAAACGGTCGTTTAAAATATTTTGGCGGTGGGTCGGCGAATCCATCCAAGCGACGACAACCGACTCCGATTTTTGAAAATCCTTGGCCAGATTTTCCCCGGCGTAAACATAATCGTAACCAACAGCGGTAATAAAGTACCAGGGCTTAGTTCCGTCGGGAGCGACGTGGGCCCAATAGTCGTCAGCGAACATATCCTCGGCCTTCTTCTGCGCCGCTCGGGACAGCGTTGGGTCGAGGCGGAGCTCGGAAATACTATTCTCACGACGATAGGCATTGGTCACCTCCACAATCTCCTCGACAAAAATATTGCTGGCAAAACCCAAAATTCCGGGGGCGGCGGTTTTGAAAAAGTTCAAGAAGAGATAGAAAGACAAAAGAATGGAAATGTAAATTGCCAACGCCTTCTTGTGAATGACCGGCGCTCGATGTTCTTCAGGCAGGAAAGGGTTCATGACTGCTTTGAAGTATATCAAAAAATTAACAGTCAGTGTAGTAGCGCAATTCATTGCGCGACAAAATTTGGGTGGTTTACAGTACTAGATCACTCGGGGAAGTATCTTAGTTCGTACTCGGTTATTTGGTCCGATTCATTATAAGAAAACCAGAGATACAAACGAGCCGGTTCTTTCTCAAACTTTACCTGGGGCCCTTCTGACGAGGTCATTTGCCATCCCGAAGAAGTTAGCTCCTCATAATAATATTCCTTAACCTGGTCGACAGAATCTTTTGTTTGATAGCTTATTTTGGTAACGCCGCTATCCGAACTCTTAGAGTATGCCACCCTAACTGAGTTGGGAGAGCGGGAAGCAATTCCTAAATCGGTTCCCATCACATCTTTTGAGGGCAAAGCTTTACCTTCAGTAGTTTGGGTGGGGGTAGTAGTAGGAGCGGTAGTTTCGGTTTCGGGCTTGGAACGAGTAATCAAATAAAAAACCAACCCGCCAATAACTAAAAGAACGATAACAACACCAACAACGATCGGGACAGTTTTTGATGATTCTTTTTCACTATTCATCTTTTTTTATTATACTACCTCATTTTCCAATCTGTCAAGGGGCAAAATTAAAATTCAACCCCGACCCCTCGGCTGGCAAGAAGTTTACCGCCTTGACTTTTCCAACTAGGGACTATAATATAATATTGACTACGTAACGCATCCGCAGCCAAGTACTGCTTAGCTTTGGAAAGGAGGGGAAAGTAAGATGGTTCTTAGGGTCATGACCCCTGAGGAGGAACTGGAGGGGCGTAGAGAAAGGTTCGAGGAGATCCAAACAGGCACCATTTTTTATCTCGGGGAGCTCGGGAAGGTTGGGGGCGGTAGGTACTTTCTGGCAGTTGGTAAGATAGACGACACGACCTTAGAAGTGGTAGAGCTCCACGAGGCCAATCGCATTCGCATTGTCAGTGGCCGAAGACCAGAGTATTCTACTCTCACATTTGATCAGATGCCTCACCTGAATGTACCTAGACAAGACCCACCCCCGAGAGTGTGAATGTAGCCCCTCAGGTGCCAAAAGCCGTTCATCGGAGGAATTTGATGGACGGCTTTTCTCTTTGCAAACCCCACAACCAAACCCAGTCCCTGAATGCTTTAGAAATGTTTCAAAACTTTGGAAACTTTTTAAACTTTTGAGAAAACCGCTTATTTGATTCACGATCGTGGAATTAAATAGGGTCTCAAAAGACTGCTGTTAAAACAACTTGAGGGAGGTAAAGGAGGTAGCCGAGGAAGGGGAGGTGGAAGACAACTTTGCCGACGATGGCGCCGGAGGTGAGTGTCCAATCGTCGACGGCGTTGTTGGCGTCGCCTCGCGTTTCATAAACACGAACCTCATCCATCGCTCCTTTGACACGGACAACCCTGTGAGTCAAAAGTTCCTCGGAATTGGGGATTTCAAAAGTCACCACATCACCGACGTGGTATTCCGTCTGCGGGACCACAAAGGCCAAAGACCCCACCGGCAGGGCCGCGCCCATACTAGCACTCAACACAACTAGTAGTTTTAGAGATAACATCGCCTATTCCCTAGTGCCTAGTGCCTATTGACTAACGTCTTGATTCAACGTCACCGTTAGCGTCGTCGTCGCCGAATCGCCCTGGTGCTCGGAAACGGTTTTTGTCGGATTGAATTTAATCGTCATCACCAACGGATGGTCCACACCCTTATCCATCAGTGCTAGATTATCAAGCTTAACCGCTCCGAGGTCATCCAAATCTTTGATATCATTCCCGTTAGCATCGGTAACTTGTGACAAAATATTGTCACCATCATAGGTCAATGTCGTAATTTCCAAGACCGTATCTAAAGGAATCTTGGCCTTGGTACCCGGGCCACTGGTCGCTTCGGTGATAGCATTGCTGGTCTGAATTTCGATGTGGTTGGCCGCAATCGAGCCGTCGTTCCTGATGTTGACCGTTCCCGTGACCTCATCTCCCGGCTTCCCGGTCTTAATCTTCCAAACGGCCGTAGCGGTTTTGGCGCTGTTAAGTTTTAAAGACAAAGTTCCGGTCGAAAAAACGTTGCTTTTGACCTCACCCTGCTGACTAAAATAAGCCCGCGTCCCCACTGCTACCATCGATCCCACGACCAAAATGCCTGCCAGTCCTAACAATATTTTCTTTTTCATCCCCTAATCACCCCCGATCTCCTCCGTCCCAAAAATCCTCCACATCCCTTTTTCTTTCCTGAAAATCACTCTGAACTGTTGCGTTGACCCGCCCGAGACTGTAATCTCCAACACCGCCTCGGCCCACTCCCCTTCCTGACCAAAAATTCTCGGCTCCTCGACTACTATTACCTCCTCAACTTCAATCCCCGATTCCGCCACCGCCTGCTCAAATTCTTCCCGACTGAAAGTTGTTTGAAAATCCTGACCCACCAGCTGATACAGAGTGGCCGCATCCTCCTCCAGCGCCGCCGCCACCTCCTCGACTGCCTCCTCCGGCGTGTGCCAACTGGAAGCGGAAAGGATGTTGCCTTTGACCTGGCCGGTGTCAGCGAAAAATGAATGGGTAGAAAGCACAGACAAGGAGATGAAAAAGAAGCAAGTCAAAATCATCAGGGCAGTTAAAAACTTCATGTCATCAAAAGAATTTTCAAGATTGCATCTATATTTGTTCTCTCACCGAAGACAGCAATGAGAATCATCAGGACTAAAATGAAACTGAGGAAAGATGACATCGTGACGCTCAAAATTGGTCGCTCACCAAGCTCGATGTTGTCCAGCCAGTGACGAGCTAGAAAACGGGTCATAAGAGCTGCCAACATCACTCCCCAAAATCCCCCACCGAGGCCGGCGGCCAAGGCAATAATTTTGGGAAAAACGGCGGCAATGCCGGTCGGATTCCCCAAAGCATCCATCGCCAAACCGAGCATAAACCGGCAGCTAAAATAGACACCACCAAAAAAGAGTCCGCAGAATAAAAGAAGGTTTATTAGATAGAGAGGAAAAATTCTAAGAAATTTCATAATTTAAATTGCTAAATTGTCACAATCTTGCGATCCCCATAATCAAAATCCACAGCAATACCAGAAAAGCTAGAAAGCTCAAACAGGTCAGGCGGGTGCGCTCGTACTTCCTTTCTCCCTCTGACTGTCCAAACTCCTCCATCCATTTCTGGCCGATTTTGAGATTGATGACGAGGGCGATTAGGGCTCCGACGAGCAAACCAACTATTAGTCCGATTACTCCGGCCAAGCCGTGAATCCATCCTCCGATACCACTCAAAGGACCAAAAAGGGAAAAGGACAATCGTAGAGAAAGCAAGAAACCGACGGCCGAAAAAATGCACGAGATACCGAAAAAAATTAACGAGGCGAGGATAAAAAATTTAGTTTTCCTACTCATATCAAACCCCATCTGCCAAAATATTCACCGTTTTGTCTTTAATTTCCGGCTGGCGAAGAATACCCAGATGCCAAAATCTAAACTTGGTGATATCCAAACCCTCGATGTAAAACTTTGCCGAAACGCCGTCGGGGGAAATTGCCATTCCGACGGGAAAGGTCCATTCCTCGTTGTAGCCGAACTCGACCGGTTCAACTGCCGGAATCGCGGTCGCACTTTCAGAAAAGACAAAAACATCTCCCAGGGCTACTTTCTTTTCCAAAGTGAAGAAAAAAACTTTCTCTTTGAGATTGATGTCAATATCACCATAGATTGTAAAGTAACCAACATCAAGAGGTGTTCGTTCGACCATGTTTAGAAAATCGAAAAATTCGGAACCGGGAACCATCTGAAGAGCCCCCTCGCTTTCCAAATCTACCGGCTGGCCGGATTCATCCAGCACCCCAACACCTATATCCCAAAATTTACTAATCGCCTCCTCCAAATCCTCCCCCACCTTTGGAAGAGTCCCCACACCCTCTTTTCTCCCCAACCAATAAATCCCTTCATGCGGTGTCGCTATCATCACCAATTTCCTCACATGATGATCATCCTTGTGCCCAATCAAATACTGTCGAGCGACGAGACCACCCATCGAGTAGCCGACGAGGTCCACCACTCGGTCCTCGTCCCGCGACTCCAAATCTTCCAAGGTCTCGCCGAAACTTTCGGCGTAGCGCGACGCCAAATCATCAACGACCGCTTCCAAACCAAGAGCAATCTCGCGAATGTCTCCCTGGTAATTATACACCCAATTTTCATCATATCCATAGTGATAGAGATGAATCCAAGATGGGGGATAATCAAAATCCTCATCCGCCGCATACATCTGCTCAACCAGCGTGACGTAATCCTGCTCCGGAAGCTGCCAGTCCGAGGGCCTGCCACCCATCCCGTGAATCAAAACGACGGGATGAAAGCGCGGCGGCGTCCCTCGCCAGCCCTCCTGAACATAAAGCCCAAACGGCGCGGCAACGGAGGCGCTACTCGGTTGGGAAAACTCCTGCGTCTCGGGATTAAAAGTTAAGGCAAACCCGTCCTGATATTGACTTCTAAACCAGAATCGATAGCGGGGGATAACACTTTCATCAACCGTCAAAATTGCGGTGTAATCCTGCCCACCTTTGACGGGAATCGGGTCGAAACCGAAAAATAATTCATAATTTGGAGCATACCCAGCTGTACCCTCGACGACCTCAACCACCGTCGGTGTCAGCGCCGGCGTTAGAGGAGAGTCCAAATCCGAGTGCTCCATCAGCCCCTCATAGATTGTTAAACTGAAAACCGATGGGTCAAGCGGGCCGTAATAGTCCTCGTAGGAATAGACGAAAGTGCCAAAGCCGGCGAGGTCAAAGTTAAAATTGGGCTTAAAATTAATGGCGACTCCCTGCGTGTTAAAAATTTCGATCGTTGCCGAGAGATGGTCAATCTCACCCTCTTTGAGTTCAAAACCGTCGGGAACAATCAGCGAAAGAATATCCGCGGCCCTGACAGGGGCTACTCCGGTCAGGGTAAAAATAATCGCAATTGTTACGAGTTTCTTGCGGCGGATGATTAGCCAACCGATGAAAGCAGCGATGGCATCAATGACAACATCGGTCAATTTAGCATCGCGGCCGCGAACGAAGAGTTGGTGAATTTCGTCGGTGATGGCGTAGCCGACGGTGAGGGCGAAGGAGAGAACAAAAAACAAAGAGCGATGAACAAAGGCGAACGATTTTTTGGCCGCTCGCCAAATTAAAACAAACAAAACTGAATATTCGAGGAGATGAACAACTTTGTGGGCAGCGAAATCAACTGTTCGGTTTTCTGAAACCGAAGCGCCGGGCAAACTAGAGCCAATGAAGATCAAAACCATCCAGATTAAAACCGGTAGCCAATTTTTAACAACCAAGCTTGTCACCCCAACTCCGGTTTGAGGTAGTTCTGTTGTTGCTCCCAAAACTGAGCCTACCGCCTCCGCCTCTGGCGGATCTTCCGCACCAACGGTAATCGTCTGCGTCTCGGAATCGTAATTCTTCTCCGTCTCCTTGTCCCGAATCCGGACCCTTATATAATAGGTATCCGCCGGATTGCCCGAGGCCACTTTGGCGCTGATCGTTCCGTCCCAAGTCCCAGAAGAATCGGTGTAAAGAATGGGGAACTTTGACCAGGATTTATTGTCCGCCAGCCACTCGTCGTAAAAAGAGTTATATGTTCGTCCCTTAGTCAATTTGGACTCGGAAAGACCTAAACGAATTTTGACATAATAATCGTGCAACGGTTTGGCATTTTTAATCTCAATCTTGACATCAAAAGATTTGTTGACTTTGAACGAGTCCCCCTCAACCGAAAAACTTATTTCGAGACCAGAGGAATCAGAGGAACTAGAGGAATCAGAGGAGCTAGGTTTGTTGGCCGCATCCGCCGTCGGTTCGTTACTCTCCGACCAGCCCGACTCTCCATCAGGATAACGCTGATAAACCCAATCTTCTTTAACTTTGGGATAAGTAATCTCGTCAACAGTCTCGCCATCGGGGTTCAGGAGACCGATCGTATCACCACTATTGTTGAGACTGACACTGCCATCTTTCTTGTAGATAACTAAAAACCCACCGCCAGAAATAAAATACGATGAAAGTTTAATTTTGTCCCCAATGACTTTTGTAGTCTTCTCGTCAGCAATCCTCCAACCGCTGAGGTCAACTTCTTCATCCGAGGCATTATAAAGTTCCAAATACTCACCTTCGGCATCCGACCCCTCAGGATTAGGCATAATTTCGTTGAGGAAAATTTGGTTGGAGTAGGTTGTTTCTTCTTCCCCGTCATCATCACCTGATTCACCTGTGTTTTCTGATCCAGGTGTAGGTGTTTCCTGCACAGCAAAATCTACTGAATTATCGTCGGTGTCCTCACCGACAGAATTCCTAGCAATACTTTTTCCATCGGGTATGGCCGGTGCCGAACCCGTCCCCTCGTAATAGGTAGCACCACCACCAAAACCCACCTTGTCAACTATATCCGAATCGGTATCATCACTTATTGCTCCTGTGCCCAAGTAAAAAGTGTAGTCGGTCTCTGTCCAGGTAAATTCGCCTCTTGTGCCAATCGCATCGGCTTTATCTTTCAAACTCTGGTCAGCATCGTCACGGACAATAAGATAAAAACCGCCAGCGGGAATCGTGGTTCCCCCAGGATAACTACCGTCGGTGGCGTTGCCTATTCTCATTACGATATTAGGATTGACGGAGGTCTTTGTCTTCTCAATCCGGTAGCCCTCCGTTTCTAGTTCTATATCTTCGCCGGTTGGGTTGTAGAGCTCGATCCAGTCGTCCTTGGTTCCTCCCGAGCCGTCAATGGTGTCCGCTTGAATTTCATTAATCACCACATCACCAGAAGAAGCGGCGCGAGAAATAGAAAAAGGAACAAGAAGAAACAGAGGAACAAGAGCTAAAATAGAGGCGGTAATTAAAACTCGGGCAGGTTTAGACATTTTTCTTTCTCAACCCTAAGGGTTGAATTTCACTTCAAGTGCCAATACAAGGTCATCAGCTCTTCGGAGTGGTAGACGATGGCGCCGCGGCCGCCGTAGGGGTCAATCGAATAGGAAATGGTGCCGTCGGCGGCGGCAAGAACCGGGGCGTTGACGTAGCTGTAAAGGTCAATCGCGTTGTGAAAGTTATCTTTATAGTAGCCGGAGGAAAGAGCGAAAGGCGTCTGACCGTACTCCTGCGAAATTGTATAACTAGCCAACGGCCAACCCAACTCTCCAGAGTTCAAGTAGGACATCGGATCGGCGTGGCACCAAGCCTCTTCTCCACATTTGACATAAACTCCGAAGTGAACGTGATCGCCGGTGGACATTCCGGTCGAGCCCTGAACGCCAATGACATCTCCCCGCCCCACCGCCTCCCCCGCCGGCACTCCTCCCTCAATTAACTGGGAAACAAATGAAGCCAGCGCCTGCTCGATCGCCCGCTGCTCGGCCTGAATCTCGGCTAACTGCCGCTGATACTCGCTTTCCTCTCCTCGAGTATTAGCCAAAAGCACTTGTTTCGCACCTTTTTGAAAATCTAAGTCAATACGGTAGGCCTCGAGGTTTATCTTCTCCTGCTCCAACTCCACCTTAATCTCCTCAACCTGAACTTTAACCTCCTCCAAAAGTTTTTTCTGATTCTTGTAATTCTTCTGCGTGTCGTTCATCTGGCTGATGAGCCGCCGATCTTGCCGCTCCATCATCCGAAGATATTTGAGACGGGTGAAAACTTGGGAGAGGGTATCGGCGCCGAAAAGGATTTCAAAAGCGGAAATGCGGCTGTTCTTGTACCGCGCCCGCAGCCGCTGGCCGTAAATTTCATTTTGATATTTAACCGATTGCTCAATCCGCTCAATCCGGGCAATCAGCGTCTCAATATCCTCAGACAGCCCCTCAAGCTCAACCTGCCTTTCCAAGATCTTCGTCTGCGCCTCGTCAATTTTAAGATTGGTCAACGCAATCTGACTATCCATATAGTCGATCTGGTTTTGCAACGAGCGTTCTTCGGCCTGAAGCTCGTCAATCTTTTGCTGGATCTCATCCTTCTGCGCTTGAATTTTGGAAAGTTGTTTTTGAATATCGGAAAGTTCTTCAGTAAATGTAGAGGCCTGAACAATAGGAGCGAAGATGAAGGTTAGTGCAAGAATTAAAGCAAGAAGTTTTTTCATACTCGCAGGTATTTGCGAACGGCGACCCAACTTCCCACCGACCCAATCAGCGCCCCAAAAGCCGCCTCACCGACCAGGAGCCCGATCAGAAAAACAGGGCTGACTTCGGGAAGACCGATGCTCGCCAAAGCCCCGGAGATGTAGGGAATTAAAATCGGAAGAAGCAGATAGAGAAGAGTGGTTGAGATAATCGCCGAGGCAACCCCCAAAAGCGCTCCCTGGAGAAGAAACGGCCCGCGGATCTGCCAGTCGGAGGCGCCAACCAAACGCATAGTTTCGATTTCCTCACCGCGGGTGGCAATCGTCATTCCAATCGTCGCCAAAACTATCAAAACAGAAATCAGTGAGAGAATAGCTACTAAACTAAAACCGACTAAGCGGGCAGTATCCATCAATTTCCTGAATTTCTCGACCACATCCCTGTAGAACTGCAAGTCCTCCAACAGCGGCTCCTGCTCCAGCGTTTCGGCCAGGCGAGGCAAATCGGAAAGATTTTTGGCCTTGACCTCGAGACTGGCGGGCAGAACATTGGAAGAAATCCCCTCCAACAGAGCCGGATTTTCCTGAGAGAGGCCCATGAAAATAGTCAGCGCCTCTTCTTTGGAAACGTAGGTGACACTTGAAGTCAGCCCCGTCGCCTCGAGTTTGTCTTTGACGGCGAGAATCTCCTGCTCGGTCGCATCATCTTTAAAATAGGCGGTAATCTGGGGGCGGGCCTCAAGTTCTTTCAAGATTTTGTTTGAGCCGAAGGCGGCAACGACAAAGATTGAAGTCAGGAAAAAAGTCAGGGTCATCACCAGCACGCTGGTTACGGTTAGCCATTTGTGACGGCGGATGTATTCTAAGGCGGTTTTAAAATTTTTAGGAAGCGGCATACCCACCCTCCTTTTGATCCCGAACAATTCTCCCCTCGTTTAATTCCACCACACGACGCTTGAGCGTGTCAACGATCGCCGCGTTGTGTGTTGCCATAATCACCGTCGCGCCCAGTTCATTAATTTTGTTTAAGAGATTGATCAGATTCCAGGCCGAGGCGGGGTCAATCATCCCCGTTGGTTCGTCGGCGATCAAAACTTTTGGCTCGGCGGCTAAGGCGCGGGCAATTGCCAACCGCTGTTTCTCACCACCGGAAAGCTGGTGGGGGAAATGGTCCTTTTGCCTCTCCAAATTGACCAGCTTTAAAATTTCCGGAGCCAATTCTTCTTGCTCCTCGGGGTTTTTGCCAATGACATCGAGAACAAAGCGAACATTTTCCAGAGCCGTTTTCTGCGGCAAAAGTTTAAAATCCTGAAAAACAACTCCAATCTCGCGACGCAGTTGGGGAAGTTGCTGGTGGGGGAGTTTACTCACTTCCCAAGAATCGTAATAAATCTCCCCCGCGGTTGGCAGTTCTTCACGGATGAGAAGTTTGATCAGGGTCGTTTTCCCCGCCCCCGAGGGACCAACAAGAAAAAGGAACTCTCCCTCCTTAATCTCTAAGTTGATGTTGGACAGGACCATGAGATCGTTATATTCTTTGGCGATATCTTGAAACTTAATCATTTCAAAACCGGACCTTCTCGACGTCTAAAATCATTTGTTCGCCTTCGACGGTTTTTTTGACCCTACCCTCGACCTCGACTGTTTGGCCTTCGATGAAGCTCAAATCGATCTTGGCGCTTTTAAGAAGTGCGACAATCTCCCCGTTCTCATCCTCCAAAAAGTGCGTTCCTTCCGAATAAAGCGACGGTGCCGAGGGTTTGATCGTTCCCGAATAGGTAGCAATTTTTTCTTCCTCCTCCTCAACCACCGCTGGTGGTACGGGCTCAACTTTTGGCGAACGGAGTTCCTTTAGGGTTTGGTAATTTAAAGCAAGACCAACAACTGCACCGAAAGTTATAGCTGCCATAGATATTAAACATAACTTCAAAATTTGTTTCTTTTCAAGCACCGCAAAAATATCAAATACCCAATATCAAATATCAATTCAATTATACCATACCGATTCCTGCTTTAAGCTCCGCGTCAATGAACCCCTGCAGCTCTCCGTCCAAAACTTTTTGCGGCTTGGGAGATTCGAACCCGGTCCGCAAATCTTTGACCATTTTGTAGGGCTGAAGAACGTAGGAGCGAATCTGATTGCCCCAACCGGGAACTTTGTATTCACCTTTCAGCTCCTCCTTCTCCTCCTTTCGCTGCCGTTCCGTCATTATTAAGAGCTTCGCCCTCAAAATCTGCAGCGCCTTCTCCTTGTTACGCTGTTGGATACGGTCGGACTGACAGGAGGCGGTTGTTCCGGTTGGGAGGTAGGTGATTCTCACCGCCGATTCCGTCTTCTGCATATGCTGACCGCCGGGACCGGAAGATCTAAAAGTCTCAATTTTGATGTCCTCGGGTTTTAACTCAACCTCAACCCCCTCTTCAACGAGAGGAACAACTTCGACTAAGGCAAACGAAGTCTGGCGCAGTTGGTCGGCATTAAAAGGGGAATGACGAACCAGACGGTGGACGCCCGCTTCGCCTTTTAGATTGCCAAAAGCATAATCGCCGCTGACTTCCAGTGTGACCGATTTTAGTCCCGCCTCCTCTCCCCAACTCTGCTCAAGAATTGACCACTTCCACCCTTTCGATTCGCAAAACCGTTGGTACATTCGCATTAGCATTTCGGTCCAATCCATTGCCTCGGTTCCGCCGGCGCCGGCGTGGATGGACAAAATTGCATTGTTTTTATCGTAAGGTCCGGAAAGAAAAGTTGCGAGTTCCAAATCTTTAATACCTTTTTCCAGTTCGGGGAAATTTCGCCGGCGGTAGAGTTCCTGGAGGTGCTCGAACCCCTCAATCCCTTTTTGAATGTCCGCAAATTTCTTGGAAACCTTCGCCGCTTTCTCTTTGTTAGACCAAAAGCCGGGCGCGGACATTTCCTTTTCCAGCGTCCTTAAGCGCTCCCGCTTTCCGTCGATTTCTAATTCTTTTCGCAGCTCTCCCAGCCGCTCCTCAAAATCATCCATAACATCTTACATTTTATAGGCAAACACAACACTTGACAAACAACAACCGCACACCAATCTTTCCACTCTGATCAACCCCAATGTGCATAAATGGATTTTATCATACAAGCATGGTACAATGTCCTTGCTGCTCCGGAGCAGTATTTTTTATCCGCACACTCACAACTTATGGAAAGGAGGATCCAAAATGAGACGAATAGTTGTTGATACCGAAAGGTGTCAGAAAGTGGCCGCGGTGATTGATGGGCTGCGCTCGGCGACTCCCAAAGGCTTCAGACCTAAACCGGTCGGCCGTGAGGAAGATCTGTTCTTCACCTACATCATCACCGGCATCTGCCACCAAATTAACTGGAACTTTCTGATGACAGCGCTAGAGAGAGCCCGAGCTTCGTGGCCGGAAAAGCTCACACCGGCGTACATGGAGAGACTAACTCACGAGGAACTTTGCGGGTGGCTTTCGGGCTATTCCAAACCGTGGAGACTAGAATCTCGCTTCAGGCGGGCGGAACTTGTCAGAGGAATGTGTCAGCTTCTTCTTGACAAATATGGTGGTAGCACCGCCAACCTTATTGACAGCGCCCAAAGAAAGCTCGGCGGTGAGCAAGGTCTTTACGCCCGTTTGGCTAAATGCAAAGCCTACAGTGAGGACCCACTGCGGAAGAAGACCTCAGTCCTAGCAGAACTGATTACCCGC
>JAUXAW010000033.1 GCA_030619715.1 candidate division WWE3 bacterium
CCTGCGGCAAGGTTATTGGCCGGGGCGTGCGATACACTGATAACGCATCCTAATGTAGTAAACGCATCCGATATTAACGAACTGCCGGAGAATGGGCTGTACGTGGAGGGCAGCGTGCTCACTAATCTATTGATGGGGACAGTCGGGCTGCAAAAGGTTAAAGCAAACCGTGTAATCGTTCTTATTGATAAGCACAAGGACAAGCGAATTTCAGAATCAACTATTAACTCTGTTTCCGCTGCTCGCGCTGCTTTGGGTTTAGAGTGCCCGTTAGTTGTTGAGGTGGAGCCGCCGATACGGATGTTAGCGAGGTATTCTACTTCGGGAAGTGCTGTAGGACGAGTTGAAGGATTGGAGCGGCTTTGCAAAATATTGCGGCAGCATAGAGAGGAGTACGATGCTGTAGCTTTAGCATCGGTGATAGATGTGCCAAAAGAGTTTCATACAGAATACTACGAGAAACATGGGGAGATGGTAAATCCGTGGGGGGGAGTGGAAGCAATGCTTACTCATGCGATAACTATGCTATTCGGGGTTCCTGCGGCACATGCGCCGATGTTTGAATCTATGGAGATTGCAAATCTTGATTTGGGGGTAGTTGACCCACGAATGTCGGCAGAAGCTATATCAAACTGTTTTATTCACTCGGTTTTGAAAGGACTTCACCGAAGCCCGCGAATTATAACGGACAAAATGGTTTTCACGCATCCCGGGGTATTAACGGCTGCTGATATATCCTGCCTGGTTATTCCGGACGGCTGTGTCGGATTGCCAACATTAGCTGCGCTGGAACAAGGGATACCTGTAATAGCTGTGCGCGAGAACCGCAACCGTATGAAAAATGACCTTGGAAAACTGCCGTTTGCGCCAGGCAAGCTTTTTATTGCGGCCAACTATCCTGAGGCGGTTGGTATAATGACAGCTATCAAGGCAGGAGTGGCTTTATCCTCAGTTCGGCGGCCACTTGAGGAAACCAAAGTTTCCCAGGAGCAAGTAAAACAGTCATCTGTGCTAAAGAGTCTGTAGTACAGAGTGCCGGCAAGCGTTCTCAATGGCAAATCTCAGATTATGAAGGTGAAGAAGTATCGGATTGCTGGTATAAGCCTGGCGGTGTGTTCAGTGTAGTTAGGAATATCTAAAAAAAGATGTTGACAAGTCTTATTTTTATTGGGATAATAGCGGGTCTTTTAGTGTAAGCAAGGATGATATTAAAAGTTTAGTTTATTTATTTGTGAAAGGAGTTGTGTAATATGGCTTGCGAAGAAAAACCACAAGTTCCGGAAGAGCCGAAAGAGGCACCGCCCGAAGAGCCAAAAGAGGCGCCGCCCGAAGAGCCTCAAGCACCCCCGGCAGAACCGGGATAAAGTTAGTATTTATCTGGGGAGGGAGTTGGATGAGCAGTCTGGCTCCCTCCTGTCGTTGCAGTAGGCCGATCATTGCTCGGCTTGGGTCGGGTGATTGCGGGCGAACCCCCATCTTGAGATGGTGCAGCCGGGGGGGAGCAAACCTGCAAAAGAAACCCAGGATAGTTGTAGTTGGCGGCCAAAGTTAATACTTCAATGAAAGGAAAGTTCAGCGGTTTAGCTGAGTCCTTGAAACTAAGAATGCCCATTAAAGCTGGGAAAAGGAAATCGAAATGAATATCTATGTAGGAAATTTGGCACGTGAGGTAACTGAAGACGATTTGCGTCAGGCCTTTGAAGCCTTTGGCCAGGTCAGCACCGCCACTATCATAAAAGATAGGTTCAGCGGCGAGTCGAGAGGATTTGGGTTTGTAGAAATACCCTCTAAGAATGAAGCCCAAACCGCAATCACTGAAATGAACGGCAAGGAGTTGAAAGGACGTGCCATTAACGTCAACGAGGCCCGTCCGAAAACCGACCGTGGTGGTGGACGCGGACGAGGTGGTTTTGGCGGTGGCGGTGGACGTGGCGGACGTCGCTACTAATAGCAAATATCACCAGGAATTTTCATACGCGTTACTGCGCATCCAACAATGGTAAATTAAGAAAAGGCGCGGCGTAGGAATGCTGAAAGGGAACCTCCGGTATAAAACCGTGGGCTAAACATTTTTGAGATTGCCACGCTGCGCTCGCAATGACGTCGCACCAATTTGGCGTGAGCCTAAGCTCAATTGGTACGGGGCCTGGGTGCGGTAATGGTAAGAAGAAATAAATTCAAGAAAAAAACCCCTGCGCCGGCAGGAGCGAGGATATTCCTGTATTTTTTTAAGTTATGTTTGAAATACTCGCCTTCTGCCTCACAGGGGCAGGATTAAATCGGCTATGGCTCTTTCCTTTTTGCTTTTTAGCTTCTTGCCTGCTACGCCCGCATCTCACTCTGACTTGTTTTCAATACCGAAAAATGGGCAACGCAAGGTAAAGCTAAGATGGCCGAACCGGTCATTTTCCAGAGCCGTAGCTTTTTAATCCAATCTAACAAGATGCATCGACAAATTCCATTTTTAATCTTGAACTTTTCTGGATGTCCCCGGTCCCGGCAACATAGCGCTGTTTAACACAGGCAAAAATGCCAACAATTTATAAACTTCCTACTCTTTCTCCACTCCCCCAAATTCCAACTCGACACCTTTAATCTTTTCTCCCATACTCGACAGCTTCCCCCGCTTAACCCCGATAATGAAAAATATTCTTATTCAAAATTTTTTTAGCAGATTAAAAAATACAAATATTTTTTTGTTTTTTTCAATCAAAAACCAGAAAAACACCGGGGAATTTCGAATTTTGGAGCCGATTTTTGGATTTTCGACCTTCGCTCGGTAATTGCTGGAAACCGGCGGCAGATTCGAGTATTATGCGGCGAATAAGAAA
>JAUXAW010000028.1 GCA_030619715.1 candidate division WWE3 bacterium
CCCATATTGTTCCTAACACGTGCGCACCGGTCCTGTTACTCGCGACGAGGATGGCCAGCCGTCCCACATCGTGAATCAGCCCTGCCAAAGCATACATCTCACACTCGTGCCGCCGCATACCTAAAGTCTTAGCCAGGATACGGCAGCCTATTGAAATCTCCTCCGAGTGAGCAACGTATTCATTCAGATATTTCAGTGCTTCGAATCCCTCCTGGATAGCATTTCTGGCGTACGATATCCCAATCAACTGCACTAAAGGCTGGATACCGACCTCGCGCACGGCATCTTCCACGCTCGTAAAATCCTCAGCCGTGCCGAAATACGAACGTGCCAAATTCAACAGCTCGTCTCGGAGTTTGGGTTCACTTTCTATCATGCGCAGTAGTTCTGTACCATCTTCGCTTGGTCTTACCGCAGCCGATAGGAGCTTATCAATATCGGCTGGAAAAAGGGGCAGGCTGTCCACCAGTTGCGTTATCCGCTGGGATAGTGTTCGCTTCTTGTTCATTTCTTTTCCCCTCAATAACTATGGACTCTTTCTCTTCAATACCACGACGTCCAACGAACCTTGAACAAACACCTGTTTTTCTTCTTCCATCCTCCCATTTACGAATTCACACATCCACGTCCAGCTAAATCCTGTTATCCCGTCTAATCTTTCTTCGCGCCTTTGTGCCTTCGTGGCAAAAAAATCCGTATTTAACTCTTTTTCAGCAGCAAATCATATTCGGTCTCGAACCTCAGCTTGTGTTTGACTTCTTCCTCAGCTAATGCCAGAAGTGTTTCGCGCGCATCTTCGTTTATAACCCTTCCCGCCAAATCCACATAAAGTCTAAACGACGCCTCTTCCTTTTGCATCCCCATAATAAGCATATCCTTATAATCCATATCCACATCCGGCCCAAGGGTCTCGGTATCACCTTTAGTTTCAAGCTCCGGCTTTTCGGTTGCCGTAACCACCCTGCCGGTTTTGATAACTTCAAGTTCGAGCTTCGCCTTATGCTCCAGCTCTTCCTTGGCTAAATCTTCAAAGACCTTACGCATTTCAGCACTTGTAACCCGCTCCGCCAGTATCATATAAAACTGATTGGCGTCCTCTTCTCTGGCAATCGCCAATTCCAGAATCTCGTCGTCGGAATCAAATTCTGCCATTCTCCGCCCCTTTTTGTAATTGTCCATTCATAACCGCAGCTTACAGCCGCCAGCGAACCTGACAAACACCGCCGAATTGCAAACCATATAATAACCTAAACCACAGTTCCCGTCAAAAAGATTCGTGGCTCGTGATTTAGTGAATTAGTGCATTAGAGATTAGAGATTGGTGATTTGATGCTCGATGCTGGATTCCGCCTACGGCGGATAAATCTCGATGCTTGATGCTCGATGCTCGTGGAGAAAACCCCGCCCCCGCCAGAAGGAGGCGGGTAAACTCCGGTGGCGGGGCTAAACATCAGGGAAATTCAGAGCGGCGAATTCGCGATGATACTTTTTTGCGGCGCGGTCGTAAACTTGTGCGGCCTGGATTTCGTTTTTGAAGTAGCCGAGGTGGATGGTTTTGCCGTCAGTAGTGATTTTGGCGCCCCATCGGTTTTTATGGATATGCCAGGAGACGCCTTTGAATTTTGAGGAGCCGGGGTTCATAGTTCTTATGACGTGGCGGTTGTTCTGGGTTCGCGTGGCGAGACGTAGGTTTGCCTTTCGATTGTCGAGGCCGTTATAACTGATGTGGTCAACCAATAAATTGTCGGGGGCGTCCAGTATCTTTCGGTGCATGAAAACGGAAGTAGTCTTCGCGTGCTCTCGTTTATGAGTATGGCGCTTTGCGTAAAAGGTGCTGCCATTTTTCGTGGCGAACCATTTGTCTCTACTGAGCTAATAGTAATCGTCGGGGTCAACGATGGCAAATTTGCCCTGAGTAAGCCGTATTCGGCGGAAGGTGTAGCCGTAGCGAATGCGGCGATACAAAAGCACCGGAAGGACGGCGATGCTCTCAAGCCAGTTCGGGATTCTGATGGTTAGTTCGACGATCCTCTCTACTCCGGAGATGGTGAATTAGTTGATTGGCGAGGTGAATTTCAAATCTCAAATCTCAAATTTCAAATTGTACTGTCTCTCTACTATTGGCTGAACCTGCACGTTTGAGTCGAAAAAAGTCCTCGATTCTCGATTCCCGATGCTCGTAACTCGATGTGAGAAATGCGGTTAAAAAATTTTTAAAATTTTTGATTTTTGTTGGTGAGTACCTGCACATTTGATTGATTTTTAACCTGAAAAAACTCAGCAGAATTAACGACAACTCAAACCCAGGAAATTAGAAAAAGGAAAAAGGAATTGACACATTATCTGAAGGATAAATAGAATCAGGGTGCAGGATATCAGGAATCAGGAGAGCAGGTTGTAAAAAGCATTAGTGAATTAGTGGATTAGTGATTGGTTATTGACTCGTGGCCCGAATTTCCTCTCGTGAACGTTCATCGTCGCGAGCCCGCTTTCTTTGCTTTCTCTTTTTGAGGGGCGAGGTCCACAGGAATATCTTGTGTCGGGCTTTGTCCTCGCTGGAGGTGAGCTTGACGACCTTGTCCGGCTTGACTCCTCTCATTCGGAAGTCGTGCGAGACAATCCGCGAGCCGGGCCTGAGCTTCTCCAACTGCGGGATCAGCTTCACATTCAGTTTCGGAAGCAGGTACAGAGTAATTACATTTGCCTCGCTAAGGTCGAGGGTGAAGATGTCCTTCTGCTCAATTCTAACAAGGTGTCCGACGTTGTTCTTGGCCACGTTTTCCAGCGACTCTTTCACACGGTTCGGGTCTATGTCGTAACCTACGGCCCTGCAGCCGTACCTCTTGGCCGCCGTAACTACGATTCGGCCGTCCCCGCAGCCTAAGTCGTAGACCAAATCGTTCTTCTGGACTTTCGCTAACTCCAGCATCTTGTCCACCACGTCTTGTGGCGTAGCGACAAAGATAACGTCTGGCTTGTTGGCTTCCTCGACTTCCTGGCTTACCTGCAGCAGGCTGTTCACATCCCAGTAAGGAAACTCAAGAGCCGGGTAACTGCTATTCTCGTCATCTTGCAGACTGACTGGAGCAGGTTCGGACTCACGCTCTGGAGCAGGCTTGGGCTCACGCTCGAGACAACCGGCAAAAAATACAGAACAGGCAAGTATTAAACCAACTACTTTTTTAATTTTCATACTTCCTCCAGGATTTCTAATATTTTTGGCTCACAGAGAAAAGCGGAGACAGCCACCTATTCTTTTCCACTGTTACCTTCCACTTTCAAACCACACTACCCGAAATTTTCTAATCCGTCAACCGAATTCGTGGCTCGTCGCTCGTGACTCGATTCGCTATTCATGATGTATGAAAAAATCCGTGAAATCTGTGAAATCTGCGGCTAACAATAACCCGATCCCGCAATTCCCCCCGGCAAAATCCTGCCAAACCCAGGCGGGATTTTTCTGGATTAAAAGACGAATAAATGATAAAACAACAGTGATTCTAAACCGATAAGTGAAATTATGGCATCTGATAAGCTGAATATCTATA
>JAUXAW010000018.1 GCA_030619715.1 candidate division WWE3 bacterium
GCAAACGAGAATCGCCGGCGGCGTTGACCCAGACGATTCGGCGCGGGCCCGGATTGCCTCTTGGAAAGACACTCTCGAGATTGTGAAGGACCATCCGGTGATTGGGGTGGGCTTTAACGCTTTCCGGTATGCCCAGGCGCGCTACGGCTTTTTTGATTTTCGCGAGCCGTTGGGCGGGCGGGCGGGGGCGGGCTCGGACTCAAGTTTGATGCTAGTTTTGGCCGCCACTGGGGCTGTGGGCCTTCTTGCCTTTCTGTTGTTGGTTTTTAAAGCCCTCTGGCCCCTTGCACCTTTTTCTGGCGGAAAAAGGTGCGGGGTAAACTTGGCAGTTTTGGCCGGTTTTGCCGGACTTCTGGCGGAGAGCAATTTTATTAATTCTCTCTTTTATCCGTGGATTATGATCTGGATGTGGACAATGCTCGCACTCGCTGGCGCTCGAGTTCAAAATTCAAAGTGAAAAGTTTAAAGTTACAGTTCAAAATTCAAAGTTTCAAAGATCACGGACTTACCAAAGTATTTCTTTTCCTAACGATTCTACTGGCCCCTCTATACGTTGTTAGATTCAAGGTTGGGGGGTATCCTTCGACGCTGTTGGAGGTTTTGGTGGGGCTGACGGTTGTGGCGTGGGCCGTCGAGAGGTTGCGGGGTCGAGAAGGACAAGAAGGTCAAGAGGGACAAGAGGGGGTAAAGTTTAATTTTCCGATTGCTCTGTTTGTTCTAGCAGCGGCGGTTTCGGTGGTTGTCTCGCCGGATAAACGTGGTGCTCTGGGGATTTTTAGGGCCTACTTTATTGAGCCGATTCTCATCTTTTTCATCATCAAAGATGTTGTTAAGTCAAAGAAAGACTGGTGGCTGGTTTTCTCCGCGTTGGTCCTTTCTGGTCTCTGGATTGCTCTCCTAGCGGTTTTTCAGGGGCTGACCGGTCAATTTACCTTCGCGCCGCACGAAGCGGCTCTGGGGCGGGCTCATGCGGTTTATAATACGGCGAATGCGGTGGGGCTTTATTTAGGGCCGATTATTTTACTTGTTTTAGGGGTTTTGGGGAGGTTTGGGGAATTTGGGGCGTTTAGGGTGTTTGGGGTGATTGGGGTAGGACTGATGATGGCGGCGGTTTTACTGTCTAGATCAACAGGAGCTCTAGTTGGCTTAACAACGGCCTTACTAGTGCCTAGTGCCTGCTGCCTAGTGCCTAAAGATTGGAGGAAATGGGTAGCAAGGGTAGTAAGGGTTGCGGGGGTAATTGGGATAATTGTAGCCGTTTGGTTTTTCTTTAATATTTCCCAGTTTACACCGGAGAGTGTAGATCCGTACGTGCGTAAATCAACCGACACCCTGCAGTTTCGACTTTGTCTTTGGGAAGGAACAAGGGATATGCTTTTAGATCGGCCAATATTTGGATCTGGTCTATCTGGTTTTAAGGAACTTTACTCACAAAAGTATTTTACCTGTGATGCGGAACCACTAGAATACCCCCACAATTGGGTTCTGAACTTCTGGGCAGAGACAGGGATTTTGGGGTTGTTGGGGTTTTTGGGGATTTTGGGATGGTACTACGAGAAGGTAAGGAGGGTGGAGAGGGTCGAGAAGGGAATTAAGGTGGCTTTTGCCGCGGCGATGGTTTATTGGTTGATTCACGGCCTGGTTGATGTTCCTTACTTCAAAAATGACCTCAGTCTGGAGTTTTGGGTGATTGTGGGATTGGCTTGTAAATTACCGTTTTCTCCACCGTTGTCTTGTTTCCGGCCAAATCGCGAGCCACAATTTTGATTATATTCTCACCCTCCTCAGTCAGCAAAAGGCGGTACTCGAAATTTCCCTCGTCACGAACAATGGCTTGGTACTCGTTGACCGTCACCGTCGCTCCTTCCTCCACTTTTCCCTTGATGAGAACAAAGGTCTGCTTGCCCTCTTCCTCTTTGATGACGGCGTTGTCTTCGGGCTCGGTTACTTCCAGCTGGGGTGGTTTCTGGTCGACGATCACTTTGTAGGCCGTTGACGGGCGGCTTTCGTTGTCGGCGGAATCCTTGGCGGTGGCATAAATCTCATTTTCCCCAAGCTCCAGTTTAACTCCCTCGAAGGTAAATTGTCCCTCGGAGCCGATGAGTTGAGAGTCTTCTTCACTGTTGTTGAGGAAGAGGGTGACGGTTGAGCCCGTCTCGGCAAAGCCCTTGATTTTCAGTTGAGCGCTGGGGGTTGCCTGGGGAATATTGGTTAGCGTCGGTGGGGGAGGGGCGATGCGGTCGCGTTGGGTAAAAGTTTCCTCGCGGGTGCCGATGCGGGAAAGGAGTGTTAGACCGACGAAGTAGGTTCCCAGGAGGATGGCAACGATTGCTACCACCAGAATGAAAAAGCGGCGGTACAGTGGCCAATCGGAAGACTTGCTTTTGAATACTTTGGAGTTGCGTCGCATTTGAAAAGATTTTAGCAGTAGGGCGGCTAAAGGTCAAATCAAATAATGTTTTTAAAAAAGAAGAAGCGGGTGCCTCAAGTGAGGTTATCACCCGCCCCTGTGTTCTACTCCTTCGTGAACCGATTCAACAGAGTGGTCCACGCGAGTCCGGCAAGGAAGATCGCTGTAACGATGCCGTCAACAACCCTTCCCAGCCAATTGTGAGGACGCCTCCTCAGTAGAGCTACACTCGGCCGGATCAGTGTCCACCAGAAGCTAGCGCGAACCATCCGACTTCTTTTTGCCAAATCAGCGACCGGCGGTGCCGTTCGCTCGTAGTGGTCGATCAAGGTTTGACCCTTCGGTAGGTCAGCAATTACGCTATCACGGAACCCCCTTAGGGTCCGCAGAATTGCCTCAGCCGCTGAGCCCAAACCCAGGTTGAGAGTGACGCTGGTGGCAATGACACAGCCCGGCCTTCCGGCAGGCGGATGTTCCGGCCACGCTTCCAACAAGAAGTTGCCTGCACCAGGAGTGGTCTCAAGCATTTGAATCGCTGTTTGGAGAGTATCGATCCACTCCCGCTTGGTGGCTTCTTTCGCTTTAGCTTCTTCGCGCTCCTCCGCCCCCTTCTTGGCTTTGGCACGAGCGTCGCGCTCTTCGGATGCTGCTTCGATCTTAGGTAGAAGATCATCGAAGCTGTAGGTCTCAGCAAACTCCCGCAGCTGGTAGAGGTACGCGCCTTCGGCAAGATATCGTTCCACAAGGATCCGTATCTGTTGGGGCTGATCGCTTTCCTCAAAGAGGCCTTCAACGATGTAGAGTTCGCCATGTAGTGTACGGCGAAGGGTCCAATCATCCTCTTCCTCGACGTGTGTCCAGAGAGCTTCGGTCAGTTGTTGCCGCTCCTCGGGTCCGAATGAGCCAACATCGCAAATCTGCCGAAGTGGAACCAGAAAGGCTTTCCAATTCTTACGAAGACCGCGGCGAAGAGTTTCAAAGAAACTCTCGGTCGCAGTCTCAACGACCTGCTCAACGCTTGGCGGGACAGAGAACCCTAAAAGTTCCTGTCGCCTGAGCAACTGGAGAAGCCCTTCGGTGGTTGCGTATTTGCGTTGGCTGTAGCTGTCGTTCACCTCCCCGAACAAACACACAAGGTCTGCACCGCCCATCCCGGAACGCTCAACGATTCTTGACAGTGTTCGCGAACGCGAGGGCCCATCCTTTTCGGAGATGCTTATCCTCCCAGTAGGAAACAGCTGCTTCACCAAAGCTTGCTGAGCCTTGGACAGAGGGAAGCTTGATTTGAAGGTTCTCTTGGCGCCACCACGATGGTATTTGATGGAGCCGTCAATCAGCTCGACAAATCCTGTTTCCAGCCAGGTTGTCAGTGCCTCTTTCATCGTCTCGCGAGTGGCTTCCTCCAAGCTCAGGCTTTTGAACAGCAGTGCCTTCGCAAGTGGTGGTCCGATGAAGCCGATTCTGGGCTTTGACACGAACAGAGCAACTTGCTTCGGATACCACTCCTGAAGGGTTGGGATCAGACTTTGCGGACGCTCAACCGGAGTTTCTGGCTTAACCTGAGCCAATGCAAAGTCAACCACTTGGGCAACCATTTCGACGGTCAGTTCAGCTGTCAAAATGAGGCCCCAGGCTAAAAGCAGCGCGTTGTCAGAGAGGTTGAAGGCGTCAACCCTTGCTCGATGACCTTGAGCCGCCTTTAGGCGCTGTTCGGGGTCGGAGCTGATGTATACCGCCTTCTCTTCTCTCTCCCCACCCCAGCCAAGTTGGGCCACAACCTTTTCGGCTTCTGTGCGAAGGATTCTGACCACTGTCTTCTCGGCGTCCTCGACCGTCATTTCGACGGCTTGTGCTTCTTCGTTCTTTGTCATTTCTCCCCCCTATTCTTAGGATTCTGGGTTCAGCGATGCACTGAACCGGCTTTTAATACTTGAAGTTACGGCGATGTTAATGTTCAAAACGAGTGTAATACAACAAGACCCTCTTGTCAAGTTTACAGGATGGTGTGAGATTGGGGTTTTTGGGGTCAAATTAAAGTGGATGGAGCTGGCGGGTGGATTCGAACCACCGACCCACGCTTTACGAAAGCGTTGCTCTTCCCCTGAGCTACGCCAGCTTGGAGCGAGGGACGGGTTTCGAACCCGCGACCTCCACCTTGGGAAGGTGGCGTTCTGCCAACTGAACTACCCCCGCTCTTAAAAACACAAAACCTCCCGAACCCACGTTCGGATCTTAGGATACACTTACCACGCTCCAACTACTTCTTTACGACGGTAGGACCAGCGTTTGTCCGGGAACAATTAGGGCCTGGCTGCCGCTGGGCAAAAAGCCAACGCTGTCTTTGTTGGCCTCAAGAACCTTGCCCCACTCAAAACCACTGCCGTAACGGCCTTCGGCGATTTCCCAAAGAGTATCACCCGACTCAACCGTGTAGGAATCTCCGCTGACTGAGTTGGGAGCGTGATCCCTCAGCGTCCAGACTCCGGCGACGGTGGGCGCTTCCGGAAGACCTTCCTCACCCTCTTCGACTTTTTCTTCGGTTGGTTCACCAACTATGATTTCGCCTTCTTCCCCCGGCTCGGGAATGGTTATCTCGCCCTCTTCGAATATTGCTGCCTCTTCGGTTATCTCCGGTTCGGCTTCACGACCGACGCTTGAGAAGTAGTTGTAGACCAAAAAACCGGCGATGACGACCAGCACTCCGGCAGCGATTGCCGCCAAAGTGTTTCGCTGGGGTTCAAGACCTTCTTCTCCATCTGGCATTCTCTTTTCACCTCCTGCCACTTTGGGCAGTGAAGATCAACTAACTGTTTTGATTTTACCAAAGCAATTTATAAAAAGTCAATACCCAACCTCTAGTGCTTGACAGGTGGGTTTAGGTGTGTTATGGTCGTTTTAATCCTGAGATAGGAGAGCGAAGCACACATTACTCGCGCCGAGGCTGATAAAGCTGAGGCTACAATATTTGCACAAGGAGGTAGAGAGAATGGGAAATCGTACCGAAGCGATGATAAACATCGAGAACCTTGAATCTCAAGCAAGGGCGCATAGAGAAGCCGCCAATCGGATCAGGGTTCTCCGCATTAACCTTTGGGATCTTCTGACAGAGGAGGAGAGAGATGCTCTCGCGAACATCGCTATTCGCCTAGACGGCGAAGCCGAAGAACTTTGGAAACAAGTAAGGGAGGGTAAAGAAAAGCTTCTGGCAGCGGTAGCAGAAGCAGAGAGCTAACCCATCATAACAGGAAGGGAGAGAGGAAAATGCCAGCAGAGTGCCAAATAGAGGTGGTAAAGGCGCTGATCGGGACAGTCGCTTCCATCGCAGCAATGGGTTTGGGAACAAGAGTAGGCGAGGGGATCTCGCAGAGGTACAACGTAAAATTCCCTCTGAATATAGCCCTGATGCTTGCATTTGCTGTAGTGACCGGCGTCGTAGGGCTCTTCGCAGCTGTTTTCTTACTAACACTGCACTGCTAGTGTAGATACGATGTCCCTGCCAGGTTGGGGCTGTGGAAAGCCTTTGAGTTTTCCACACGCCCCCTTTCTTTTTGGATGCGACTTTAGCTCCTTAGCTCATTAGCTGAGTGCTAAGCGCTGAAGGGCTGAAACGGATAGTTGACATTTGGAAAATGTTGGGGTAAAATCAGAGTTGATTTTGGTCCCATGGTGTAGCGGTTAACATGTCTGCCTGTCGAGCAGAAGATCGCGGGTTCGAATCCCGCTGGGACCGCCACCTCTTTACCTTGTTACCACCTCTGTGATACTATCAAAGCGATGAAGGCTGCTGCCACCAACAAAGAAATTGCTAAGATTCTGCGGGAAGTTGCCGCCGTTTATGAAATTAAAGAAGACAGCACCCTGCCTGCCGGCAGGCAGGGTTTCCGCGTCGCCGCTTATAATAAGGCGGCGGACAGTATTGAACATTCTTCGGTTGAAGCCAAAGACCTCTGGGATGAGGGTACGCTTGACCAAATTCCCGGCGTGGGCAAAGGTATCTCCTCTTACCTCGATGAATACTTCAGAACCGGAAAAGTAAAGCATTTCCAGAAACTTAAAAAAGGGATGCCCGAGGGAATGTTTGCCCTGCTGGATGTTCCGGGAATTGGCCCCAAATCTGCTTATAAACTCTCGAAAGAATTAAAGGTTGAATCGGTCGAAGAGCTCCAAAAAACCGCAGAAGAGGGCAAAATTGCCGGGCTGGAGGGCTTTGGTGAGCAGTCCCAAAAAGAGATTCTAAAGGGTATTAGAGAATACCAGCGGCGCTCTAACCGCATTTTGCTGCCCGATGCATATAGGATAGCCCAGAAGGTGATCAACGTTTTAGAGGCTGTTCCTGGCGTTAAGCGGGTGGATGCTTTGGGCTCCCTGCGACGGATGGTACCGACGGTGGGGGATGTGGATATTGCCGTCGCCGCGTCTAACGCGGAGCCCGTCGTTGAGGCATTTGTGGGGATGAAGGATGTTAAAAGGGTGTTGGCGCAGGGTTCGGCTAAAGCCTCGGTGGTGTTGAGAAACGACTATCAAGTTGACCTGCGGGTCCAAGACCCCAAAAGCTACGGGGCGCAGCTACAATATTTTATCGGTTCCAAGAACCACAACATCCACCTCCGCAAAATGGCCAACGAGATGGGCTTCTCGCTCTCCGAATATGGTATTTCCAAGTTTAAGAGTGGAAAGATTGTAGGTAAGCCGAGAGAATTTGCAACCGAGGAGGCGTTTTATAAGTTTTTAAAGATGGACTGGATTCCGCCGGAGCTAAGGGAAGATACGGGGGAGATTGAAGCTTCTCAGAAACACCAACTTCCAACCTTGGTTGAGTTTGAGGACATCAAGGGCGATCTGCATCTGCACTGTATTCCTGATTTTAGGCCTTCTCACGACCCGGGGATTTCGACGATGGAGGAAATCGTGGAAAAGGCAGCGGATTTGGGCTACGAGTATGTCTGCATGGGTAACCACAACCCCAGTCTTTCCCAACACAAACCAAAGGATATTTTGAAGATAATAAAGGAGAAAGGCGCCAAGATTGAACAATTAAGTGGTACAGTCGGCAAAGAAAGAGGAATAAAAATACTCAACTCTTTGGAGATTGACCTTCTTGCTAGCAAAAAGCTTGCATTAGAAAATGAGGCCTTAGAGCTATTGGATGTGGTTGTGGTCGGAATTCATTCCAGCATGAGAGCGTCTCGTGAAGAAATGACCGAGCGGCTTCTGGTTGCCATTGAAAACCCCTTTGTCCACATTATTTCCCACCCCACCGGCCGTCTTTTGCTGGAACGGGAGGGTTATGAGTTGGATTGGGAGCGGATCTTTGACGCTTGCGAAAAAAATGGTAAGATTTTGGAGATTAACGCTCAGCCCAGGCGCCTGGATCTGCCGGATACACTGGTTCGTGAGGCGGTCCCAAGAGGCGTCAAACTGGCGATTAACACCGATGCCCATTACGTTGATGATATGGAAATGATGCGGTTTGGAGTTTCGGTCGCCCGCCGCGGTTGGGCGGAGAAAAAAGATATAATTAACACGCTATCTTGGCGTGAATTTAAACGAACTTTGAAGCTCAAAATATGAAACTTACCAAAGAACAAGTCAAACACATCGCTGAATTAGCAAGATTAGGCCTCTCTGGTCAGGAAATCGAAAAATTCCGCGAGCATCTCTCCTCAATTCTTGAATATGTTGAGCTCCTAAACGAAGTAGATACCTCCAAGGTTGAACCGACGGCGCAGACAACCGGACTCAAAAACGTCATGCGAGAAGATAAACCCCGGGAGGAGCAATGTTTGACACAAGAGGAGGTTCTTTCCAACGCGCCGAATAGGGAAGATGGGTTTATCAAGACTAAAGCAGTATTGTAGCGCCTAGCTCTTTAGCTCTTTAGCTCTTAGCTTTTCGCCCCTCGTAGCTAAGTGCTAGGTGCTAAGCGCTAAGTACTATTTACATGGAACTTTGTGATTTGACAATACTTGAGGCTCAT
>JAUXAW010000012.1 GCA_030619715.1 candidate division WWE3 bacterium
GCGGCCTTTTCATCTGGCGAGTAGAAGGGCCTCTGTTGTGCTATCGCCAATTGTAGCGCGTCTCTAAATTCCTCCAGTTTATATCGCCATAACTCAAACAAGACAGACTCCGCACAACGTATTGAACAACAGTGCCTAACAACAAGCTCGCCTTTCAAACCAAGATCCGGAAGTTGGAAGTGCCTGTTGCTAATAATGTAGTTCCAACATCCGGAGGCCGCACAGAATCCGGGAAACCCTTCTCTCATACCCTCCCCACCCTCCTTCCTAGCCCTCCTTTTTCTCCACTTGACAATGGGGTTTGTTGCCCTTACTTTACCACAAACCTCCAAAACTGTCGACCTATAGAGTCGACGGGTTTAATAGCTGGGTTAGTTCTGTTAAAATCAGAGGGGATGCATAAGTTTCTCTCAATCTTAAAAATTACGGCGCTGACAATTCTTGTTGGCTTTTCGGTTCTCTTTTTCTCTTATCATTTGGCCTACGCCAAGAAAGTAATTCCCGGTGTCAGGGTTGCGGGCATTGTTTTGGGCAATAAGAATCAAGCTGAGGTCAGGTCTGTTCTCGAAGCAAGGTTCAGCGACCGAGCTTCGCAACCGGTTAAACTTGCAGCTGGTGAAAAAGTTTTTGAATTTTCTTTTGAGGATTTGGGTATTGTTTACAATCTTGACAGAACAATTGCCAAAGCTTTCGGCGTTGGTCGCAGTGGAAACTTGCTGACCGACCTTGGAACTGAGGTCAGAGCCTGGTTCAAAGGAGTAAGTGTCGAGCCGGTTCTGGCGGTTGAGCGGGAAAAATTGGACGGTGCTCTGCTGGGGATTGCCGAGGAATTGGATGACCCCCCGGCAGAGGCGGGGTTTGCAATCGACCCGCCAGAGGCGGGCGGTGGGTTGAAAATTGTTGAGGCCAAGAGCGGTCGCGTCGTCAATCAAGAGAAACTCGAGGAGAAAATTTTAAATTCTTTGCAGACTTTCTCCACCACCACCGTCAAAATACCGCTTGAAGATGTTGTACCCGAAATCGCCGCCGCCGATCTCGAAACTGTTCAACCGCAAGTTGAGAAATTACTTGCAAATCCGATTAAGCTGACCTATCAAAAACGAATATGGACGCCAGCGAAAGAGGAGCTTTTGACATTTATCAAATTTCAAAAAGAAGATTCGACCGCTTGCCCGCCTACGCTTGAGCGTAGCGATTGCGGGCGGGTCAAAATTGAGCCGGATGAGAGTAAGCTCGCTAGCTACATTACCAAAATCGCAGCGCAGGTTAATCGTGAGCCCAAAGGCGATCTTTTTAAACTTGAGGGAGAGCGCGTCGTTGAGTTCCGACTCGCCTTGGATGGATTGGAACTTGACGAGCCCGAAACACTGAAACTTTTGTCAGATACGCTCTTAAGTTCCAAAGAAACCGTTGAGCTTCCGGTTGAAGTTTCTCAACCGCTGAGGTCGGCCAACGAGTACGGAATTAAGCAGCTTTTAGGTCAGGGGGTCTCCAACTTTGCCGGCTCGAGCCAGGGTCGGATCAACAACATCAAGACCGCCTCCGCCAAACTGCGGGGGATTCTGGTCGCACCCGGAGAAACTTTTGCGTTTAACAAATCTTTGGGGGAAGTTTCCGCCGCCACCGGCTACGATGTGGCCTGGATCATCAAAGAAGGACGAACTGTCCTCGGGACCGGCGGCGGGGTCTGCCAAGTTTCGACGACTGTTTTTCGTGTTGCCTTCAACTCCGGTTTGGAGATTCTCTCACGGACGGCCCACGCCTACCGCGTTCACTACTACGAACCGCCGGTGGGATTTGACGCGACGGTTTATGAGCCCTCGCCCGACCTCATTTTTAAAAATGATACAGGAAACTACATTTTGATTTGGTCGACGGTTGACGTACCGAACGTAACGTTGACATTTAGCATTTACGGCACCTCCGACGGCCGCTGGGCAAAGATGATTGGCCCCTTTGTTTCCAACGAGACCCCTCCACCAGCACCGCTTTATCAAGAAGACCCTAATTTGCCAAAAGGAACAACGCAGCAAATTGATTGGGCGGCTTGGGGTGCGAACGCTGTTTTGAAGCGTGAGGTCTATCGGGACGGAAAGATTCTTCACAACGACACCTTCGTCAGCCACTTTAAACCATGGCAGGCAGTGTTTTTGGTAGGGACTAGGGAGTGACGCTGAGGATGATCAGGGTTGGGCCTTCAGGTTCAGAGGTGATGACCAGTTGGGCGCGACGATCATTTTTCAGGAAGGTCAGAATTCCGTTGTCCTCCCCTCTCCCGGTCAAACGCCAGCCTAAGTCTTTCATCCTACGCTGGTAAAATTGAAGAACTCTTTCGGTGGCAGAGTCGGTCTGGAGGGTGATCTGAATTCTTTCTTGGGATTCAAGACTGCTCACAATTTCTACGGGCTCAAAAAGAGGAATATCTTGGGGAAAGTTTTGGGGTATACTGGTACGAACGCCAGCAACGCCGCCTTCCTCTTCGCCCGCCGGGATTTGGGGAGAGAAAATCAAACTCTGATTGCGAAAATATAACCCTCCGGCAAAAAGAAGAACGGCGAAAACAAGAATTCCGGGGACTACAAAGCGGCGAACCTTTTCTGGTAGTTTGAAATCTTTCACACCTAGAGTGTAAACCTCCGGTACCTGATTTGTCAAAAGGGCTGGTTGTTGATATAATCTACGATGTTGATAGCTGTTCCCGGCCCCATCGTCTAATGGTTAGGACGCCAGGTTCTCAACTTGGTAATAGGGGTTCGACTCCCCTTGGGGCTACCATAAAGCAGAATTTGACAAGCCGTCGCTTTCGTGCTACATTTATGGCGTAAAGCGTTAGCTAGGAATGATCTAAAGGCCTTATCTCCCTTTTTATCCTAATCTTTCCAGCTGTTATCAATTTTTATGTTTTGAAGAACTTTCGCTTGGGAATGAGCGGCGGGTATTTTGTTAATTTGAAAGCTATGAACAACAATCAAGAAGAAATCTTACTGACCCCCGAAGGGTTGGCAAAGATTAAAAAAGAATACCAAGAGCTGACGGGAAAGCGTCGCCAGGAAATCGCCCTGCGGATTCAAAAAGCAAGGGAGCTGGGGGATTTGACCGAAAACGCCGAGTACGAGTCGGCTCGTGAAGAGCAGGCCTCGGTTGAAGGTCGGATTGCGGAGTTGGAAGAATTGATGAAAAGGGCTAAGGTTGTGGAAAGCAACAAAAAGCGTCCCAAGAAAATTGAGGTTGGGTGCAAGGTCCGTGTTCATCTTGAGGAGAAGGATGAGGAGTTCCAGATTGTGGGCGCTCCCGAGGCCGACCCGGCTAGCGGAAAAATTTCCCACGAATCTCCTTTGGGCCAGGCCCTTTTGGGCAAGAAAGTTGGGGACAAGATTGAAGTTGACGCCCCCGTCGGCAAGCTGATCTACAAAATCCTCGATATTATTTTCTAATTCTGCTATACTGGCGGTATGGAGCCGCTGGAAAATCTGCGCAAAATTCGGATTGAAAAGCTGGAGAAAATCCGTAAGTTGGGGGTTGATCCCTATCCCTCAAAGTTTGAGAGCAGGGAAGAGATAGGAGAAGTAAGAAAGAAGAAGTTGGGAACGACGGTCAGGATTGCTGGTCGTATAATGGCCTGGCGCGAGCACGGCAAAATCGTCTTCGCCGACCTCAAAGACGAGTCCGGCCAAATCCAGGTTGTCTTCAAAGAAGACAAGCTCTCAGCTCTTAGCTCTCAGCTCTTAGCCCTTCTTGATATTGGGGATTTTATTGGCGTTGAGGGAAAGCTCTTCAAAACCGACGCCGGTGAGCTCTCCATCGAAGTTAAGGACCTTGTTCTTCTCTCCAAATCTCTCCGCCCCCTCCCCTCCCAATGGTACGGGCTTAAAGATGTGGAGGAACGCTACCGCAAGCGCTACCTCGATCTCCTAATGAATCCGGAGGTTAAAAAAGTTTTTGAGACCCGCTCCCAAATTATCACCGCGATGCGGGAGTTTTTGGACCAAAAAGGATTTCTGGAAGTGGAAACTCCTACCCTACAACCAATTTACGGTGGAGCGACGGCGCGCCCCTTTGTCACCCACCACCAGGCCTTAGACATTGATCTGTACCTCCGCATCGCCGACGAGCTTTACCTTAAACGCTTAATCGTCGGTGGTTTGGAGAAGGTTTACGAAATTTGTAGGGACTTTAGAAACGAGGGCATCGATCGTCAACACAACCCCGAGTTTACCCAGATGGAGTGCTACTGGGCCTACGCTGATTATGAGGAGATGATGAAGCTCACCGAGGAGATGGTCTGCTTTATTGTCAAGGAGGTTTTGGGAAGTTTGGAGCTGGAATATCAAGGTCACAAAGTAAACTTGAAGGCTCCGTGGAAAAGGTTGGACTTTTCCGAAGCGCCAAAGGATGTGGATGGAGATTTAGACGAGACGAGAATAATCGAGCCGACTTTCGTCACTAGTTATCCACGAAAGATCAGCCCATTGGCCAAAGCATCGCCGGACAATCCGGAGGTAGTCGAAAGGTTTGAGCCGGTGATTGGTGGTTTGGAGCTAGGTAATGCTTACTCCGAGCTTAATGATCCCCTCTTGCAGCGGGAAATTTTTGAAAAACAAGCTGCCGCCCGGGCTGCCGGTGACGAGGAGGCCCATCCGATGGACGAAGATTTTGTCGAAGCCTTGGAATACGGAATGCCGCCGACCGGAGGTTTAGGAATCGGCGTTGATCGTCTGGTGATGCTTCTGACCAACCAACGCTCCATCCGCGACGTCATCCTTTTCCCCACCATGCGTCCCGAAGGAGGTGGAAGGTAGATGAAGGGAGAAGCTGGATAAAAAGAAATGATTAGCAGAGAAGAAGCCTTAAAGTTCGTCAACGAAAAGATTGAGAACAAAAATATTGTTAAGCATATGTTGGCAACCGAAGCCTGCATGATTGCGCTGGCGCGACGATTGGGTTTTGCGGCCGACGAGAAGAAGTGGGGTTTGGCCGGGTTGCTCCATGATGCGGATTACATACCCGATGTTCCCGAAGAACGGCAAGGGATCGCCGTCACCGAGATGCTTCGTGAGCGGGGCTTTGAGGTTCCCGACGATGTGACCCAGGCAATGGCGGCTCACAATCCGGCGACCGGTGTTGAGCCAAAATTACCAATGGGCTGGGCTATTTTCTGTTGCGATACTCTAACGGGTCTGATCGTCGCCACCACTCTGGTTCGCCCGAATAAAAAACTGGCCAGCGTCGAGGTAAAATCGGTGATGAAGAAGTACAAAAGCCCCTCGTTTGCCGCCGGGACGCGCCGCGAGGATATTGCTCTGTGCGAGGAAAAATTAGGAATTCCGCTCGAGGAATTTGTTGAAGTTTGTTTGAAAGCAATGCAGGGGGTCGTGGAGGAGCTGGGACTTTAAATATGTTAGACATCAATTTTATCCGCCAAAATTCAGATTTAGTTAGAGAAGGAACCCGCAAGAAGCAGCGGGATCCGGCGGTGGTGGATCGGGTTTTGCAGCTTGATGAAAAGCGGCGGGAGTTGATTCAGAATATAGAAGATAAACGTCGCCGAAAAAAACTTCGGGAGAAAGAGATCAGTTCTGATCCTGAGGCTAAAGAGAGTTTGGACACCATTGCTATGATGCGGCAAGAGAGGGAGGAGATCAAAAGCTTGAAATTGGGACTGAAGGGGGTTGAGGCGCAACTCGAGGAGGCTCTTCTTCAGATCCCCAATCCCCCGGCTCCCGATGTTCCCGAAGGAAAGGATGAAAGTGAAAATGTGGTTTTAAGAAAATGGGGCGAGCCGCAGAAATTTGATTTCCAACCCAAAGACCATTTGGAGTTAGGTGAACTCTTAGATGTTATCGATATCAAGCGGGCGGCTAAGGTCTCCGGCAGCCGCTTTAGCTATCTCAAGGGAGACGCCGTACTTTTGGAATTTGCGCTGATCAGGCTTGCTTTTGATACGCTGACCAAAGAGGGTTTTATCCCCATACTCCCACCCGTTTTGATTAAGCGAAAATCAATGCAGGGAATGGGCTACCTGGAACACGGTGGCGAAGACGAGATGTATATTCTCGAAAAAGATGGCCTCGTCCTGGTGGGAACTTCAGAACAATCGATTGGGCCGATGCATGCCAACGAAGTTTTTGCGGCAAAAGATTTGCCCCGTCGCTACTTGGGTTTTTCCACCTGTTTTCGTCGAGAAGCCGGTTCCTATGGTAAGGATACGCGGGGGATTTTGCGGGTGCACCAATTCAACAAAGTTGAGATGTTTAGTTTCACCCGACCCGAAAATGGCGATCGGGAGCATGAGTACCTGCTTTCCCTGGAAGAAAAATTGATGCAAGCGCTCAATATTCCTTATCAGGTTGTCAAGATGTGCACCGGGGATTTGGGGGCGCCGGCGGCGCGCAAATACGATTTGGACGCTTGGATGCCGGGACAGGGACAATATCGTGAGGTTACTTCGACTTCAACAACAACCGACTTTCAAGCGCGGCGGCTAAATATTAAATACAAAGAGGGCGGAAAAACAGGATTTGTCCATATGCTAAACGGGACGGCGTTTTCCGAGCGGCCGCTGATTGCTATTTTGGAAAACTACCAGCAAAAGGACGGGTCGGTGAGGGTGCCGGAGGTGTTGCAGGAATTTGTAGGCAAAGATGTTATCGGGCCGTAATTCTTTTTTCCAAACTTTTCCAAACCAGAAGCAACGGGGTGGCGATGAAGGTTGAGGAGTAGGTGCCGGCGACGGTGCCGATTAAAAGAGCGATAACAAACCAGCGAATGGTTTGACCACCCAAAAGAATTAGGGCCAAGAGCATAAAGATAATCGTTAGGGAGTTATTGAGGTTTCTGATCAGCGTTTGATTGATGGCAATGTCGATCAGTTCCGAGAATTTGGCCTTGGGGTTTTTCTTGACCGCATTACGAATACTGTCGTAGGTAACAACCGTGTCGTGAACCGATAAAGAAAGGGTGGTTAGGACAGCGGTGACAAAGAGGGTGTCGACCTCAGTTCCGAAAAGCTTTCCCAAAATCGAAAAGATTCCCAGAAGAATTAAGGTGTCATGAAACATCGCTAGAACGGCGCAAACACCGTACATTTTGTCTTTGAATTGGTAGGCAATGTAGGCGAGGATGAACCCGGCGGCAAGGACAGAGGCAATTAAAGTCTTTTGTAAAAGCTCGCGGCCCAAGGTTGGCCCGACGGTTTCGAATCTTATTTCTTCAATTTCGCCGAACTTTTCCTGAAGTTGGGTTTTGATTTCATTCTTTTCTTCTTCGTTGATCTGCTTCATCTTGAAAAGCACTGTATTCTCCCCCGTTTTTTGGACCGACGAGAACTCAAACTCGATTTGACCAGCGTCGATTTCCTGTTCGGATTTGATCTCCCAAAGAGTGCCGCCGGTAAAATCAATCGAGGGTTTGAGTCCAAAAAGAAGCAGAGAGATAATTCCGGGAACAAGAACTATTCCTGAAATTGCAAAATATATCTTTTTGTAGCGCATAAAATTAATCATCGATAGAAGACCCTAATCAGTGTTCTGGTAACTACAACTCCAGTGAATAGTGAAACGAAAATCCCCAAACCTAAAGTCAAAGCAAAACCGCGGATCATCCCCGAAGTGTTCAAAAAGCTCCAACCGAGGGGGTTGAACAAAACAAAGCAGGTAATTAAGGTGCAAATATTGGCATCGCGGATGGAATCCCAAGCCCTACCAAACCCCGTCTCCATCGCCGCTCGCAACGAGCTCCCGGCTCGCTGTTCTTCTTTTATCTTTTCAAAAATTAGGATGTTGGCGTCGACGGCCATGCCGATCGAAAGCAAAAAGCCGGCCATCCCGGCTAGAGTCAAAGTGACCGGAATCAGTTTGTATAAGGCGAGGGTGATCAGTCCGTAAATTATCAATCCTACAGTGGCCAAGAGCCCGAGCCGCTTGTAATAAGCAATCATAAAGAAGGCCACCAAACCCAAACCGACGACACCGGCAGTCAAACTTTTTTGGACTGACTCTTGACCCAAAGTGGCACCGATACTGCGCTGCTCCAAAATTGTGATCGGCACCGGCAGGGCTCCGGCGTTGAGTTGAATCGCTAAGTTTTTTGCTTGGTCCAAGCTAAACTGACCGGTAATGACTGCCTCGCCGCCGGAGATAACCTCGTTGACCCGTGGGGCGGAAATTATCTGGTTGTCCAAAAAAATTGCCAGTGGCTTACCCACATTTCTTTTGGTGATCTCTTCGAATTTTTGAGCTCCTTCGTCGGTGAACTTGAGAGAGATTTGGGGGGCATTGGTGTTCGGTGCAAAAGTGACCGCCGCCCTTTCCAAATCCCTACCCGTTAATCCAGTTTCGTTGAAGCCGGTAATGGTAGCGCTTTCGGTGGACTCCGGCGGAAGTTCGGCGAAGACCGGCTCGCGAAAATCCAACTGTGCCGTTTGTCCAATCAAAGCAATTGCCTGCTCGGTTTCGGTTACTCCCGGCAATTCAACGATGATGCGGTACTGACCGGAAACCTTGGAGGTTTGGATCACCGGCTCGGTGACACCGAAAAAGTTAACCCGCCGCTCGATGACATTTCTTGCCGCCTCTAACGCCGTGTCCCGCTGCTCTTCAGCAATATCATTCATCTCCGCTTGGAGAACGACCTGCAGCCCACCTTGAAGGTCGAGCCCCTGCCGAATTTTAAGATCTCTTTTGAAGCGCAGACCGAAAAGATTGAAATCAAGGGAAGTTTTGGGAAGGTCGATGTAGAGGGAGACCAAGACAACAAGAATTATTCCCAAAAGAATTTTCCGCTGCCGACTCATTTCTTCGTCTCATTTCGCCGTGCTTCTTCCAAACGCAACTGCCGGACTTCGGGAAAAACATAGGTGATGGAGCCCTCGGCAAAACCCATCTTCGCCTCGGCTTTATCCCCAACTTGAATATTTAGAGATTTCAACATCTCCACCGGAATCGTTACCGCGGCACTATTTCCCGTTTTAATAATCTTCTGCGTCATAACAACCCTAGAATAACACAAAGAAGGGGAGAAATCAAAGCTTGCAGTATTTTTCTTCGTTGCCGAGGAGGACGATGCGGGGCTGGGAGAGGACATCGACGATGAAGGGGTCCTTGCGCCGCTTTCTGAAGTCAAATTCCTCCGGAGTCAAAACGGTGTAGTTGATTTCGTGACCCAAACGCTGCTGCTCGTTCTCCACTAGCTTAGTCATCAGCGGCAGTGAAACCTTGCCGATGAGCAAAAGGTCAACCTCGGATGGTTTGGAAACCCGACCCTTGACAAAGGCCTTGGCAAACAGCGCAAAATTAATCTTTCCCAGTTCCTCCCTTCTTTCCAGAATCGCCTGACCGAGACCGGTTTCCTTGGCAACCATCCCTAAAAGTTCATCTAAGAAAATAAAGTCCGGCCGGACCGAGTAATAAATCCGGTTGCCGCGAGGACTTTTCTTCAAGAAATTAATTCGCCGCAAACGGGAAAGTTCCCGCCGCACCGCGTTAATTTCCGCTCCGACCCGACGAGCAATTTCCCGCACGTGAAACTGAGAATCGGGGTTGGTCAGAAACAGTTTGATAATTCTAACACGAACCTTAGAGATAAGAAGATCTTTCATCGTCATTGCCCGACCTCGCTTTCGGAGTATGTTATCTCGTTCCCGGTTGGCACAATCTCAATCCAAACCTGGCCGCGGTTAAACTTGATCTCGTCGCCGGTGGCGGCGTCAAAGTAGCGTGTCCGCTCGCGAATCGCCGGCTTATTCCACTCGGCATCAATTATCCGACCGTCAAGAAAAACTTTGGCCTTGCCAACACTAACCGTTTCGTATTTAAGATGCCCCTTCTTATCTCCAAAGAAACTCTGGTCGGTGAACTGGACAATCACGTTCTTGGCGCGCAGTTCCCGATCGTTGGCGGCGTCAATCTGTTTCTGCCCGCCCTGATACCTCACGTACTCATTGGTTTGGGGATCATACTCCCAGCGAACGGCGTAGTCGTCGTAACCCTCCCAAAATTTGAAGCTAAAAGATCCAGCCTCGGGACGCTCCGACTCGTCCGCATCTTCCTTAAACAACCAAGTTTGGAAGGGCTCAAAATTTTGCCAACCCTCCTCGGGATAGCGGTTGGGGGCTTCGTTGTAAAGTTTTTGGGTCGAGGTAAAGCCAGTATGTTCGGAGGCAACGCCCCTAGAACTGTCTCGCCAATAAGCGCTATTCCCTAGCCACATCTGGTCCAGCGAAGGAAGACCGATCCGGTTAATCTTCGCGTAAGAATCAGCGTCGGGGTGACAGGTGAAATCGTAGTTGGGATCTTCCTGATGAGCCTTGTCATTGTCATCCATGTAGGCCCCACCCCAGTGGGCAAACCAGGCATTAAATTCCGCCGCCCAGTCCTCATAATAGATTCTTGCCGAACGCACCGGTCCCACTTTTTCTGAGTCCTTGGCATGATAGATAGCCAAGAAGCGGGTGATACTACCCTCGGCAACCGCTTCGTAGATGAGATCGGCTTCGGAAAGACCAAACTGTGGTCTTGCATCAGCATGGTTGTTAATTATAATCGCCAGCGGCCGGCGGTCCATAAAAATGTCGGCCTGGGACTTGGTATACAAAACTCCATTGATTGGGCTTTCCACGTCCCTCGGCTCGCCGACGGAGACTTCGATATCTTTAGTCGAACGATAACGGTCCTGTCCCGAATCCCGGTTCCAGCGGATATAGGAAACAATGGCGTAGGCAACCGTACTTATAAAAATTAGAAGGAGGAAACTTCCGCCAGCAACAACGGCAATCTTTTTCTTTTTGGGCAAGGAGTCGAACCGCGTTTTTAGTTTTCTCAAGAACTCAAGCCTCGACTTCTTTTCGACAGCGGCAGGTGGTAGATTGTCAACAAACTTCATTTCTTTAAATCTCCCTTTTAGCTGATTCAATCGCTTGCTTTTCTTCGGCCGAAAATTCAAAACCGCTCTCGGAAAAATTTTTAACCGGCTTGCCATAGATTCGGGTTGTTTCACGACTATGAAGCGAGGAGATGACGACCCCGTTTCCTTGATCGTTGAGCAGCGCCAAAGCAAAGCTCTGGTTGCCGCCGGTGTCATCAAAAGGATTAAAACGAATGAGCCCCACCCGCTGGATATGTGTTAAGTCTTCCCTCTTAATCCCCTCAATATCCTTCTTAATCATATTCGTCGCTTGTTCCAAGTCCTCGACCCGAGAGAAGTGTTCTTCCAAAACTTTCATCAGGTTTTCTTTGGTGATACCGGCGGTCAGTTTTTGGTAGTGACGAACGGCTTTAAGATAAAAAAAGGTTAAAATACTAACCCAAATGAGGAGGATTCCGCTGATAGCAAGGGGGAGAAGGGTCAAATCGTTCATAGCAATTACTCAAAATTTAGCACGTGGTATAATGGTTGTCAACTATGGCCAAGAAGAAAAGAAAAGACAAAGAAGTGGCTCGACTGCGGAGGGAAGTTGAAGCGCTGCGGGCACAAATAAAAGTGTCCCGTCCAGAGGACGGTCGGCCTTTGGCCGAAAGAAAACAAGAAAACAAGAAAACAAAAGAACAGGTTAGTAAAGAGTCTCAAGTTAAGTCCGTGGTCGTGGACATTCGCTCGGATCTGCGCAAGACCGCCATTCTGACCACTGTCTGTCTGGGGATTCTTTTTACCCTCTACCTCACCCAATCCCGCTGGCTACCCTAAACCCACCGCTTGCCGGTGAAGTATTTGTAGAAAGAAAATTTTTTGCCGTGCAGCACGTATTCTCGGACTACCGTAAAAACTACAATTGCCAAAAATATCAAGTAGAACCAAGTTCCGTTGAGTAGAAAATGTAACGAAGGGAAAGTATAGGCAATAATGTAAAGAATAAAAAAATTTTCAAACAGATTGGGGAAATAGAGAAAGACTCTCCGGTCTCTTTTGACGAGAAAAACAACCATCCCTGCCGCTCGGAGAACAAAGAAAAATAGAAGCGCACCGAGAATCGGTGATGCTCGAGTGTAGGAAAAGGCAAAGGCAAAGCAGTAGCCGTAAAAATCCAGTGTTTTGTCAAACAGTTGGTAGACCTTGTTTTTGCCGTGGGAGAAGGCCTTTCTGAATATTTCCCCGTCAAACCAATCAACCAGGAAAATCAAACTGTAAACAACAAAAACATTTTTCCAAAGAAAAAGGGGCAAAATGAGCCTTGTGGCAACAACTGCGGGTATCCCCAAATTTTTCCAATAATTTGTTTTCATTGAAGCTATCACTCCCTCTAGACTCCATTTTGCGGACGGTATTGTAGCGCTTCGGCGAGGTGAGAAGTTTCAATCTTGGATGCACCGGTAAGGTCGGCGATGGTGCGGGCAACTTTTAAGATGCGGTGATAAGCGCGAGCGGTCAGATTCATCTGGACCACCGCCTGCCGCAAAAAGTTTTCTTCCTCGGTGTTCAGTTTGCAATACTTTTTGATGTTCTTGGCGGTCATTTCGGCGTTGCAGGTCAATCGTGTTCCCACAAATCTTTTCTGCTGTCTCTCGCGGGCCTCCTGAACACGATTACGAACGTCCTTTGAGCTTTCACCAGTTTTTTCTTCATCGGTCAACTTCTCATGTTTGACCGCCGGTACCTCAACATGGAGGTCAATCCGATCCAAAATTGGTCCGGAAACTCTTTTTTGGTAGCGAATGATCTGGTTTTGGGTACAAATGCAACGACGTTTGGGGTCGCCGCGAAAACCACAGGGACAGGGATTTTGGGCGGCGACGAAAATAAATTTGGCGGGGAAACTCAAGGTACCCGCGGCACGGGAAACGGTAACAAACCCGTCCTCTATCGGCTGGCGTAGAGATTCCAAAACATGACGGGGGAATTCGGGAAACTCATCCAAGAAAAGGACACCGCGATGAGCCAAGGAAATTTCCCCCGGCTGGGGATGGGTGCCGCCGCCGATTAGACCAATCCTTGAGGTTGTATGGTGCGGCGCGCGGAAAGGTCGGTGCTTGATTAGCGGTTCGTTGCGGGGCAGGTTGCCGGTAATTGAGTAAATTTTGGTCACTTCTAGCGCCTCATCCGCCGTCAGCCGCGGCAAAATAGAAGGAATCGTTCGCGCCAGCAAAGTTTTGCCCGCTCCCGGTGGTCCCTTCATTAAGATATTGTGTCCGCCGGCCGCAGCGATTTCCAAAGCTCTGTTGGCCTGTGCCTGTCCGTTGTCATCGGCCAGATCAAGACCATAATCCTCGTCCTGGCTCAAAAGCGCTTCAAAATCGGTGTGCGGTTGGGGCTCAATCGGTCTGAATTTGGAAAGGTGCTCGAAGAACCTTTTGATTGACCTGACGGGAAAGATTTCAATCCCCTCAACAATCGAGGCCTCTTTGGCGTTAATTTCGGGCAAAAATATTTTTTTGAAACCCTCTTCTTTGGCCAGAAGGGTCATCGGCAAAACGCCGGGGGTGTGACGGAGGTGGCCGTCGAGGGAAAGTTCGCCCAAAACCAGAGCGTTGGAGATATCGGCCCGAAGCTGCTCATTGGCAAGAAGGATTCCCAAAGCGATGGGAAGATCATAAGCAGGACCTTTTTTGGGAAGGTCGGCGGGAGCGAGGTTGACGGTGATGCGGCGGGCGGGAAATTCGGCACCGGAATTTTTTAAAGCCGAGCGGACTCTCTCCTTAGCCTCCTCAACCGCTTTGTCCGGCAGACCGACGATGTTGAACTTGGGAAAGCCGCGACTTTCAATGTTGACTTCAACTTCAATCGGAACCGATTCCAACCCGACCGTCGCTCCGGAAATCACCTTGGCCATCATTATGTTTTTATTCTATTACAAAGCAGAACGAAGAGCAACGTCGGGTTGACAAAACTGTGGGTTTGTGATGTAATCAACCAGAAGTGCCACCCATTAATATTGTCAGTAGAAAGCAATTGCTATTTAACCTTTCCTTGACTATTATTCAGGCTATTTTAATTTTGGTTTTGGTGCCTGCATACATCACTACAGTAATAAAAATTGCCGGTTTAACAGGGGTCCTTTCGGCAAACAGAGGTGTGTTGACACTCGTTGTTATCAATTTCGTTTTTCAGTTCCCAATTCACCTGTACAACATTCTTGTCTTGCGGAAACAAAAAAAGGAATTAACAACAGCTCAAATAGATAAAATCAAAATCTCCTCAACATTGATTGCAACCACTGGCGCCCTTCTTCTTAATCACGGCCAATTAGCGCCAATCTTGTATTTTGCCGTCTATCTTTTGGCCAGCAATCGCATAGTTACCTATCTAGATGTGAAATTTAACCTTTCAAAAGTGCAGGATAAACTAGCCCTCTTTGTTATGGACTTGTTATTCATTCTTCTAGGAAGCATAAATCCTGCAATCAAATCTGGTGTTGTGCCTTTTCTGATATTCATCGTTCTGCTAAAAACGGCTACCGATGGTGTAAGTCTAGTGTTGAAATACGTAGGAAAACAGTCAGAACAACTTAAAAGCGATACAACCTTCCCGCTTCCCTAAACATAAGATAAAAGGGTTTAAATCGCTAAACTCAAACCGGTTTGAACTTCGTTACGTGAACGGGCAATCTCCAAAGCCCGACCGTCGCTCCGGAAATCACCTTGGCCATCATTACGATCCCATTCTATTACAAAGCAGAACGGAGAGCAACGTCGGCCTTCGGCCCGCTTTGTTTTTGTTATACTGAACCTGTGAGAGAGGGTTTTAACCTAGACCACACAAAAGAGTTGGTATAAAAATCTCTTTCACCGAGAAGGCGTTTTCCCTAAAGGAGGTCAAACATTTTTGAAGAACCAGACAAGGAAATTTGTTGTAGGTATGAATAGCTGAGTAATGAAATTTCTTTCTTCATATTTGTACAGTCTTAAACTGAAAGGGGATATTGTTTCTACGTCTAAATATCGGGGAAGGGTGCTATCGCTAAAAGGGTTTAGCAGGTTTAAGCATGGAGATGGCTATATCGCTGAGAAGTATGGCCTCTCTCTATACCAGCTGTTTGTGGATCATTACACTGAAATTTTGGTGAACGATTTTGAGCACCTCGTTATAGCGTGTCCGGTAAACAAGGGGGTGACGCCCACGATCAAGTTTTTCCAACTATTTATTAATTCCCATCTTTGTAAACTAGGAAAACCTCCCATAGGGAGATTTGAGATGAAGTTTATCGGAAGAGGGATAACTAGAAATGATTACGCGTCGCGGTCGAAGAAAGACAGGGAAGATATTTTGGGAGACGGGATGTTTGTGTTTGACCAAAAGTTTTCAAAAGGCAAAAAGATTATTGTAATTGATGATTTGAGGGTGACGGGCACTTACGAAAACGCTATTAAAAAGATGTTAGAAGCTGCTGGAGCGGAGTGCTTAATCTTTCTGTATATAATCCAGGTCCCTAGAGAAGTTATAGAGAAAAGGCATGATATGGAAAGTATTTTGGACCATTTCTACATTAACAACCTAGCAAGGTTAGGGGAGGTGTTGCTGGCAGATGATTTCATATTAAATCAAAGGGTTTGTAAGTTTCTCCTAACGCAAGAGGATTTGAAGAACCTTCGTGAGTTTTTGAGAAAGTTACCAAACAACGTGATTCGTGAGATTTACACACTGTCTGTCAACGAAGGTTACGAGCCCATCAAGGTATATGAAAAGGCCTTCTCTGTCTTGGAGAATGTCTTTTTGAAGAAAAATACTGTCTAAACCTCCGACAGTGAGATACAGCAGAGTGGCCTTCGGCCCGCTTTGTTTCTGTTCTGGGGGAAAATTTGATAGAATTGGGATGTAATGGAAACTACGGAAATAGACGAAACCATTAAGAACTTTGTTGATGATTTCTGTAATTCGATTTGGAAGAAGCTTAGCAAAGCGGGAGTGGAAGGAGTTGGGGTTACAGGCAGCTACGCCCGAGGCGACTATTCGAAGGCCCGCCCAGACATAAACTTTGCCCTTTTCGTCAAGGAAACGGCCCCTAAATTACTTCTTGAGATTGGAAAAATATCCTCCGGTCTTAATAGGAGGTATTCTCGATATGTTAACCTGCGGCCAGAGTTTCATCCTCAAAGATTTGTCTTTCCTTGGGGACGAGATAAAAACAAGGTTGACTTGTTCTTCAAAATTGCATTCTTTCTATTGAAAGAAAAAGATTCACCCATGCCTTTCGGGAGACCTGGGTTTGTGGTAGAAGCTCATAAACTCTCTCTTAAAATGTGGTATGGCAAAAATCATTTTGAGGGTGTCAAGATTTCCTCTAGTAATGAGGAAGTTATCAAGGGAAACAACCACGTGCTGGCTCAATGGTCCAAACAGATTAGACTAACCCCTCTCTCGTACAATCTTGATGGAGATACTGATCTATTCTTCAACGAGTCTTTGGTCTGGGGCAAACTGGGTATTCAGCAATTCGCTTGGATACAGGGAATTAAAAACGGATTGGACTACTCTCGAGAGGAAGACCGAGCCAAGATATTTGATAGGGTTCACAATAAAGAAAAACTGAGAGACTTCTTCGATATTCCCCAAAAAGAAAAAAGAATGATAAATCTAATACTTGATGCACGGCTTAACTACGATAAATGGAAGAACGATAAGGAGTTGGCAGATAAAATCTACTTGGCATCTGCCCATCTCCTTAACTTTTTTCTGAAAGAGTCAGAGACGGGTCTAATGTCATAGGAAGGTAGTAAGCCAGATTCTGTTTCTCGATGGCCATCTATCTCCCCGCCCAAAGCTCGCGCATTGTGGCGGGGACCCGTCCGAATGCTACAAAGTAGCTTTCGTCGGGTCGCTCCATCTTGAGACCGTCGCCGAGCAAACTCAAATGGTCTTTCGTGGATTGCAGCGGGTGGGATTGCCCGTTTCAAGTGAGCACCTCGAATGGTGTTACCACTCAGGGGTACTTGGTCGTCCCTGTTGCTCTCAGATTCGGTTAGTTCCGAATCTGTTCCTTCAACCTTTCGGTCTCAGGACACCAGGCCTTACGGCTCGGACCTTGCGGCCCAACCCCTTGCTCTATACTGTCTGGACTTTCCTCTCCCCATAGCTTTACGCGACGGGGAGCAGCCATCCACCTTCCTTATGACAGCTACAGTATACCATAAAATCTATTCAACTTCAAACAGACTGCGGATGACGAGGTACCCCATCAGGGTGGCGGGGATGGAAAGAAGGGCGCCAAGGATTCCAAAAAGTTTTCCCCCGACCAAAATCGCGATCAGGGTCACAATCGGTGAAAAGCCGACCGCCTTTTCCATTACTTTGGGAACAACAAAATTACTCTCCAGCTGTTGGATCAGAATATACAAGAGAGCAACTAGAGCCACCGAAAGCGGAGACTTGGCCGAAGCCACAATCCCCGCGGGAACAAAGGAGACAATCGGTCCGATCATTGGGATAATTTCCAAAAAGCCAGCAATGACAGCGAGGGATAGCGCGTAGTCAATTCTTAAAAGTGAAAGACCGACAAAAGAAGCCAGACCGACAATAAACATCAAAGAAACCTGACCCCGCAACCAACTACCAATTTTGATTTCGATCTCATCAATAAGATCGGCGACTCTTTTCTTTGAATCCTTGGTATAGAGACCCAAGAACTTCTCCTTTAGATTAGGGTAATCAAGCAGGAAATAAAAAGTTAGGACCAAGACTGTCACGACGGAGAAGGCGTTGGAAAATAAATTCAATGTAACTTTGACAACATCACCCGTGGCCTTGGAAATTTCGGAAACAAGCGTATCCAGAAATTGCCCCCCAAAATCTTCCAAACCGGGGATAGATATTGAGGAGACATAAAACGGGAGACGCTCGATCAGTTTTTGCAGCTGGCTAACAATAAGGGGAAGGGCCATCGCAAAAAGCCCGACGACCAGACCCAAGAAAAAGATGTAGGTCAAGGTGACGGCCAAGATTCGTGAAAACTTTTGCTCGGTCAGCCAATCGACCAGAGGGTTGAGTCCCAAAGTTAGGATCAGGGCCACAAAAACAGAGAGCAGGATGCCACTAATCTGCACCAAAAGCCAGAGAGCGAGAACGGCGGCAAGAAGAATCAATATGGTTCTAGTGGAGATCACGATATCTTTATTTATATTCATTGATTTACTGTCTTTACTGAGTTACTTTCTAGGTATGATTCTACCATCTTTTCAACTTTCTCACCAAACTTTGGTTCTGAGACATCGAACCATCGAATCTCCTTGTCCCTTTTGAACCATGTCAGCTGGCGGCGGATATAGCCGTGAAGATCAAACTTGATTCGCTCAAGCATTTCTTCTTGGGAAATTTTGCCGTCAAGGTGCCCAACCGCCGCTTGGTAAATGATCCCTTTCATCGGGGGAGTATTTTTGTAGCCACGATTAATGAGATCTTGAACCTCGTCAAGGAGACCATCGTTGACGATTGCCTCGGCCCAGCGGTCGGCGCGGCGGTAGAGGGTTTCGCGGTCAGCGGTGAGACCAATCTTCAAGGTATCAGCGACTGAGAGGTCCGCGAGCGGAACTGGCCCCGAAGGAGCATTTAACACAACCTCGATCGCCCGAATCAGCCTCCGTGGATTTTTGGGATCGATTGTTTTGGCTCTCTTGGGATCAAGCTTCTTAAGTTTTTCAAAAAGTTCCCCGGTTGAAAGTTTTTCTAATTCTTTACGCAACTTCCAATCCGGCGGGACCCTTGGGAACTCCGTTTCTCCCAAAACCGCGGCCAGATAAAATCCCGTCCCTCCAACCAGAAACGGCACTTTTCCCCGCCGCCACATACTCTCGATCTCCTTCGTCGCCGCGTCTTTGAATCGGGCAACGGAGAACTTCCGATCCGGTTCCACTACGTCATAAAGATGAACATAAACTCCATCAATAATCCAATATCCGTCGCCCTTCTTTATTTTTGACCCCTTCGAAAGCGGTAATTTTCCCGTGCCTGCATCCATAAATTTGTAGATTTGCCGGGAATCGGCGGAAACAATCTCACCTCCGCCTCTGGCGGAAAACCTTTTACAAAGCTTAATCGCCAGCGAAGTCTTTCCCGTCGAAGTCGGTCCAACGATAACAACAAGTTTCATTTTTTATTCTCCTTCCAAGCCCGCATCAGAAGTTGGTGCCTGCGCTTTTTTTCGGTAAGGGGAACATCGTCTTTAAAAAGTTTGGCCGCGGCGGTGCCGGGGCGCTCGGAGTAGATGGAGATAAAAGCGTTCTCGAATTTTAGCTCTTTGAAAAGTTTGGCCGTGTTTTCAAATTGCTCTTCGGTCTCGCCGGGAAAGCCAACGATGGCATCGGTGCCAATTCTGACACCCGGAATCTTTTGCCGAATCTTTTTGACCAGTTCTTTATATTCGGCAACCGTGTACGGTCGATTCATCTTTTTCAAAATCTCATCATCCCCACTCTGCACCGGCAAATGAACATATCTCTCAAACTTCGGCATCGCCAAAACCTCCACCAACTCATCAGGAAAGTTCCAGGGGTTAGGAGAAAGAATCGAGATCTTCTCTAACCCCTCAACCTCATGAACCCTCTCAAGCAGCTCTACAAAAGAGTTTTGAGATTTGTAATCATTAATACTTTGCCCCAAAAGCATCACCCACTTAACACTTCTGCCAACCAAACATTTAACCTCCTCAACTATTTCCTCCATCGGCCGCGAACGGACCGCGCCCCGCCCATAGGGGACAACACAATAGGTGCAAAACTGATCGCAACCCCTCATCACCGGCACCAGCGCCGGCTCTTCAATCTTGCCGACTGTATTTGGATCGGCAACCAACTCCTCGATATTTTTGAACTCATCCACCCAAGGCATTCTCTTTTTGAAGTTTGAGAGATTGACCCGCCGTCTTTGTCCAGTTGCTGAACCGACCATACAACCGGTTACGACAATTTTCAATTTACAATTCGCAATTTTCAATTCATTTATTTTGTTCGCAAGACCATACACCTTGTCCTCCGCTTTCTGACGGACGGAGCAGGTGTTGATGATGATTAGATCGGTATCAGACATTGTTTTGGCACGAGAGTGTCCTTGCGCCTCCAATCCCGCCGCAATCCGCCCCGAATCCGCCTCATTCATCGCACAACCGAAGGTCTTAATAAAATATTTCATGTCTCAAATGATAACACGGTTATGATATAGTTATGGTAATGGCGAAAGACAAAAAATTCCTGCTCTTGGCCGTAGCCCTCGTCGTTCTTCTTCGTCTGCCGTCGCTGGCTGACCCGATGTATTACCTGGACGAAGGGGTCTACGCCTCGGTGGCGTACGAAATAGGGCAAGGGGGAACGCTTTACCAAACCACCTGGGACCTTAAGCCACCGGGAATTTTTTATGTCTATCTTTTCTTTCAAAAACTTTTCGGGCCCCACGCTTTTTTGGCGCAAAGAATTTTCAATCTAATTTTGGGAGTTCTGGGTGTTTGGGGAGTTTATCGGCTGGCTAAAATCCTAAATTTTGGTGAGAAAAACTCCTTAGTGGCCTCTTTGCTCTCTGCGGTATATCTGGGACTGCCGTTTTTTGAAACGCAAATTTTCAACACCGAAAATATTTTTATTGTTACTTCTCTTTTTGCTTTTATCTTTGGTTTGAAGTTTAAAGGCAGATGGCAGGAGCCTTTTCTGGCGGGGTTTTTATTTGGAGTCGGTCAGTGGCTCAAAATTCATCCTCTCTTTGACCTCGCCGCCTTTGGGATTTTTGCGCTGTATAAATTCCGACTCAACAAAAAATTCTGGCTGCCGTTTGTTGCCGGATTCGCCACCCCGCTTCTGGCCTTACTCTGTTATTTAGTCGCCAACGGAATCCTGACTGACTTCATCGAAACCAACTTTTCCTACAATCTTTTTTACGTCGAGGAGCTTCCGCAGATTGCGATTTTTGGAAATTTACCAATAAGGACTTTGTTGTTGGTTGCAGCGACGGTGGTGCTCATGTTTTCAAAATTCAAAAACAAAATCTCCGAAAATACTTTTTTACTTTCCCTCTGGTTCGCTTTTGTCTTTTACGGCGCCCTCCTCTCCGCCCGCGCTTACGGACATTACTTTATTTCCATTTTAATCCCAGTCGCACTCCTGTTATCCTTTTTAATTCATAAAAAATCCCCTTTAATTCTACTAACACCGTTACCGTTTTTGCTTTACTTACTTCTCACACCACCCCATCAACTAAAAACTTTGAGGCAAGAAATCTTTAGCAATCAGGCTCACTTCTACTACCAACACCGCCTTTCCTACATAACGGGAAGAATGAGCAAACGGGAGTTTGAAAAAGATTTTACCCCCAAACCCTGGCGCCTGCGGGAACTAAAAGCGTACCTTGATGACAACGTCCCCAAAAACGAAAGCGTCTATCTCTGGGGAATATCGCCTTGGGCCAATTACATTCTTGAAAGACGACCGGCACAGAAATACCTAATGTGGTTTCATGTTTTGGGAGTTAAGGATCGAGAGGAAGAAGTTTTTGAGGATCTTTTTTCAAAAATGCCGGAGGTAATTATTGTTGAGGATAATCAGCCCGAAGAGGAGTCCTACGAAATCTCCCGCCCCCCATTCTTCAAACTTCAACTTTTAATTGACACCAACTATCGTTTCGAAACCACCATCGCCGGCTACAACATCTACCGTCTCGCACATCTCGCGGTTACGGGGCAAGGTTTGCCGTAGTATAATGTTTCCATAATGAATTCACAAACATTGGTTGTCCTTAGAGGTGGGGTCGCCACGGGTAAGACCACCGTTGCGGAGAAATTAAGGAACGAGATAGAAAACGTCGCTTGGGTTCATGTTGACAAATTGAAAAGCTCGTTTCCTGGCTATCCCCAGAGTGAGTTTGCAGAACTTCACGAAGCTAACCTTTTGTTGACCGAGTACTTTATCAAGAAAGGAAATTCTGTAGTTGTGGACAGCGTCTTCAAAAAGATTTCTTGGATAGACCAATACAAAGAACTAGCAGAAAAACACGGCTTAAACTTTGTTGTCTTCGAGCTTTTTGTAGACCCGAAGGTGGGTATAGAGAGGGACCAGCAAAGACCTGGTGTAGTTCAAGGTTGGCGAAGACCCGTCGAAAAGAAGCATGTCAAAGGATCGATTGAAATGATACTTAAAAACCCCTACCCAGATGCTATTAAGATTGATACCACCAACCTTACCGTTGATGAAATAGCGGAGAGGATTATGAAAATGGTCGGTTGGAAAAAGAAGACGCTTTTTGCAAAACTCCGTGAAAAGATTTGCTAAATCGTCCAATACTTTTTCATCCCCACCAATTCTAACACACCCGGAAATTCTGGACTGTGCTACAATGGGCTAGAGATGGCGAAGAAGAGACAGAAGCCCAACAACTACGCCTTCATCGACAGCCAAAACCTAAACCTTGGCGTCAGGGACCAGGGTTGGAAACTTGATTTTAAGCGATTCAGAGTTTATCTCAAAGACAAATACCACGTTCAAAAAGCATTCTTGTTCATCGGTTACGTTCCCGGAAACGAATCTCTTTACACAGGCTTACAACATGCAGACTATATTGTTGTTTTCAAACCAACGCTAGCGGTTAAAAAGAGAAAGAAGGTAGTTGTAAAAGGAATGGAGATTTCCGTTGTCTAGTTGAGTACCTGGAGAAAAATAACAAGCTTCACAAACTAATAATTCCCAATCAGAAAAAATATTCTAGCCTACTACTACCCTTCAAAAAATATATGCTCTTTACTACGCGAGATTTTAAAAAGAAGTTAGGGGAGAGGAAGAAGTAAAAAAAGGAGTGTTGGTTGCAGGACGAAACCTGCAACCTTCCCTCCATCGTGATATTCCCACCCTACCATATTTATAGCCTATTGTCAATACCCTACAACAAACAAATTTTTGTTTCAATTTTGGTCGAAGAGGGAGGTTTGGGGAGTGAGATTCCAGTTGAATTTCATTTCTATACCAAAAACCCCTCCTCAAACGAGGAAGAGCTTTTGGGTTTTCGGTGGGCAGTTTAAATTCCGAAAAGCTTAGCGAACGGCGTCCTTGAGGCCTTTACCCGACTTGAAAGCCGGGCTGTCTGTGGCCGGAATGTGCAAAGGAGCGCCGGTCTGTGGGTTGCGACCCATTCGTGCCTTTCGGTGGCGAACCTCAAAAGTTCCAAAACCGGTAACCGTAACTTTCTCACCACGGGCTAAGGTATCAGCAATAGTGTCAATAAAAGCATTAACCGCACGGTCGGCGTCAGCCTTGGAAAGACCAGCACGAGAAGCAACCGCATCAACAACTTCCATTTTGTTCACTTGATATCACCTCCCTTCGCCATCTAAAACTCTATCAACCCTTTTAATACTCTTCGCCCTACCAGCTTCGACCTCAACCAAAACCGCATTAAAAACCGCCGGACCTTCTTCAACCCACTCAAACCTCTGCGGCTGGGGATTTTTCAGCTTTTCAATAATAATCTCCGGCTCAACCCCCAGAACCGAATGTTGCGCCCCAACCATCCCCGCGTCGGTAACGTAAGCCGTGCCCTGGGGCATTACCCAAGCGTCGGCCGACGGCACATGGGTGTGAGTGCCAACCACAGCCGTAACCCTGCCGTCAAGATACCAACCCATCGCCACCCGCTCGGAGCTGAGCTCCGCGTGGAAGTCAACAACAATCGCCGCAAACTTTTCGTCGGCAAAGTCTTTTAGAATCTTGTCAACGGTGCGGAAGGGACAAAAAACCGGCTCGTTAAAAAAAGTTCTTCCCAAAAGATTTACGAGAAGGACTTTGCCGTCTTTGCCCAAATCAATAACTTTGAATCCCTGTCCGGGAACATCTTGCGGATAATTTGCCGGTCGGATGATTGAAGGGTCATTGGTATCTAGCTCCTCAAAAACTTCTGAACGCCAAAAGATGTGGTTTCCGCTGGTGAAGTAGTCAACCCCGTAGTTTTGAACCTCCTCCAGAGTCGCTTTAGTGGCGCCTTTTCCGTGGGCAACGTTTTCGGCATTAGCGAAAACCACTGATATATTAGCATCTTTGCGCAAGCTTGGCAAGACCCGGCTTACAGTCAACCTCCCCAGCTTGCCGACGATTTCACCGATGAACAAAATATTCACTTCGCCACTCCTTCCTCTCTAACTTCCCTTATCACCGTCACCTTCACCTGCCCCGGATAAGTCAGAGACTTCTGAATCTTTTCGGCAATCTCGTGGGCCAGTTTTGTCACCGCTGCGTCGTCGGTTTCTGAAGGTTTTACCATCACCCGAACTTCACGGCCGGCGGAGATAGCGTAGGCTTTATCAACTCCGGGAAAGGCCAAGGCCGCATCCTCAAACTCCCTCATTCTCTTCATATACGCTTCGTAGTTTTCAAAACGCGCCCCGGGGCGGGCGCCGGAGATGGCGTCGGCGACGTGAATGATTACCGCTTCGACCGATTTGAACTCCTCTTCCTCGTGATGGGCCGCGGCGGCGTTGATTAGTTTTTCGTCGAACTGATATTTTTCCAAAATTTCACGGGTCAGTATGGCGTGCGGACCCTCGGCTTCGGCGGTCATCACCTTGCCAATATCATGAAGCAGCGCCGCTTTTTTGACCAACTCCACATCGGCCCTAAGTTCAGCGGCGATGTATTTCGCCAGGTTCAAGACTTCCAGTGAGTGAGTGACTAGGTTTTGACCGTAGGAAGCTCGATACTTATACCGGCCCAAAAGTCTAATAATTCCCTCGGGAAGGCCAGCGACCCCGGTGTCGTAGGCCAATCTCTCTCCATCCTCCTTCATCTTCGCCTCAATATTCTTTTTGACCTTGGCGACCGTCTCCTCGATTCGCGCCGGTTGGATCCGTCCGTCGGCAATCAGTTTTTCCAAGGCCAAACGGGCAATCTCGCGGCGGACACCATCAAAGCTGGAAATCCGAATCTCGTTGGGGGTTTCATCGACCTCAACATCTACTCCGGTTGCCTGCTCAAAGGCGCGGATGTTGCGGCCCTCCTTGCCGATGATTCGGCCCTTCATCTCCTCGTCGGGGAGCTTGACCTTGGAAACAGTGTAGTCAGCCGCGTGGTCAGTTCCCGCTTGTTGGATGGCGGAAATAAGAATGTCACGGGTCTTCTCGTCGGACTTTTCTTTGATTTCTTCCTCGGTCTGCTTGATGCGGCGGGCGATTTCGTCTTTGAGGTTTTTTTCGGTTTCGGTCAGGATTTGGGAACGCGCCTCGTCTCCAGTCAGTGAGGCGACCTGCTCTAGTTTTTTCAATTGCTCTTTTTTGAGTTTATCTAGTTCCGCTAGTTTATGAGAGACCCCACGCTGGGAAGCAGTTAAGTTTTGTTCACGTTTACTAAGCTCTTGCTCTCTTCTTTTTAGAACCGCTTCTTGGCTGGAGAATCTCTTTTCAACTTCGAAACTTTTTTGACGAATCCTCTGTGCCTCGTCCTTGGCCTCGACGACGATTTCCCGCGCCTGGGCTCGGGCTTCGGAAACACTGGGAACCGCCGAAGGCGGTTCCGGCACCTCGACAGAGGGCGCTTTTTCTTTTTCTTTGACTACTTTCTTTTTTTGTTGTAAGTAAAGCCACGCCGAGGTACTGACTCCGGCGATGGCCGCAATTGCCAAAACGATTTCTACCATAGTAAGATAGGGCTATTTTACTCCTTTTCTGGGGATGTGTCAATGAGGCGCACATGCGAAGTGTGCTATATTAACAATAGACCAAGGATCTGCTATGACAAATACGGGAAACGAGATAACAAAACAGGCATTAAAGTATGTAAAAGGTCACAAGAAAGACCTGATTGAAAGGTTTGCTAGCAAGGACAAGTATCCATCCGAAGAGCGCCCGTTCTCCATTTTTATGGCGGGTTCGCCTGGTGCAGGAAAAACCGAATTCTCCAAGTCTCTAATAAGAGCGCTAGAACAAGATACAGAAATAAAGATTGTAAGAATCGACGCCGATGAAATCAGGAGCACACTACCCCAATTTGATGGTCGTAACTCCGATCTAGTACAGCCCGCCGCCGCACTGGGAGTAGAAAAACTTTTCGATCACGTTCAGGGCAACAACCAGAACGTTATTTTAGACGGTACCTTCAGCTAATTACGAAATTTCCCGGAAAAACGTCAAGAGGGCTTTACAAAGGGGGAGAATCGTAGTTATAGCGTACGTCTATCAGAGACCGGAGATCGCTTGGTTGTTCACAAAAAGGCGAGAATATTTGGAGGGGCGAGTCGTGCCCGAGCGGGTATTTATAGATACCTTTTTGAGTGCTAGGGAAAATGTGGAAAGGGCCAAAAGAGAATTCGGTGGGGCGGTGGCCATTCTCGTTGTAACCAAAGATTGGGAATACAAGACAAAAAATACATATGTCGATGTTAGTGAGGTTGAAAAATATTTACCCGAGAGTTATACTAGAAGCGACCTTGAATTAGTCGTAGAGAAAATGAACGAAGAAATGAAGGATAAGACATGAGAATCTTCGAATTTTTAAAACCCAAACGGACGGAAAAAACCAAGACCCTCTTTGATCTTCCTAAAAAGCAGCAAGAAAAAATCTTTCTGGAGGCCGCTAGGGAGGCGAATGAAATGCAGAGGGAACTAATCGAACAGTACGAGAAGGCTGTGGTTGACGGACGCGGAAACTGAAAAGATCTAGGCGTGTTTGTTGACAAAAGATAAACCTCTGCTATTCTGTCATCGTTGACAGAACCCCCGCTTCGGCGGGGGGTTTGTTTTTTCTGTTGCTACTTCTAACCGTCTCAAAAAACTAAGCCGCACACTCAATAAAAAGGGTGTGCGGCTATAAGCGACGCTGACTAGCTTGGCAGGTGTTTTGCCAAGAAATCTTCTGCGTCAGCCAGTACCTGCAAAACCTCCTCCGAGTAGCCGTAGGTTCTGCGGGTGGCTTCGTTGTACCAGTAGTGGGCATCGCCTTGTGCTCGCTCCTTTACCACTTCCCAGATGTGGCGTATTCTCTGGGACACCTTCTCGTCCTTCACCGGTTCCCACTTGGCCAAGAATCCTGGGGAAGGGTGCCCCGCGAAGACGACGAGTTTTGTGGAGAGTATTCCATTCTCCGTCACTCTATACCCAACGAAGTTGGTGGTGTCGTAGACAAACACCTCCTGGATTCCGCCGTAGGACCAGAAGCCCTCTTTTGTGGGCGCTTTAAGGCAGGATATCCAAACCGAGTGTCCATCAGACCCAGCCAAACCGTCGTCGGGCCTGCAATAGTAGCCCCCGCAACCGAAGACCCACAGCTTACCGTGGTAGGTGTCCTCCAAGGGTCCTGCTATCTGGTGAGGAGTGCTTTGTAGAGATTTGCTGATCCTGCGCCCAAGCGACCTCAGAAGCGCCGTTGGGTTACTGACGGGACCAGATTTGACGATGACGGACACCAGATTCTCACCCACCCAGTAAATCGATGACACCGAAGGTATTCCCAGCAGGGTGAGCTCCACCCTGTTTAGAAACCTGTGGTTGTAGTCAACGATGAGGGCTTCCGTACGATCCCTCGGTGAGCGGAGGTGGATACGCCCGTCCTCAAACCGAACTACGTACCACCCCTTCGGCCTGACCTCAAAGTACTGTTGAGCAACCTCCAGACGGAGCCACGGGTCAGTAAGGCGGAGGTTGCCGAAATTAGTGCCCCAGGAAATTTTACCCATGCGGCGAGAAAGGAGAATAACGATGGAAAACTGTCAGCACTGTGGTGAACGTGCAGACCACAAATACTGCATTTCCTGCGGTGAGCTCAGTGGTATACAAGACCCTGAAAGCGGTGACCAGCACCGCACCGCGACTTTCTTTAACCCTGATCTCACACCATTGCAATGTTCGAAGTGTGAGGCTAGGTGGGGTCCTGGCGCAAATTTCT
>JAUXAW010000011.1 GCA_030619715.1 candidate division WWE3 bacterium
AGCGTGGGAATTTTTGAGATGGTAATTTCAGTTTTTTCGCCTTCTTCATCATCGGTCGTGCTTTCTGTCCCCAACCGAATCTTGGCCAGGTATTCCTTTTCTTTCTTGACGATACTACCCAGCTGTTTCGTTGCCTCGCGACCGATACCGACGACAAGAACTCCCGAAGCCAGCGGATCCAGCGTCCCGGCGTGCCCAATCTTTTTAATCCCTGTCTCCCTTCGCAACTTGTTAATAATGTCGTGCGAAGTCGGACCCTTCGGTTTGTAAACGGCAAAAATTCCTTCCATAGGTTTAATTTTAACAGAAATGAAGAAGAGGAGGGTCGGCAACCACAATGTGCATGGTATATACCAACACTCCTCTTAGTCTCTTTCCCTCAAGTCTCTCCCCTTGTTGGTCCTACTTGAAATAAGGAGAGTCTATTACTTGCTGGAAGGCAGTTAGGCTCTCCTCGCTGGAGACAACCGACCAATTGATATCTGGCCACTCACGGTCGGATGTGACTTCGAACAGAAGGACCCCTTCGACAAGGGGGTACTTTGTCTGGAGGTCACTGAAGCAGCTTTGCAGCCAAACTGCTTTGTTGCCTCCTTGCTCCGCTGTTGCCAACTCGGCGAGTATAATTGGCTTGCCCCATTGTAGAGCTGTCTGATATTGCCCAGCAAACAACTCATCAAAGCTGTGCCATTTTACCCACCATAACGTTGGTACAGTTCCGTGGTTAAGCACGGTCGTCCCCACCAAATTGACAGCGTCATCGCCCGGATAGTACGCAGACACCCAATCACTATCGAGCCACATGGCGCTCCAGAGGAACTTGACATTCGTCGTCCCTTCTTTGCGGAAGATGTTTAGAATGTAACGATATGCTGCTTTGAATCCCTCAGGATCGCCCTGCCAAGGATACCAACTTTTGGTCCCCGGTTGGGTAGACTGCTCGTGGGCGAATCGAAGGATGATCGGGACGCCGACCGTCTTTGCACCCCGAGCCCAGCTGCGGATGTACTCATCATGGTTGCCCGCTGTAATGCTCGCGAATGAGTAGTTTGGCTGCTCGGTTGTGGGAGAAGCGAAGTTGCGTTTCCATGGTTCCCAAGTGATCACAGGCACAAACCCTTGTGCGGCTGCCTCACGTACCCATTGCACAGAAAACTCCTTGTCAGAGTCTCCCCAAGATTGAAACCACAAAGCGTAATACATTTTGTGATTGACCAGTCTTTCGAACCGATTGGTTGCTTCGAAATCATCGTAAGGCGTGTTATTTAGATACGCCCCGAGGCCAACCTTACCAGCCGGGTTGAGTTTCAAACTTGGGAACTGCTCAGGCGTTGCTGCTGCTGCTACTACTACTGCGGTCGCCGTCATAGTTGGTATTGCGAGCTCCAGTCTATGTGTCATTGTTGCTGTTGGTGCCACGGTGGTTCGTGTTGGCGTTGTTTCCTGTACCAGCCTCACTGCTGCAACAACAGTTGGCAGTGGCTCCTTGGCCGGCGGGTGACTAGTAGCTAGTGTTGGCCACCATTGCCCGCTGCCGAGAAAACCAATGCCAAAAGCTACGGCGATTGCAAGAACAATCGTCGCAAGGGCGTATTTCGGTGTCAGACCCCAGTCCCACAATCTTCTCATAGCGACTTGTACCTCCTTTTGCCAGTCGAATCCGAACCAGCTTCTTCTGACTATCCCAGCTAAACCGGAAATGAAGAAACCGGCCCAGAAGATCGAACCGAGGTCAGCCTCCATTAGCAGCGACCTGGTTGCCATCTGATACAAGACGGCAACAACAAGCGCTACCAACAAAGCTGACTGAATGAAAGTTTCCCGCCAGTACCAACCTATTTGATGGTTTTTCCTTGTCACTTGGTAGGCAGGTTTGCGGTTTGGGCCGTACCAGAGTGCCAGAATACACGCTTTCGCGTACACCGGCGCTAACCCAAGCCACATTTGGCGTGAACGCCAAAGCGACTCGTAGGGAAGCCCGTCTGCAAGAGTGACGAGAAACAACTCGATAGCCATTGCATACAGCCAAAAGTGTAAGGCGTACGCGACGTGGTTCGTGACCAATGGGTAGATGTTGAAGAATAAGCTGATCACAGGGACAGTTGCGAGGACTAGCGTCGCAAAGCTAAGCAGGTAGAACAAGCCCAGCTCCAGGAAGTGCAACCTCTGGCGAATACTCAGTCCCTTGGTAAAGAGGGGATTCTTCCACCAGAAGAGTCGCATAGTGTCAAGGGCCCAGGTGCCCCGTTGTTTATAGACATTGGGGATGTCCTCGGGGACAATCTGAGCAACCGCGCCGACGATTGGCAAGTAAATACCACGCCAGCCGCGTCGAAGTACCTCAACTCCTGAGTGGAGATCTTCAAGCAGATTCCAAGTCGGAAATCCGCCGATGTCACTAAGAGCTTCTCGTCGCCATACTACGCCTGACCCACATGGGAACACAGCGTTGGCTGCGTTCTTGGATAACATAACACCTCGATAGAAAAGAGGTGCTTTGTTGGCGAATGGATCTCCATCGCCGGCCTCGCATTCCTTGATGGTTTGCACGAAAGCGATATTAGGGTCAGCTTGCAGCTGTCCGATCACTTGCCTCAGGAAGTCTGGACTACCGACTTTGTCGTCGGCATCACGTGTCTCAACAAACTCGATCTGCGGAGCAATTTTGTCGACTAGCTCCAAAGCCGAGTTGAGATTGCCAGCCTTTGCGTCTCCGTTGCGAGAGGAATCGCCACAGCGCGGTGGCTTGTTATAGATTACCTTCGCCAGCGGATGTTCCCGCTGGAGAAACTTAGCAATCTGGCGAATCTCGTTTCTGTGAACATCGTCGCTAATAACCACCACCAAGTTTTTCTCTGGCCAGTTCTGGGTTAGAACAGACTTGCCAGTCAGGTAGACCATTCTTGCTGGCTCACCGCAGGTTGAGATGATCACTGCCACTGTCGGTTCTTCGCCGGTGGGAACCAATTGTTCCTCTGCTACGATCCGTTGCCAGTTGTTGATCAGTGATACCAGCGTTACCACCATAACCATTAGATTGGCAACCGTGAAGGGAACTGACAGCCAAGGCTCTTTCCAGTTCAGGGAAGAAAGGAGCCAGGGAATGTACCACACTGTGGCGGCTAGGAGGAAGACCCCCGCCGCGCGTATTTTCCAGTTATTCATTTCGTCACCTCTTTGAAGTGTTCCGCCACACAGTTGTGTGGGCGGGATAGGTGACGAATTCCAACTCAGAGTCTAAACCAACCACCCAGCTAGTGGCGGAAAAGACTTGTTGGAATCCGCCACACTGGGAGATAGTTGATTTTACGTTTTCCGGCCAGCTAAATGAGCCTTGTTCATCAACAAACCGGTCGTATTGGCACAGATCGATTTTTGACTCACCATGAGTGATACGATAGACGTCGAAGACGTCCCATGGTGAATCGATTCGGCTCTCGGCATAAAGGTACATTATGTATGGCCAAGAATTGTTGATTAACAGTTGCTCACCAGGCTGAACATTGTTGGTTAAGTAGCCAGCTACTTCCCGTACGTCCGGCCAGGAACGATCGAGTCTTTCCATCTGAAGGAAGCCAAATATAACCAGCGCCAAGATGGTTGTGATAGCAACTACTTTACCTTTCTGGTGCTCCCATATCTTGCTCAAAGCAAGTCCTATGAGCGGGTAGGCAAACACATAACCAAACACCACGTGTTTACTATCGCCCACTGGATCTCCTGACCAGATGTGATAGAGCGGCCACATGGTCAGGCTGGCGAGAAGAATACACGCTAGGGTTCGTTTGTTCTTGGCAACAAAACATCCAACCAAGGCTAAAACGAAAGGCACAACGCTAAAGTAAAACAGCGCGTACCCAATCATCAAAGGTGTTGATTGGAACGTGGGTCTATTTGCCAATCTCCAGCCAAAGAATTGCCCAACCTGCTCGCGCAAAGGGAGATAGGACACCAAAGCAATCGCCAAGCTAATAAACCCAAAGATCCCAACATCCACTGTGGCTTTCTCTTTCCGGAGGACGAAAACGATGCCCACAATTGGTAATAGCATCAACCCCGTGGCGTACTTTACGATTATACCAATTGTGAAAGCAACAGAGGCAAACACAAGCCAACGTCGATCGTCTTTTCTGACCAGCTCGGTTACCGCCCATAAGCTTAGTGCGATACCAGTCAACGCAGGTAGGTCATACACACCCAAGTGTGCTAAAGCTAGAAGCGGGCCGCTGATGGCGAATGCTACTGCTGTCCAGAGGCTTGCTTCCTTTCCGAACAAGTTCTGAGCAGATTGAACGACCGCAACAAAGGCAATCGTTGCAAAGATCAAGGCAACAATGCGCGTGCCCATCAATCCTGCAATTTTGTACCCTATCGCGGCAAGTATTGGCCAGAGTAAGGACCCCGCAAACCACGTGAGGTAGCCATCCGTATATCCGTGTCCCTCAAGGGTACGCAAACCTGCAGTTACATAGACTCCCTCGTCGAAGAAGGGACCGTTGAACTGCGACACTATCCTTACGAGCCCAAAAACCACAAACATCGCAGTTACTAACCACTTCGTCTCAATTCTCGACACCCTTTTCATTTCCTTTCTCCTTTTCTTTTTTGCCGGCGCTAATTTAGCGCACGGCTGGGTCGCCTCGAAGGTCCTTCGATTTCTCTCAGGACACAGGCGACTGGCTGATAAGTGATCGTTCAATTGTTAATGTGCTTTTTCCTCCTTCCTCCTAGCTGTTTTTGGCCGCTGCTAAAAGGCGCACGGCCGCTAATTTGAAGCTATCACATTATATCAAATGAAATGTCAAGAGTCAAGTATTACAGGATGAAGAGAAGAGGGGCGAAGTTCACCGTCGTGTGAGCTTCGCCCCTTCAAGAGGCTCAAAAAATCTTGGCAGGTGTCACTTCATCTTCTCTTGACACTTGACAGTGTGGGGAATGAGAAAGGAGCGGAGCCGGCTTTGAGTCTTTGATAGTACTCAACTCTAACCGATTCCGCCCCCTCGTGCTACTCTCCCTCGTAGTAATAATGGTACCCAACGTGGGGGGAAATCCTGTTTAAGACCACACCTAGAGGGTGGCCACCCACTTTCTCCAACTGCTCTTTCCCCCGTAGGGCTGTTTCCCGCCGCGTGGTCCCGGCGTCCACCACCAGCAGTACCCCATCCACCTGGTTCGCCAATATTAAGGCATCAGCGACGGGCAGAATGGGGGGGCTATCGAAGATCACCATGTCCGCCTCTTCCTCAAGTTGCTTGACTAATTCCTTCATCTGTGGCGAGTTCAGAAGCGCTGGCGAATTGGGCGGTAGCGGGCCGCTAGTCAGCACCCGCAGATTCTCAACGCTAGTTACTGTAGGTAACCGTCAAGGTTGGACTTCTCGTCCAGAAGGACATTGGTCAACCCCAGGTCCTTGGACACTTCAAAGTACTGGTGCAAGGTGGGGTGGCACAGGTCGGAGTCCACAATAATGACACGCTTACCGGTTTGAGCCATTACTTGGGCCATTATTGCTGCCAGAGTAGTCTTCCCCTCGCCCGGGACGGCACTGGCAAAGAGTAAGGTCACTATGGGCCTGCGCTTGCCCACAGCTAGGAATTGGATGTTAGCGCACAGGGTACGGCAGGCCTCCGAAATGGGTGACCGGGGGTGGGCAACGGTCACGAGCTTGCCTCCCTCATTAGGGTTGAAGTAAGGGATTGCCCCTAAAGTAGGGAGCCCCAAAGCTTGGCTGACGTCCTCGGAAGTCTTGATAGTATCGTCCAAGTACTCGATGAGAAAGGCCACGCCTACGGCCAGCATACAACCTACTATCGCGGCAAGCAAGGTATTTTGGAGCATCTTGCGTTCCAAAGGCTCAGTGGGTAGCCGAGCTCTGTCCCACACGACGGCGGTGTCCACGGGTGTCTCTTCACCGCCGAGAGGGCCCTTGATCTGTTGCTGTTGCTCCTGCCGCTCTCTTTGATGGGCGATGTTCTTGGTGACTAACACTCGGGCTGACGTGTTAGCCAGTTTCTGGGCCTCCCCTGGGTCAGTGTTGATGGCACTGACCTCAAAGAACTGAGTGCGGGGGATGTGCCGTGTCGAAATCGCACTCAGCACTTCGTCGGGCGTAACTCCACCCCCCATTTCCTGCGCAACCAACTCGGCAAAGGACCAAGTTCTCATGGACTCACTATAAGTCCGAGCCAAGTCCTCCGCAGAGAGGGAGAGGGAGAAGGGGAGCAACGGACTTGATGCCGCCGGGTTCAGGAACAACATCGTCGAGGACCGATAAACGGGTTCAATGTTTCGGCTGACGATGAAAGCCGTGCCCCCAGCCAGCAAGGTCCCTAGCGCGATTAGCCACACCCAGCGCCGCAGAATTGTGACGTACTCTCGAAGTTCCATGTCTCTCAAACCTCCTTATGTTTTTTTGTTTTGCCTTTTAAAGGCTAGGGACCACTGAAAGCGGTCCTGGCGGATACCGTTTTTTAATGCGCTAAAGCGTCCCCCCTTTCCAAAATTTGCATATTGTTAAGGTACCGAACCTCTTAAGACCAATAACAAACACCCTACCACACCTCTCGATACTTGTCAAACCAAGTTATGCGGTGTCCAGGACATACTATCTTAAGGGGACTTGACAAGGGGTGAAAGAATGTTTTATATTTGCATTGATGACCTGCCCGAAGTGTGAAGCTACGATTCCTGCCGATGCCAAGTTTTGCCCCAAGTGCGGGTCGGTGTTGGAGGCACCGGAATCCCCCACCCCAGAGAGTAAACCTTCTTTCTTCAAAAACTTTCTCCAACTTAAAATTTTTGGTATCGTCCTTGCTGTCATCGTCCTCATCGGCGGCGCGTTTTTCCTAAAATCATTTCTGAAGGAAGGAGCCGTACCCGCGGAAAAATCGGTCACGGAAACAATCTCTCCCACCGAGGATAACGAAATTGTGCTTGAAAGCGCTAAAATTCTCGTTCCCAAAGATGCCATCAGCAGTGAGAATGAGCTGACCGTCAAAATTGTTCCCTCCACGGAACTTCCCGCCTTAGCCGAAAACGACACCGCCGTCGGCAGCGCTTACGAAGTGGAAACAACGGCTACAATCAAGAGTGACACACCGGCAACGATTACTCTTTCCTATAACCCCTCACAACTTCCCCGCAATGCCGAAGAGGAAAATCTTTATCTGGCCCGCTGCGATGGTAGGGAGTGGGCACCGGTTGCTGGAGCCATCCTCGATACCGAAGCCCAAACGATTGCCGCCGCCGTCGATCAGTTTTCTATTTTCGCCATTCTTCTTAATCCCCTGGAACTTTTTAGAACCGACGTTATCGAGCCGGTCAATCGTTTTGCCGACCTGCCCGATGATATTAAAATTGCTCTGACGCCGCTTTATTCACAATCTTCAATTAGATCCGGGCTCTATTGGCAGGTTTCGCCGCTGACAAGGGCCGCCAGTCAAGTTTTGACTCAAGCCAATTTTGTTAACACTATCTCCGGCGGATTGATTGCGGCCATTGACGGTGGTCAGGATGCGGTCGTTGGTTGGGTTGTGGAGACACTGATTCAAGAGATTGGCCACGATGTTTTGGCCGCCGCCGCCGGTGAAGAAACGGCCGATTTTGTCTTGACTTTGTATGATACCGGAGCGCTTGGTTTGGAGCTTTACAGCGAGGGGTTCAAGGCGATTAAAGACACGGCGATGCTCAAGGTCAAGATCGCCGCCTGGATACTGGATAAGGAGATGGCCTACATCAATGCGAATGTGGATGAAGCTTACTCTAAACTTGCGGAGTTGAACCTTTGGTCGGCGGTCGTCAGCGGTGAGCCGCTGCAAATTTATGTCATCGGTGTTCAAGGGGAAAATTTGCAGACGGGGATGTTTAACCGCGGACTAAAGTTTTATTATTTTAATGATTCAACGGAAAGATGGGAAAATTATGCTAACAATGTCAAGGCAACGAAGATTAGCAATGTGTCCTCGACTGGAGAGAAAGAAGAGGAAGAGGCGGCAGCGGAGGACACTTGGGGTTGTCAAAATGTGGATCTTGCGGACACGGTGACAACCTACACCGTTGATAAAACCGGCAACAAGTGCTCCAACTGGAGCGTCTCTAAAAGTTCTTCAAAGGTTGAGCTGGCTTGCGGGGAGATGAGTGCGCAGTTTCGCATTCATGGGGTTAAAGAGGTGGCGACCGGTGGGGCGGATAAGGTAACAATTAAAGCCGATGTTAAATTGTCTGAGCCGGCCGGTCTCTTCCCTGGTGGTGGGGTGCATTACGATAGCTATGTTGATCTTTTGGTTTACAGTCAGTTGCCAGATACTTTGTCCACCTGTGGCGCTAGTGTTGGCGACGCTGATTGGGGCAAGAAGTGCTACGCCGCCCCTTCGACGGCGCTGGCGCACTGCGGTGTGCCCAAGAACAGCACCTCAGCCACTTGTAATTTTGAAGTATCAACCGGTGGTCGGGACAAACTCTACCTCGTCATGGCTGTCAAAGACGCTTGGGCCTACGCCAAGGTCATCGGTACCTTCTCCAACATTCAAGTCTGCCGCTAATTAGTTACTTCGTCGTTGGGAACAAAACAGTTTTGCCGATGAGGAGTTTGTAGAGGTTTTCGATAAAATCGCCGCCGGCGTAGCCGACGATGAGGGCTAGGGCGGGATTAATTTGATCAATCAAAGGAAGACCCAGCTCTGAGGCGACGATAGCCCAGGTAACAACCAGTCCGATGAAGGCGGAGAGACCGACCGTTGCTAGAAAATAACGGTAGTTGAATTCGACGTCTTTGTAGGAGAGGCGGTGTTTGAGGAATCCCATCAGCCCGCGAATCACTCCTCCAAAAGCACCGGCCAGAAGTAAGGCAATCATTATCGTTAAAGGACCTGCTCGCTACGCTCGCAGAACCTTGCATTTGAGCTATCGCTCAAAAGTAAGGTGGTCATTCCACTCCCTCAGTTCCGGGGGCCTGTTGAATAATAATTTTTTCGTCAGTAACCACCGTCGGGGGGCCGCCTTCTACCTCCGTCTTCGGAGCCCACTGGATTTCGATTTTACCCTTAGTAATTTCCACCACCTTGCCGCCCTCGTCTCGGCCCTCGGTTCCCGGAGCGTATTCCCACTCCTTAATAATCTCGTCGGGCAAAGGGGGCAATTCACCGCTGGCGTCAGCGTTGGGGTCCAGCCAAACATAATGTATCTTGTTATCCGTTTCGGCGGCCTCTTCGGTGCCTTGGACAATTTCCACTGTTTTCTTCATCTCTCCGGCAACTCCTTTTTGTACCTCGACGATGTGCTGTTGGACACCTTCGGAGCCCTCTACTTCCAACTGCATCTTGGTCATGGTTCTTTGCTGTTCGATGGTCCTTTCTCTGATTTGACTCATTACTTTTGAGTCGCTGGCTCCCTGGACGTATCCCAGGGCCTGCGTTTTCTGCGCTTGGTAGCGGTCCAAAGAAGCGTCCAAAGCGTCGTCATTATCAGAAAAGTTAGCGTATTCCATTTCCCTAATTCTTTGTTCGGCAAAACCCTCGAGGAGTTCGGCCTTTGAGGATTGATTGAAGGTCAGAAATTGCTGGATTGATTCCTTTACTTTCACCAGAAGGTAGAAGGGTGAAGTGGGAAGAAGTTGCTTTTGGACTTCCTCGGCGGCGAAGGCGGGCGTGATCAGACAGGGGCTTAATAAAACGAGGGTTAGAAGTGTGAGGGCAAGAATTTTCTTCATTCGACTTTATGCTATCACAGGTTACACGTTTGTCAAGAGTGGGTGGCAAAATGTCAACAAAGCCCGCCGTTTCTCATTAGAGGTTAAATTTTAAGATTGGCGCCTCCGGAGGGATTCGAACCCCCAACCTTGACGTTAGAACCGTCCTGCTCTGTCCGTTGAGCTACGGAGGCTTGGAGCGGGCAGTGGGAATCGAACCCACTTTACCACCTTGGAAGGGTGGAGTAATAGCCGTTATACGATACCCGCTTCGTTCACTCCGCTCACTCAGCGTAAACTTAGCTTGCACTGAGCGTCAGCGAAGTGGTCGGGGACCCCGGACTCGAACCGGGAACCTCTGCGTCCCAAACGCAGCGCGCTAACCAAATTGCGCCAGTCCCCGCCTCACTCATTCCATTCGCTCGGCGTAAACTTAGCTTGCACTGAGCCCGCCTTCGGCGGGCGAAGTGGTGGGCGGAGAGAGACTCGAACTCTCACGAGGTTTTACCCTCAACAGATTTTAAGTCTGTAGCGTCTGCCAGTTCCGCCACCCGCCCCTCACTTCGCATTCTATCATCAATATACAAAATAGTCAATGGGACTTGTGTTGGGCGCAAAGATGTGGTACAGTATTAGTAATTTGAACTTTTAACTTTTATTGTGGTGCTCGTAGCTCAATTGGTAGAGCGCCTGCCTGTGAAGCAGGTGGTTGCCGGTTCAAGTCCGGTCGAGCACCCCAGCAAGTCAAACTTGCTTTGACGCAGCTGTGCCACGTCTGACGTGGCTGTGCTGTGTTTGACGCGGCTATTGGTATTATTTCCCTGCGACGTCAGACGTCGCAATAGAATGGAAGAAACACCTCGCGGGTTCTACGTTTATATACTGTTCTCAATTAAAGACCATAAACTGTATATTGGTTTTACCACCAATCTAAAGCGGCGACTTCAACAACATGCTCGTGGTGACACTCTTTCCACACAACACCGCCGTCCTTTAAAACTCGTCCATTATGAATACTTCATCAATAAAGGAGATGCAGAAGCACGAGAAAAATTTCTAAAAAGTGGGTATGGGAGACGTCAATTCAAACAGTTTTTAAAAAGAACGCTAAACATTCTGCAACACATTAGCAAAGATTAAATATTTCGTCCCTTAGGGTTTAACTTTCTAGCAACTTAGCAGTTTGACCGTAACTCTTCGGTTTTTTGGGCCGTCGAGTTCGACGAGGAAAATCTTTTGCCAGGTACCGCGGATTAGCTCACCGTCTTCGATGGGTAAAACTTTTCCTTGACCCAAGAGGCCGGAAAGGATGTGGGAGTCAGCGTTGTCGTCGATACGGTCGTGAAGAAAATCGAGTCCCGAAACGAGTTTTTTCAAAACCGCCAGCCAATCTTTTTTGAGGCCCTCTTCGTTTTCCGTTAAAATAATCGCCGCCGTCGAATGGGGCACAAAAACCAAACACAAACCGCTTTCGATCCCACTTTCCCCAACAATCTCCTCAACCTCAGCGGTAACATCAACCAACTGGTACCTCTCTTGTGTCGAAACCCTAAACTCTCTGGTCATTTGGCTTGATTTTAGCACAAAACCGCTTCGAGGGGGCAAAAACTGCCTATTGACAACCCCTTTACAGTATGTATATAATACCCACGGATCGTGGATCACGATCGGCAAACCCCTCCGGGGGTTTGTTTTTGTTACGGGAATATCTTAAGACCGTAACCCAAATAATCTCCATCGGGAAATTGTCGGTATATTTTGGGTTCGAAAACATCAAATGCTAAATTCTCACGATCGGAATAGAGTACTTTGGTCGCGATTGGATATGCAGCTAAGTCAGACAATTGCGTTCCTAAATTATTCGTTTCTTTCTTCACAAATTCTATATCAGTAAATATCTTTTGAAACCTATTACTTTCCACATAAGGAGTTCCATTGGATAGTACAAGTTGATATTGGTTTTGCAAGCTTGCATCTTCTTTTTTCCCTCTCGCTTCTGCAGCTACCTTCACACCCTTGCCGCTTGTTGCGTCCGTAAAGAATACGGTACGTTCTAAAATGAAAGCCAAACATAAGTTGTATGGATTATCCGCCCGTGGACCGTACTCCTGAATTAGCTTCTCTTTCAAAATGGCTGCCGCCACAATTGTGAACTTGGCCTCGGAGATAAAGGTGTCAAGGTCTTGATAAAACCGATGTCTCAACTTGGGGTCTCCCAAAACCTTGAACTCGTTTTGCCACTTCCTGATATCGCTTGAGTGGAGAACTATCTCTGTAGTTCCAAAATGATCAAGTTTCAAATCGTTGAATTTGTCCGTAAACTCCGTGTTGAAGTAATCCTGCTCGAGTAAACAACCACAAAGTAGAAAAATAGGAAACTCTTGATTAATCGTCTTGAGCCCGTGGTGGCCAGATTCGTCGAGGAATAAGTAGTAATTGCTCATCTTGTTACCCCCACCGTGGCTTGATTTTAGCACAAAACCCTTGGGGATTGAGGAGTTGTACAATTTCAGGTGGCGGCCGTCACTCCCGCCTCCTTTTCCATTTTCTCCAACCGAGTGTAGTAGTCGGGAAATTCGTTGAGATGAGCTAGAGAAAAGTGTTTTTCAGCCACAACACTCACCTTCTTTAGGCCGGCTTTTGGTATTGTTCAAAACTGGTCGCGGCGGTGGGATCTTGGGCGCGCAAAAGCTCGAGAACTTTATTCCTCATTTCCACTGCGGCGATGGTTTCGTCGGTGGCGGCACCAGCGGCCCAGTTCTCAACCTCGGTGGCAATCGCCTCGGCTATCTCCTGCGAAGCACCGGCGGCAACAATCCCGCGAGAAATTTTTCCACGGTCAAAGTTCTCCAAGCGACCGTCTTTCTTTTTAACTTGCATTCTCTATCACCCCCTAACCAATTTAACAATCTTCCTCTTCCCCACGCTAAGCGTGGCCGTATTGGTAGAGTCGAAATCTTTTTCTGAAATTTGGGCTTCGGGGTCGGTGATTTTCTGAGCGTTTAGTTTAACCCCTCCTTGTTTAATCAGCCGTCGGGCTTCGGACTTTGAGGAAGCAAGGTTAGATTTAACCAAAGCGTCGATTATAATTGTGCCTTCTTCGATCTCCAAAGTGGGGACTTTCTCAGCGGTGGTGGCTTCTTGTCCGAAAAGTTTTTCCGAATCCCCTTGCGCTTGCTGAGCCGCTTCTTCGCCGTGGATGAATTTGGTTACTTCAAACGCCAGACGGTGCTGAACTTCTTTCGGGTGTTTGTCCATAATCTGGTTTATGTTATCCAAACTCAGAAGTGTAAAAAGTTTTAGGTTGCGTTCAAGATCGACGTCCGGAGTGTTAACCCAGTATTGATAAAATTCGTAAGGGGAAGTTTTCGCCGGATCCAACCAAACCGTCCCCCGCTCGGACTTGCCCATCTTAGCTCCCCCACCAGTTTCCAAAAGTGGAGAAGTCAAAGCAAAAACCTCTGCTCCTTTGACTTTGCGAACGAGCTCGACCCCATCTAGAATATTCCGCCACTGGTCCTGACCGCCAATTTGCAGACGGCAGTCGTGATTTTCGAAAAGGTAGAGAAAATCCCAGGCCTGCAAACTGGAATAAAGAAACTCTAAAAGGGAGAGGTTTAATTTCTTTGAGAGCCGTTCTTTGTATGTTTCGTGGGTCAAGAGTCGATTCACACTCAGATGGGGCGTGATTCTACAAAGGTAGTCAATTAATTTAGCTCTAGTAAGCCATTCAGCGTTGTCTAAAAAAATAATGTCAGCTTCTTCGCCTAGAAGCCCTCGTGCCTGCTTCTCTAAGGACTTAACGTTCGCTTTTACCTCCAATCTCGATAAAAGTTCCCGACCCTCTGTTTTCCCCGTAGGATCTCCAATCAAACCCGTTCCCCCGCCGAGAAGAAAGATAATTTTGTGACCAGCATCAAGGAGATGTCTGTAAGCGACCAGATGCATAACATGTCCGGCGTGAAAGCTATCACTTGAGGGATCAAAACCCTGATAAATTGTTGCCGGTTTTGAGAGGAGTTTTTTAACCCCCTCGTCGTTAGAGGTTTGGTAGGTGTAGCCGCGCTCTTTGAGCAGGTCAAAAACGTTCATTCTGAAATCATTTTAACGGGTTGAAATTCGGGTGTCAATGAGGTATAATACGACCGTGCTCTCGTAGCTCAACGGATAGAGTACCTCGCTTCGAACGAGGGGGTTGCAAGTTCGAATCTTGCCGAGAGCGCCACGGGCTCGTAGCTCAATGGCAGAGCAGTAGCCTCTTAAGCTATTGGTTGTGCGTTCGAATCGCACCGGGCCCACCACCTCGCCCCGCGGAGCGGGGCTCAGTGTAAACTAGAAGGGAGTTTACTCTGAGGAATGAAGTGACGAAGAGGCCCCATCGTCTAATGGTTAGGACATCAGCTTTTCAAGCTGGAAACAGGGGTTCGACTCCCCTTGGGGCTACCACCTCGTAAAATTCAACTATTTCTCTTCCCACTTTCTCCCAAGAATATTTTTGTACCTCCCAACGACTCCAATCCGATGCTTTCTCTCGCAAACCATCACTTTGCAAAAAGCTCAAAAGTTTCTTGGCCAGCGCCTCAACATCCCTGTTTTCTACCAAAAAATCTTTTCGCAGAACGCAACGGTGGCCTTGATTATCAAAAGCAACAACCGGCAGACCCGCCGCCATCGCCTCAATCAAAACAATACCAAAACTTTCCCCGTGGGTTGCCGGTGAGCAGAAAATATCGGCGGAAGTGTAGTAGCGAGGCAATGTCTCCGATTCGACAAAACCGACAAACTCCACATCTCTCAAGTGATGTTTTTTGACAAACCTTTTGGCTTCCCTCTCCTTTGGGCCGGAGCCAACAACGACTAAGCGAGCATTGGCAAATTCCTGTTTGATAAGGCGAAAGGCTTTCAAAAGATAGATTAGTCCCTTACGATCGTCCAATCTTCCCACAAACAGAATATTCAATTTGCCGTCTCTAAAGGGCTGCAAGGCCTGCCTGCCGGCAAGGCAGGGCTTCGCCCTTGAAAACCGCTCAATATCAACTCCTGGGGGAATTATTCGATACTCGCCCGGGAGAAACTTTTTGGCAAAGCGGGCCGCCGCTTCAGAGATGGCGATTTTTCCGTCCAATTTCTTTGCCACATTTTTTAAAGCCGAAAAAAGAGCCTTGTATCCAACGATGGCTGTTTTTGACTCGTGGGCGACGAGAAAGGTGGCGACGTTAACCGATCCTGAAGTCTGCAAAACCTGCCCACCGAAAATTCCGAAGGGCGCCTGAAAGTGTAAGATATCAAATTTTTCTTTCTTTAAAAATCTTGAGAGCTTCTCTCGGTCGGTGAAAGCTAGAGTAGCAGACGAGGAAGAGAAAGGTCTTTTTATCTCCAAAGACTTTGCCAACCCCGTCGTCTGCGGGGTCAAAATCTCTGCCTGATGACCTTGTTTGATTAGATACTCGTGGAGTCCGTGAACATACTCCTGAACCCCACCAGTCATTTCCAAACTAGCATCAAGAACCAATCCAATCTTCATCCATCTCAATATACACCAAATTTTAGTTTAGCAAACAAAAAAGAGGAGCGAATCCCGTTTGAACGAGATTGCTCCTCGCGGTTGCAGTTGAACAATTGCAACCTGTTAGGCCCAAGTTACTGGGGCCTCTGCCCTTTGCAACGGACGAACTCTGTGCGATGGGGGTGCGCCGAAGCTTCTAGCTGCTCGATCTGCTCGCAGACTTCCTCAAACATTTCGTAGACGAGAAACCTCGGAGATTCGTAGGCCTTGTTGCGGATACCTCGACGATCTCTCAAAGCATCCCAGAAGTCCCAAGCGGCGTCAGTAGCTATCTTTCTCCAAAGAGCAAGCTCTTCCGGAGAGGATGCTCGCTTGGTTCCGAAGTGGGTCTCCTCGAGCCTCACGATCTCTGCCAGCACCTTCGATGGTATTTGGTCGCCGAAAATGGTACGCAGGTCATCGAGGACATAAGGCATCAAGGTGGGATACTTTGCCCACTCGCGCTCCCGCTCGAAGCCGGAATCGGCTGGCTGAACGCAAGCCTCCTCAAGGTAGGTGTAGAAGCTAAGGAAGCTGTTAGCTAGCACCGTGTTGGCCGGAATCTCGTTCTCGGGCATACCGATCCGGGTGTCCAACCTGATGAAGAACAGGTGGGGCACCTCGAGCAGTGTTGCCACCTTGAAGGCTTTGCGCTCGGCGAGGGAATATGTATACCGGAAGTCCGAGAACATAACCCTCGAAGTAATGAGGTTTTTCGCCCTCAACAGGTCAACAACGTAGGTATCCGGTCGAACAAGCTGCCTTCTGAGCCGTCGTATTTTTCCGCCCGGTAGGGCATCTGTCATTTCCGTGAGTTTTGCTAGAAAACTCATCTCTCCGCCTCCCTTGCAGATTGGCCTCGCTGTTCTGGCAAGGCACACTAATTATGGTGAATAATTTGCTCCAAGCAGAGGACGAAGAAAAGAAAAAATCTCATCCGCTGGTTGCAACACACAATCCTTGTTAAAGAACTAAAACCCTTGTGAGGCCTTAATGATGCCTCTCTCCGGTATTCTCATTTTCTGACTATATTCTAGCACAAACTCATAGTCTTGTCAAGGTCACCGAGCGTCTTTGAAGAGTTCGATTTCGAAGCAAAAAGAAAAGAGCGTGTTGGGGATAGAACCCAATCACGCCCTTCGCAGGCGCCACATTATACGTAAGCGCCACCAGAGAAAGCTAGTCGTCGTACCTACCCACATCACCCAAGTCAACGATTTTGCCCTTCCGCGTGATGAGGTAGGTGCCCCATTCGCCGCCTCCGATGAGCAGCGGCGAATGATCGTTAGCGTCGATCATCAAAGGATCCCGACCACAGAGCTCCGCCCACCGTCGAGCAATCCACTTCAACTGGTTCTCGTACAGCTCGTAGATGTGGTTTTTGCCGATGGCGCCAAGGCAAGGGTGTATGAGATTGACATTCTTGCCCTTCCTCGTACCATAGCCAGAGGGCATTGCATGGATCAGGTCGAAGACCTGGTGCGGAGAGAGCTCTAAGAAGAGCTCCAACTTCGCCTCGTTGTAGTCCCCTCCGTGCGTTGCCCAATATGCCTGGAAACTAGATGTTTCCCGGACCGGTGGAAGTTGCCAAGCCCAGAGGCGACCGTTCGGGCTTTTCACAACCTGCCGGGAATCGTCCACCTCGGCGTAGAAATCGAGAAGCAGTGGGTAGTGACTCTGATGTCCGCTTCCCTTGGGAACCCAACCTTTGGAGACCAGAAGATCCCAAGCCTCCTCCGGCTTGCCGTCCGTCACAAGTTGCTCAACCCGTGCCCGGACTGCCTGTGCATCTTTCTTGCGAGCCATTCGCAAACCTCCAGATGATTATTGTAGTGATTAACGACGCTCCCGTCGGCTCATTCGAGCGGGTGTTGTTTTTGAGTTGTTCTCCTCTCTGTTGGTAACATACTCATTGGCGCTATTGTGCTACATCGGCACAGAGAACTGACAAGCGCTTGTGGCTCCTCAACTCGCTGTGCTTCTGTAGCATTTTGTTAAAGAACTAAAGCCCGTAGGGAGGCTTTAACGGCGCCTCTCTCCGACTTTTGATTTTCTGGGTATATTCTATCACAAACTCATAGTCTTGTCAAGTTTGAATTAAACCCTAAGGGTTTTTTCGTCAACCCTTAGGGTTGGACGGGGTTTACCGAGCGTCTTTGAAGAGTTCGATTTTGAGGGGTTCGTGGGTGTCTTTGTCGAGCATAATGGCAACAACATCGATGCGCAGGGCCTCGGGAAGGTCGGGGTGTTCCATTTTGTAATATTGTCCGGTGCGTTTAAGGGCGCGGAGCTTAAACGGCGTTACCGCCTCAACCGGCTCACCGTATTTTGAGCCTACCCTTGCTTTAACCTCAACAAAAACCAGAACATCATCTTCAACCGCCACGATATCGATCTCGCCCCATCTTCGGGATCTAAAGTTGCGCTCAATAACTTTGTAGCCGTGTTTTTTGAGATACTTCTCGGCTATTTCTTCACCTAGTTGGCCGATGGAGATATTGGACACTAAAATATCAAATACCCAATATCAAATATCAATTCAATACTAAATACTTAAATACCAAATGAGTTTGATATTTGACATTTGATATTCATTTAGTATTTGTTATTTGAGATTTGGTATTAAACTTCTCGGTACAAACGAAACCCTATGTATCCTACTAACCCCAAATCTGGTAATCGCTTCTTGATGAAACTTAGTACCATATCCCTTATGTTTCCCAAATCGGTAGACCTCAAACTCTTGCCTCCTGTCCAGTTCCCGCATCAAGTTGTCACGAAAAACTTTGGCCAGGATCGAGGCGGCGGCGATGGAAACGCAATAAACATCACCTTTTTTAATCGCTTGCTGACAAGATTTTCTGATATATTTGAGAGCAAAGTAATCGGTCAGAAGAAAATCGGGCTTGGGGTCGAGACTACGAACGGCTTTTCTCATCGCCACCTGAGAAGCGACGGCAATCCCTTTTTTCTCGATCATCACAACCGAAGTAGAACCGACGGAAAAACCAAGAGCAACTTCTTTTATTTGCTTGTCAAGTTCCTCACGCTTTTTGGGAGTCAACAACTTAGAGTCACGAAGTCCTTGTGGCAATTCAAAATTTCGAGGAAAAATAACTGCAGCGGCGACGACCGGACCGGCCCAGGCACCCCGACCGACCTCATCTATTCCCGCGATGAAGCGATGGCCTTGGTCCCACAAATTCTTCTCAGTATCAAGATTTGGAAAGATCACAAAAGATATTTTCAGAACAACTCAGAAAACTCAGTGAATCAGGGTGTCAGAATATCAGAGAACCAGATAACCCAGATTAACCAGAAAGCCGGAGTTCCGACTCTCCGGCGCACTGAGGTACCGGCGCACTGAGTCATTCTGAGTTTTCCGAATCTCAGACACGCATCGCCGCTTTGCCTTTACGCTCACGAAGGTAGTAAAGCTTTGCCTTTCGCGGCTTGCCTTTTTTGACCACCTCAACTTTTTCAATCCAAGGAGAATTAAGAGGAAAAATGCGCTCGACGCCGATACCATCAGCGGCAATTTTTCTCACCGTAAAAGTCTTACTGGCTCCACCCCCCTTGCGAGCAATAACAATCCCCTCAAACGGTTGAATCCGCTCTTTGTCACCTTCTTTAATTTTGTAATCAACCCGAACCGTATCTCCGGCTCGGAAGTTTGGAATCTCTTTCATATTCAAACCTTAACTTTCACCTTCGCCGGCTCAAAAACCAACTTACCACGCACCAAATCAACCTTAATCTCGTCCCCGGTGGCAAGCTCACCGCTGATAATTTTTCCCGAAATGGGGTTTTCAATCTGGGTTTGGATCAGGCGTTTGAGCGGCCGCGCTCCCAGCTGGGGATCGAAACCTTCCTTAGCCAGATATTTTTGCGTCTTTCGCGTTACCGTCAAAGCAATCCCCTGCTCGGCCATCAACTTTGATAACTTGCCCAACTCCAGATTGGCGATTCTTTCAATCTCGGCCTGGCTTAAGCTCTTGAAAATAACCACATCGTCGACCCGGTTCAGAAACTCCGGCTTGAAGGCCTTCCGCAGCATCTCCAAAACATCGTCCTTGAGGTCCTCGTACCTTACCGCCTTCTTCCGACCAACGGTAAAACCGAAACTGCTCTTTTCAAAAATTAGCTCCGAGCCGATGTTGCAGGTCATAATCAGAATCGTGTTTTTAAAATCAACCGTCCGCCCGTGGCCATCGGTCAGCCGCCCGTCTTCCATAATTTGCAGCAAGACATTCAAAACTTCGGGGTGGGCCTTTTCGATTTCATCCAGAAGAATAACCGAGAATGGCTTGCGGCGAACGACCTCGGTCAACTGACCCCCACGCTCAAAGCCGATGTAGCCCGGCGGTGCCCCAATCATTCGCGAAACGGTGTGCTTTTCCATATACTCACTCATATCCAAGCGAACCATCAAATCTTCACTGCCGTATAAAACTTCGGCCAGGGCCTTGGTCAGCTCGGTCTTGCCCACACCGGTCGGACCGAGAAAGATAAAAGAACCAATCGGCCGCTTGGGGTCTTTGAGACCGGAGCGTGAACGGCGAATCGCTTCGGCCACAGCTTCGACCGCCTCATCTTGGTTAACAATCCGCTGGTGAATCCGCCCTTCCAGTTTCAAAAGTTTGGCTTTCTCCGATTCGGTCAGCTCCTCAAGCGGGATCCCCGTCATCCGCACCACAATTCCGGCAACATGTTCTTTCTCCACCCGCGGCACCTCTTCCATCTTCGTTCGGATCCAAAGCTGCATCAACTCCGAGCGGACTTTTTCCAGTTCGGCCAAACGCTTCTTTGAGGTCAAGTCCGGCTGCTGACGAATTTTTCTAATCTCATCCTCCACCTGCCGCAGGTTCTCCGGCTCTTTGACCGCCGAAAGGCGCACCTGCGATGAGGCCTCGTCCATCAGGTCAACGGCCTTGTCCGGCAGAAACCTATCGGAAATATAACGGTCGGAAAGCTTGCTTGCCGCTTCGATAGCTTCATCGGTAATTTCCACATGATGATGTTGCTCGTAGCGCTCTCGCAAACCCTTGAGGATTTCCATCGTTTCGGTGACGGTTGGCTCGGTAACAAGAATTGGTTGGAAACGGCGCTCCAACGCTCCATCCCGTTCGATATAACGGCGGAATTCGTCTAGAGTCGTCGCGCCAATACATTGCAGCTCACCGCGGGCCAGTGAGGGCTTGAGTATATTGGAAGCATCAATCGCCCCCGTCGCCGCCCCGGCGCCAACGACGGTGTGTAGCTCGTCAATGAAAAGAATAATTTGACCCTCGGCCTTTTTGACTTCACTAATCGTACCTTTGAGACGTTTTTCAAATTCTCCTCGATACGAGGCACCGGCCAGCATCAAAGCGAGGTCCAATTGCACCAAACGCCTACCTTGCAAAGTTTCTGGAACAAGGTTGCCGACGATTCGCTGGGCCAAACCTTCAACAATCGCCGTTTTACCGACACCGGGATCACCGATTAAAACCGGGTTATTTTTCGTCCGCCGCGAGAGAATGTGAATCACGCGGTCAATCTCGTCCTTGCGGCCGACGACCGGATCGAGTTTGCCTTCCCGAGCCAACTTGGTCAAATCCCGCCCGAAGCGATCGAGACTGGAAGTTTTGGAACCCAAATCCCGCAGCTCACGGTAACACTCCGCGCAAAGATTAATGTATAACATTCGGCCGTCGGGGGTGACCCGCTGGGTCTGCATCACCGCCGGCCGCAACCCACAACGTTGGCATAAGGTCATAATTTAGTGTTCCCAAACATCACTTACCTTAGCATCCACCTTGACCGGCACCTTTTTCAAAAGAACCTTCGCCGCCCGAATCATTTCTTTTTCGACCAAATCACGCACCTCCTCGGCCTGCTTGCTCCGCACCTCGACCAAAATCTCATCGTGGACGGTATGAACCGGACAGGCGTCATAGCCCTTCTCCCTTATTTTATCATAAATGTAAACCAAGGCATACTTGATCATATCCGCCGACGAGCCCTGAATCGGCGTGTTTTTCCCCTGCCGCTCAAAGTGTGAAAGTTGCCGCTCATAGGAAGGATCCGCCGGATCGGGACGCTGATACCACCTCTTACGCCCGCCCAGAGTCGTGCTGTAACCCTGGCGAACCGCCTCCCGTCCAACCTTATCCAACCAACGCTTAACCTTGCCATAAGTCTGAAAATACTTGTTGAGTAGCAATTTGGCCTCATCGGGTGAAATTCCCAGCTGCGTTGCCAACGAATTAGCCCCGCGACCATACATCAAGCCAAAATTGATGGACTTGGCGTTAAACCGCATCTTTTTGCCAACCTGCTCAAAGGGGATATTATACATTTGCGAAGCGGTCAGCCTGTGCAAATCCTTATCTTCTTTGTAGGCCTTCATAAATGCCGGGTCTTCGGAAAGTTCAGCCATGATCCGCAGCTCAATCTGGGAATAGTCGGCGACGACAAACTTGTAGCCCTCGGCGGGAACAAAGCAGCTTCTGAAAGCGGAGTCGGTGGGAATCTGTTGGAGGTTGGGATTGGAACAGGCGAAACGACCGGTGTCGGCCCCAATCTGCCTATAATCGGGGTGGATACGGCCAGTTTTGGGATGGATTTTTGCGATCAGGTTTTCACCAAAGGCGGAGATTAATTTTTCGTGAGAGCGGTACTCGAGAAGCATTTTTGCCAACGGGTGGTTGGTGCGGCGCAGAATAGCCTCACCGGTTGAGGGTAGGTCGAGGCCAACTTTGCGAAAGGCCCCGAGAATCTGAATCGGGCTGTTTAAGTTGACGACATCAACGTGGTTGCCGAAGAGGTCAACCTGGGTGTTGGTGTAGAGCGGACGGAGCTCCTCCTGAATCCGGGCGGCGGCGAGGTCTCTTTTTTCTTTAAGCTCTTTAAGATTCTGCCGCCAGCGCTCGACATCGATTTTTGACCCCCTAAGTTCCATCTCCGCCACCACCGGCAGGCAGCGAAACTCAAGTTGGGCGATGCGGGTCAACTTTTCTTTTTGCAGATTTTTAAATTGAATTTTGAAAAGAGGGAACAAAACGAGGACGTCGAGGGCGGCGTAGTTGAGCTGTTTCCGGGTCAGCGTCGCTATTTTGCCAAAAGTTTTCCAGATACTTTTATCAAGCTGAATATCAAGATGCTTTAGAGCTATCGCCTCCAGAGAGTTTTCCCGTTTGAAACCGGTGGTCAGAATCCGTTCGGCGAGCATCGTGTCAAAGATATTTTCGATGGTAATTTTTGCGTTGACTTTCAGCATCTGATAATCAAATTTGCCGTTTTGAACGATTTTTAGGCGCTTGGGGTCTTCGAGGAGGGGCTTGAGAGGACTGATATCAACTTTTTGGAAATTGAAAATGTAGGCCTTTTTCGGTGTTCCCACCTGGACGAGAACCAGTTTAGTGCTGTAAGGATCCAGCTCCGTCGCCTCACAATCAACGGCCAGGACCTCTCTTTTTTTGAGTTCTCTGACGGCATTTTTGACTTGCTCCTCGGTCTCAATCAGTTCGTAATCGGGATTCTTGGGGTCAAACTCGAGTTTGATTTTCGGTTTTTCGGTTTCTTCGGGCATTGCAAATTTAGTATAGCACACCGGCCAAATTTCTAATGTCTAATTTCTAATTTCTAAAATTTTTGACATTGGACATTTGGTCATTTGACATTCCATTAGGAATTAGGTCAATTAGAAATTAGGAATTTTCTCGCTGTGTCCCATAACTTGACAAACACACCCTATTGTGCTATCATTCAAACCAGCTCAAAAGAGCCAAAACGCACATCTTATCAAATCTGCAAAGGAGGCAGATAAATGAAGGTAGGGGACAAAGTCAGGCTGACTGGGATGGTGGGAACGCCACCCGCGAACATTGATTCCGCGTATAAGGAACGCAAGGAACACTTCGATGCTCGGATGGCCGCAAGATTTAAAGCCTCTGGGGTTGCCATCGGAGACGAAGGAACTATCGTTTACATCTTCGCTGGGAGGTGGGCCGATGTGAAGTTCCCGCAGTTGGGGAGACCCATCGGCACTCCTCAGGCCAACTTAGAGGTGCTCGAAGACGGGGAGCCCGACCTCGAAGTGGACATAGTTTTCCACCGGATCCATCCGGTGGGCCCAGATTTCCAGATTCACGGCACCACAGAATGACCCAAAGAGGGGGCGACCTTGTCAATTCAACGACGGGTCGCCCCCAGCTCTTTAGCTCTTTAGCTCATTAGCTTTTAGCTTTCAGCTTTTAATTTCCTGATAAATGAGAATAGAAGTTTTCCCAACTCATCCGTTTTCCGCTTCAACCGGACATAATCTTTTTCACTAACAAATCCTTGTTTGTAAGCGAAATACAAAAGATATTGAGCCTCCTTGAGAGATGCGTAAGCGATATTGAGAAACTGCTTCTTTTCCTTGTCACCAAGCCGATTACAACCCTCAATAATATTCACCGGAACAGAGACTATCGCTCGTCGGAGCTGGTTAGCGAGACCAAAACGTTCCTCCTTCGGGAACTTATAGGTGAGAGGATAAACCTCTTGAGCGATCTCGTCAGCGAGTTTTGCTAACTTTTCTTTCAGAAACATAACGTTCAGCCCCTTAGCTCATTAGCTCATTAGCTCTTAGCTTTTTTCTTCTCGTAGCTAAGTGCTAAGCGCTAAGCGCTAAAGAGCTTTCTTCAGTAGTTTTTCTACAACCTGGGGATTGGCTTTACCGCGGGTTTGGCGCATTACCTGACCAATGAGAAATTTGAGGGCGGCTTCTTTGCCGGAGCGGAAGTCTTTGACCGCCTGAGGATTGGCGGCAATGACGGCCTTCACGGCCTTTCGCAAAACATCTTCATCGGTAATTTCCTCAGCTTTTTCCCTTTCTAATTGTCTAACAAGATCGTCAGGCCTTGTTAGCAAAACGTCAGGCCGATTGATAACAAGGTTGGCGGCGCGCCTCGATTCCAATCCTTCGGCAACAAGGTCTTTGAAGTATTCTAACTTGGTTTCATCGCTAACGAAGACCTCGGCATCTTTTCTAAGAATTCTATAATCCTCAATTAACTGATCTATAAGCCCATCCTTCAACTTTGGCAGACTCGTTTTTATTCTGCTAATCGTTTCATCGGCGATCTCCAACGGGGGAATATCCGGCTCGGGGAAATAGCGGTAATCGTGCGCCTCTTCCTTCGTCCTTTGGACGAAAGTCACTCTTCGCTTGACATTGTACCCCCGCGTCTCCTGTTCCAATTTTTCACCCTTTTCCAAAGCTTTAGTCTGCCTCTCAATCTCATACTTCAGCGCCCCCTCCAAAAATCGGAACGAGTTTATATTTTTGATTTCCACGCGGTACGGGGGTAGTTCCGCAACCCTTTGGGTTGGACGGAGAGAGATGTTGGCTTCGAGGCGCATTTGACCCTTTTCCATGTCCGCGTCGGAAACACCGAGGCGCCGCACTAGCTCCTGAATTGCCTTAGAATATATCCTGGCGTCTTTAACGCTGTGAATATCCGGCTCGGAAACAATTTCCAAAAGTGGAATTCCGGATTTGTTGAAGTCAAGAAGCGTATCTTCTCTGTGCAGGGACTTAGCTGTGTCCTCCTCAAGATGAACTCTGGTTATCCCAACATTGTCTAGCTGACCACCAACACAAAGAGGAGCGCGGTATTGGCTAATCTGATAACCTTTGGAAAGGTCGGGATAAAAATAGTTCTTGCGTTCAAAATAGGTTTCCTTGTTAATTTCACAACCCAAAGCCAAGCCAACTTTAATCGCCTGCTCAATCGCCTTCTGATTAACCACCGGCAAAGCTCCCGGCAGGCCCAGACAGACCGGACAAACGTGGGTGTTTGGTTCGGCTTGCCAAACATCCCCCTTCGCTAAAGCTACGGGGGACTTACAGTCGCAAAACATCTTGCGCCGCGTTTTCAGTTGAATATGAATCTCGAGACCAATTACCGGTTCAAAGGACATCGCTCCTCCGCAAAAGATAAAAACTGGAAAAAAGAAGGATGACACCCGCAGAAGACAGCACCAGGCGCAAACCAAAAAGGTCGGCCAAAGCGGCACCGAGAACCATCGGCACACCGGAAGCCACCGTGATTAGAGTCCGCAACGTCCCGAAAACCCGTCCGCGGTTGTCAAAGGGTGTATTTTCCTGAATCGCAGTCTTCGGAGAGACGTTGGTGGCAACAACAGCCACTCCGACCAAGAAGGAGACAAAGATAATAAAAACTAAATCGCTGGTGATACTCAGATCGAGGAACGGCGAGAGGAAGAAAATAAGTCCCAAAACGGCAAAACCAAGCCGGGTCAGGTTAACACGGCCAAAAGTCCGCAGCAGTTGATCAATTACCAAACTGGTCAGGATTGCACCGACCGACGCCGCCGGAATCATCAAAACACCAATATCCCGAAAGTCGATCGCAAAGATTTTTTCGGCAATCGCCGGAGCCAGAGCGGCCACTAGTGTTGCCACCGCTCCCCAAATCACCATTAGCAGAATCGAACTCCAGATTTTCCTCTCTCGGCAAATAACCCGGTAGCCCTCTTTGAGGTCGTCCAAAAAGCCGTTGAAGCCGTTTTCAAGCGGTTTGCGGTAGTTGGCCGGTGAGTCTTTGGGTAACAGAGCCGCCGCCGCCGCCCCAAAGAGAAGAAGAATCGAGCCGAGGAAAAAGAGGAAGTGCGACGAGGTAACGCGCATCAGCGGCCCGGCGAGGGTGTAACCGGCAATCCCCGCCCCCTGCAGAGAGAAGACCATTAAACTGTTGGCAAAGGGGAGGTGCTCTTTTTTGACAAAACTTGGCAGCGAGGCCTCTTGGGCCGGGCGGTAGAATTCATCAATGAGAGAATAGAGAAAAACGACGCCGTAGATCGGCCAAATCTTTGTCCCTAAAGGAAGGTAGAGGAGGGCGGCCGCCGCCTGGAAAATGTTGGTCAGAAGAATCACCCGGCGCTTGCTCCAGTAGTCGATGAGGACACCGGCGAAGAGGCCGAGGAAAATGGTTGGGAGGGAGTAAATGACCCAAAAAATGGCGATGGCGACACTGGAGTGGGTTCCCTCAAAGATGCGGACGATGAGGACAAAGTTGAGCAAACTGACGACGAAGATTGATAGGAATTGCGCCAGCCACAGTTTAATGAAGTTGGTGTTTTTTAGGACTGAAGAAATGTTTTTATTCATTTTTTGCTCCCAGTGCTTCAAGACCTTGTCTAAACTTCCCAATCGCCTCTTTGGCAACATAGTGAGGCGGCTCGTAATCGGCCTCATGAACCAGAGCGTTACGGACTTTATGCGCTTCCCAAAGTCCCTGGTAAACTGCGTAGTCCTTAAAATACGGGCGCGCATTTTTCAACCGCTCCCCTACCGTTGTTCCCGAAGCCAACCGGGACAAGGCAAAGTCAACCAAATTGTCCGCCTTGATCACCGCCTGCCGCAACTGACTCGGCTTTCCAATTTTGACCAACTCATCAATACGAGCCCACTCGTTTTGGATTTTTCTAAGATCAGAAGGACTTAAGGATAGCTTGCTGTAACGGTATTTCGAACGCTTGTGTTTTTTCTTGAAAATGAAGTTAAAGATACCCATTTGGCCTCCTTTTGTACCACCCAACCGCTTGTTCATAGGTAAATCCTACCTGAAAAAGTAGCGGCTCGGAAAACTGCGGCCCGATGATCTGCATCCCTACAGGTAACTTTTGGGCAAAACCACAAGGGGCAAAACCACAAGGTAAATTGAGTGCTGGAATCCCCGCCAAATTAACCGGAACCATAAAAATGTCCGAAAGATACATCTTTAGCGGGTCGTCCACTTTTTCGCCGATTTTAAAGGGAATCGTCGGGGAAGTGGGGGTGATAATCACATCCACTTTTTTGAAGGCCTCCTCAAAATCCCGTTTTATCAACGTTCTCACTCGCTGGGCTTTCTCATAATATTGGTCATAGTAACCCGAAGATAATGTGAAAGTCCCGAGCATTATCCTCCGTTTTGCTTCGTCGCCAAAGCCCTCGGGACGGGAATGACCAAAGCGGATCCCGTCGTAGCGAGCTAGGTTGGAGCTAACCTCGGAGTGACAGGTTAAAGCGTAGGTAGCAACACCATATTTGGTGTGCGGTAGTGAGATTTCAATCACTTTGGCTCCTAACTCCTCTAACTTTTGAATCGCCGCTCTGACGAGCTTCTCCACCTCGGGCTCGATCCCCTCTTGAAAATACTCTTCGGGGACGCCGATTTTTAAGTTTTTTACATTTTGTTTTAACGATCCCTGATAGTTGGGTACGGGAACATCGGGAGTGGTTGAATCTAAAGGATCATGACCGGCCATTACCTGCGCAACGAGCGCGCAATCGGTCACCGTTTTGGCGATGGGGCCGGGAGAATCCAACGATGAGGCCATGGCAATCACTCCGTAACGGGAAACGCGGCCGTAGGTGGTTTTCAAGCCAACGAGATTACAAAAGCTGGCGGGAAGGCGAATGGAGCTGCCGGTGTCCGTTCCGGTGGCAAAAATTGCCTCGCCGGAGGCCACCGCCGCACCGGAACCACTGGAAGACCCACCCGGAACACGCTCCAAATTCCAAGGATTCCGAGTAACACCAAAATCCGAATTCTCCCCCGAGGAGCCGTGGGCGAAGGCATCACAGTTAGTTTTGCCGATGATGACAACATTTTGGGCTTTGAGTTTTTTGACGGTGGTGGCATCATAGGGAGGAATAAAATCTTTAAGAATGTTCGAGCCCGCCGTTGTCTCAATCCCCTTGGTACAAAATATATCTTTGATGGCCACCGGAATTCCGGTCAGCAGCTGGATTTCTTGACCCGAAGCGATGGTTTTATCAACCTCATTGGCTTTCTCTAAGGCCGCCTCGGTGGTGACCGTAATAAAGGCGTTGAGTTCATCCTCCACTTTATCAACCCGTTTCAAGCAGGAAAGAGTCAATTCCCGTGATGAGAAACGCTTCTCCGAAAGTCCTTTATGAGCCTC
>JAUXAW010000025.1 GCA_030619715.1 candidate division WWE3 bacterium
CAATCGCTTGGATTGTTTTGTACGGGGCACCAATAACAGGATGTACCACAAGTGGTGGAACGGCTCGAGATGGAGCGGCTGGGAGAATCTTGGCGGGGTAATTGTTGGGTCGCCTGCAGCTGTCTCCTGGGGGCCGAATCGAATTGACTGCTTTGCTCCCGGTACTAACAATCATATGTACCATAAATGGTGGGATGGTTCAAGATGGCGTGGTTGGGAAGATCTTGGAGGGGTGATCATTGGAGCGCCAACAGTTGCTTCTTGGGCACGCAATCGCTTGGATTGTTTTGTACGGGGCACCAATAACAGGATGTACCACAAGTGGTGGAACGGCTCGAGTTGGAGAGGCTGGGAGAATCTTGGCGGGGTAATTGTTGAGTCGCCTGCAGCTGTCTCCTGGGGGCCGAATCGTATTGATTGCTTTGCTCCCGGTACGAACAATCATATGTACCATAAGTGGTATGCTTGAGTAGCGAATAAGGGGGACGTAACTTTTTTCTTAAGGTCCTTCACCTAACAACAGCTTTAACTCGGACTGGCTTCTCCGCTACGCTACGAAGCCAGCCGGTTAAGCTGGTCGTTAGCGCAGGTTCCCAACAAATAGAAACACGAAAGGAGGTATCGATATGACGTAGCTTTCAATCTGGGAGAAAAGTCAAGCTGTAACGCCTGTAATCAGAAAATCGTAATTTCTAAAAGGAGGTATTTGAGAATGAATTTCCGATTATTTACAAAAATTTCTTTCCTCGCTTTGTCGCTGATGTTTGTTTTACAAGGGTGTGTTGTCAATACTTTTACAAAAGGGGTTCGTAATCCAGAAAGGACGCAAGGTCTAAAGGCACCTGCGCCTCAAGGGGAACACGAACTAATAGCTCTTGAGGGCCCCGGAACATTTCTTTCGGCAAGCATAACAAAGCAGGGGGGTGGAAATGATCTGACATTTGTTATTCTTGATATCGATGGAAGGAATGTAGTTAATCTTTCTATAGCGGCTGCAAAAAATGTGGGTCTGACACAAAATAATCCGTACATCTTGGATTTAGTAAAGTCTACCGGTGATATTAAAACGTTAACCATTGGCCTTCCTTCTCCCTTATATTTTGAAAGAGAGTTGAAGCTACGAGTTAATGTGCAGGAAGCCGGAGTTGTCCAAATAGTGGCAAATGTAATCCACGGTAAATGATCAAAGCCTAACAATGCAAATTCAGCCGACGCCAAAAAGCGACGCGGCTGATTTGCCCCGTTAGGCTCGACTTTTTTGCGTAAAGAAGCTGCCGCAATGGAGTTGAGAATTATAGAAAAGCAGCTTTATGGATGACAAGGAGTCTTAAAATGGCAAATCCTTATTGGAATATAATAGATAAGTATTGGTACTTTTGGTTCGTGGAACAACCAGGGGGCAGGCTATTTCTAAAGCTTGGAGATGGAAGTACTACGCACATAAACGTCGGCAATGATATCAGATTTCAAGGCATCGTCGACACACTGAGAAATGAAAAGCCCTGTTATTGGAATGTCTCTTACACGTCAATAGGGCCAGCGACATGGGAAGAAGTAGGAGAAGAAGAGACCTAAGAGCCTAACAAGTCAAATCAACATGGATCCACAAAAGGCAAGTGCCTTTTGTGGGCCAGTTATTCGCATCGTCGGCTCAATGGTAGAAGGAGATTGTCGGAGATGAGAGCGCTCCCTAAGTGGACAAAGCATCCAGCGGTCGTTGCTGCATTTGTGGCTGGATTGCTCGCCATCGTAGCTGCAATTGTCCCGGTCGCTATGCAGTGGAAATCAGGGCCGGACTTGGTCGTGCAAGATGGTGGACTCTACCGCGACCTGTACCAACCAGACGGATCTTGGCAGGCCTATGTCCCGCAGACACATCGCCGGGAGCGTTTCTGGGTTGCGCTCAATGTGGTTCCCAAAAAAGACGTGGCTTTGAAAATTTTCAGCGTTGGCGAAGTTCAGTTCGAGGGCCTCTTTCTTGGATACCGCAATCAAGCGTGATACGAGACGGTGCGTCTTACTCGAGGCAAGGGCGCGTGGCTCTCGGTGCCAATAGAACTTGATCGCTGGGCCGAGTTACGTGGTATCCTCTCGTCGAAGACTGTCTGCCTCCTCCTGGATCCGCAGGGCAAGGCGGTAGCCGAGTATGAGTTGCCTGCCATTGCGTTTCCACAAGAGTGATAGGCACGACAGAGGGTTGGCCAACAACGGCATGCAGTTGGACGCTCGTTCCCTCGCGCCACTGATGCCCACGTTCTGTGAAGGAGAAAACAACGAAACAGGAAAGCGAGGCTGTGGATCGCAGGCGTCAAGCGCTGTAGACGCACTTGGGGCTCTCGTCTGTCGGCCTGGCAGGTTACAACCGAAAGGAGAGAATGCGATGCAGAAGGACTTTCATTTCTACGTAACGTACGCGCTGGCAAGGAAGGCTGGTTACTCGGCAGGTGACGCCGCCACGATCGCCTGGGCGGACGAATATACGGACAGGCAGACCGACGAGGACATCTATGAGATCCAGACCCAGTGCCCGAAGATCGACAGGTGGGATGATCCGCAGATTCAGTTAACCGTCCTCGTTCCCTTCCACTTCATACCCGGGGATGACGAGGAATGGCCCTGGAAGACGACGCAGAACAGCCCGCGAGTGCAGAAGCTAATAAAAGCCGCGGAGGAATCACAAGACCTCTGCCGCCTGGGCATCACGCTCCACGCCCTCCAAGACACCTTCAGCCACCAGGGTTTTTCCGGGTGGAGGGAGAAGCGAAACTCCTGCTACCCGTGGTACTATCTGAAGAGCCTCTTGCCGAATGTGGGCCACACCGAAATGCTGGCAATGCCGGACATGGTCGACCGCGTGTGGCACGACCCACGAACAAACAAGAAAATTGACAACCGTAGGCGTGCTCTTGCCGCGGCCGAGGCGACGTTCAAGTCCCTCCTCCGCGCGAGGGGAAACGGTGCGAGCGCAGCGACGTGGACCAGCCTCAAGAAAAAGCTTCGCGCCATTTTCAAGCTGGAGGACTACAACACTCGGAAGAGTGAGCTCAGGAAGCTCTCTGGCAACCCGAATATCGATTACGTGAAGACCGACAAGAGGTTCCGCAAGAGGAAGAAGGCGGCCTTCGTTAGGGCGGCAAGCGCCCACCTGTCGGCCACCGTCATTACCTTCGAGGGATTGCCTCGAGTTCCACCTTCGTGAAGATAACGGGACCTGTATGGTCGTCGGCTACACATGCCCCGAATAGGACCGGGCACAGAACAAAGGGCTCCAGAGCGACTTCGGATTCCACGCCGAGCGCGGAACCCGAAACGTCTGAACCCTGGCGTTAGGCAAGTTGAATACCCCAACAATTTGTCTAACCAAAAAACATTTTGGGGTGAAAAATAGGAGGCTTTCAGATGGCAACGAAAACATTTGAGGTAAAAAGCTACAAGGTCAAAGTTGGATACGAGATGAGCGGTGGAGGTGGTGGCCCAAAAAGCCGTGGATACTTAGTTTGCTTTGGAGATGATGGGCATCGTTTCGCAATCTATTTTGCTGCTCCCGGCAGTGGGATGGCACCGCCCCGGTATTTTCCAAACACTAAGTTTGGGTCAATCAATGTTCCTGTCGACGAGATGTCTCATTATGTCGATTTAGTACGCAATGAAAAACCTGTTTATGCGTACTTGAACAGTGACAAGCCGCAATGGAATGGTATTTCGACATCCAAAGAACCAGTTGGTGAAGAAGAGACATAGCAGTATTATTGCCTAACAATAGCTTCAACCGGACTGCCAAACCCGCCGCTTCGCTCTGGCTTTGGCATCTGGTTAAGCTGAGCGTTAGAAGTTTCGTAATTGAACCCTCAAGAGATGAGAACGGTCTTTTGAGGGTTTCTTTCTTTTAAAATGTTTGTGTGGTATGAACGTTCTGTCCGAACCGTATGACATCCTCTTTGTCTTTTTCATGCACTGGGAGCTATAGACCTCCTAATAGACAAGCAGGAACTCATTAGAAATAAAGTATTGAAAGCAAATGGTTTCTGTGGAAGTGATACCATGGACGTCAGGGTAAGGCGTCAGTTTGAAGGCAAAATCTTCGGATTTCGCATCAATTCTGGAACCTTTGTTGGAATATATCATAGTCTTCATCGCGCTAAGCGACTACCTTGAA
>JAUXAW010000008.1 GCA_030619715.1 candidate division WWE3 bacterium
GGGCTGGCAGGTTTCGATGATCGGGAGAACTACATCCCACCGATCGATTACCATATCTGCCGGATCGCTATCAGAGCCGGGATACTCATCGTCCAAGACGAGGAGTTTCTTGGAATGCTGAGATCTCACACTCCAGTTTCAGAGGATGATGACATCGAAATCCGCTCGGCGGCAATTGAAGCAATTGGAGAGATAGCAAAAAGCAGCGTCCAAAGTAACGCAATGGACATTCAGGGGTTACTCTGGGCACTAGGCCGGGACTGCTGCTTTGAAGATGGGCCACGCTGCTTTAGTTGCCCACTTGAGGAGTGCTCGACCCGCAAGTACTACCCACAACTTCAATGCGAAGGGTTCTGTCCACTGCAAGCAGTCTGCCGTGCAGCTAACGAAGAGCCTGTTCTGCAATCGGTTCGCGAGCAAAACTTTGTGACTACGTGGTACTAGAAAGTGGTACTAGAAAGGGAGGAGAGATGAAAATCTGTATCTGTATCTGTGGAAGCTTTAAATTCTGGAGGGAGATGCTCAAAATTGAAGCGCTCCTTAAAGAAAACGGTATCGAGTGTCTGATGCCCGAACCATTCCAGTACTGTGATCGGGAGGATCCATCTCGGTTCACCGATGACCTACCACCGAGAGAGGAACTCCTACCGCTGGTGAGAGGGACCACTTTTAGACACTTAGCCAAGATTGATAAGGCAGACTTTGTTCTGGTTGCCAATCCCGGAGGCTATGTGGGGGTGAGCACGCTAATTGAGATTGGCTATGCTTACGGTCGGAGAAAACCTCTCTACGCGCTGGAAGAGTTTGAGGACTTAATGCCTCAGATTCTCACGGATGGAATTGTCTCCGCCGAGGAATTGGTGGAGATAATTAGGAGAAGGGGCGTATTGAGGCGGTGTTTTCTTAAAGTTTAAGGCAGCACCGCCTCCTGTTTTTTTCTACACTTGCTGTAACCACTCCAAATCAACCCTCACCGTATCTCTTTTTTTGACTTCGCCAGCAACTCCTCCAGCCGCTCCTCAAAATTTTCCATCTTGATTCCTCCCCCCATTCTATCAGAAGTTTAGGGGATTTTGAAATCACAAACTTTACATCTTACCATTCTATCCCACAGGTGCGGGACAAAATGGTAAAAACCCTTACCTTAGCAACAAGGTTTCTGGAGCCTGCCTGCCGGCAGGCAGGGCTTGGGCCTGGGTTTTTCCTTTCACCGAGAGGGTTTTTTCTTATTGAGTTCTGCGGAGCGAAGAACATTAATGGGAACCAAAGGTGGGTTTTTCATTCTCAAAATTTTCCTCCTCTGAGCAAAATCTAGGTGGGTCTGGCGGAAGAGTGGGTATATCTCCTTCTTCTTTTTCTTGGTGATCCTTTTCTTATCCGCTTCAAATTCGTCTAAGTAATTAAAGAAATGGAGGAGTCTATCTATGTGGTTCCCTCCCACCAAGGCAACTAAACTTTTAAGCTTTTCTAATTTGGTCAATTCTAATATGTTTTGGGCGAAGATAGCTTCCCGAACCAAGAACAGCTCCACCCTACTTTGGTCTACCAGTAACTCGACTTCCCTTCCGGCTTGAAAGTCCCTTATAATTTTCTTCTCTCTGCGAGCCAAAGACTCCCTTTCCTCAAGCTTCTGATCTATTGGATAGAGAAGTATCTTGGAACCATGTAAATATTCGAAGAGCAAATTGTAGCCTTCAAAAGTTCCCCAATGCTCCTCCCATCTAGTTCGCTTTCTGAATTCATCTGGTGAGATACCTCCTTCTGACAGCTTTCTGCAGAACCTCTTAAATCCCGCTTCACAGGGAAGCATCTCTAAACAAACTGCTTGCGGATCGATCTTCTTTAGCTGTCTAATCTGCCAGCTATAAAACTCCTTGGCTCCGTGGAAATCCTCTATAAATGTAACTTTTATAATCTTATCTATCATAACCTTTTAACTACATTATAAGGATACTCATCAAGGAAATCAAGAGTCGCTTCAAATACCCTCAACCACTCAACCATCCCAAATCAATCCTCACCGTATCGCCTTTTTTGACTTCGCCAGCAGCTCCTCCAGCCGCTCCTCAAAATCATCCATAACATCTTACATTTTATCAGAATTTCGAGGAGACTGTGCAATTTTTCGCGTTAACAAAAAGTTACCCAGAAACAACCACTGCCGGCAGGCAGGGCTTAGGTTTGGGTTTTTTGTTTCATAAACTACTACCGCCCAGATTGTCCGTGGTTTCGGGTGTAAAACGAGAAGGGGAGCAACCTCGTTGTAATAAGGTTGCTCCCTTCTGGACTGTAGACGAGTTCGGTCGCTTGTTGAGAAGGTTAGTCGACCTTCTTCGACACCACAGGACACCATCTCTTTGAATCGAAGACCTCGTTCGGGTCGAACTCGGGGTCGTCGTAAGGGAGATGATGTTCGTGGGTGTTGAGGAGCCTAACCTCGACGTTGCATGCTGACGTGACCGATGTTGCAACTTCCTCAGCCTCAACCTTTGTCTTGAACCCGTGATGAACCTCCTCGTCGAACTCCAACTGACCTGCCGCCACGCCCCAATAAGTGCCATGGGGCAGCGTTCTCAAGTCATCCATCTCTACTCCTTCCTGCATTGTTGTGATACGTTCACTCCGATTTGACCTTACTCAAACTATAACGCACTCTAACCAATTTGTCAATTTATGGGGTAGAAGGTCAAAAAAGGGGTTTGTCACTCCGAACGTAGCCAATCCGAATCAATCCTCACCGTATCTCTTTTTTTGACTTCGCCGGCGAGGATTTTTTTGGCGAGGGGGGACTCGATTCTGTCTTGGATCAGGCGGCGGAGGGGGCGGGCTCCTTGAGACGGGGTGTAACCTTGCCGAGCCAATTCTGCCAGAGCTTCATCGGAAATTTCAAGTTTAATTTCTTTCTCCGCTAAAGTTTTCTCGACCCGCTTGATCATCAACCGGGCAATCGCTTCAACATTTTCTAAAGACAGAGCGTTGCAGTAGATAATCCCATCGAAGCGATTCAGAAGTTCGGGCTTAAAAGCCCTTTGGACCTCGTCCTCAAGACGGGGCAAAATGGTGGCCATCTTAAATCCCTTTTCCAAATTTTCAAAGATAAGATGAGCACCAACATTAGAGGTAGTAATGATAATCGCGTTGGAAAAATCAACCGTCCGCCCGGCGGTGCTCGTCAGCCGCCCGTCTTCCAAAACCTGGAGGAAAATATTTAGGACATCGGCGTGAGCTTTTTCAAACTCGTCCAAAAGGACCAGCGAAAATGGTTGGCGGCGGATGCCCTCAATTAGCGCTCCAGACAACAACCGTTCAACGCTGTCCGGCGTCTGATACTCGGACATGTCAATGCGAATCATTTTTTCTTCGGAGCCAAAATAGCTTTCGGCCAGAGCTTTGGCCATTTCTGTTTTACCCACACCAGTTGGGCCGACGAAAAGCAAACTGGCCACCGGCCGATTCTCCTCCCGTAGACCAACTCGTGCCCGGCGCATCGCTTCGGCGATCGCTTCAATCGCCTCTTCTTGGTTCACAATTCTCTGATGTAAGCTTTCCTCAAGATTCAAAAGCGCCTCGGATTCCTCGGCGGTAATCTGGGTCACCGGTACATTTATTTTCTCGGAAACCAACTTGGCCACATCTTGCGAACCGACAAAATCACCTCCCACCCGAACCACCCGTGAAACCGTTTCGTCCAAGAGGTCAATCGCTTTGTCCGGCAAAACCCGCTCGTGGAAAAATTTAGCCGCCATCTTGATCGAGGTTACCAATGCCGGATAGGAAATTATCACCTCACGGTCTTTCTCAAACCCCGTCGCCTCAAACTTCAAAATTTCTAAGGACTGCTCAAAGTTGGCCTCGGGCAGTTCGACGATTTCAAAAATCCGGGCAAAGGCGGCGTTGGGTTCAATAACTTTCCGGTAGTTTTCAAAGGTGTCCGCCGCAACCAGAGGTAAGGCCGGGTCGGAAAAGTGAGGCTCAAGAGCGGCAAAGACGGCAACGGGCAAGCTGTGAATCTCATCAATAAAAAGAATGATATTTCCCGCCGCTTTAATTTCTTCGACAATAGCTACGAGACGCTCCTCGACCTCCCCCCGAGTTTTGGTACCGGCCAAAAGCGAGGAAATATCCAGCCGCACCAACCGCTTGTCCCAAAGAACGGAAGCAATTCCCCCAACCGCAACGGTCTTACCACACCCCGGCTCACCCAAAAGCAGGACATTGTTTTTTTCCGAGCGGGACAAAATCGTAATCATCTCCTCCAAAACTTTATCCTTACCAATAACCTTAGGTAGCTTGCCCTGAGCTTGTTGAAGGGTTAGATCAGTACTGTACTGATTGAGGATAGGAGTAACGCGGGCGAGCATTGAACGGTTGGCCCTGCCGCCCCAAATTTTTGGCAGTCCCTCCCACTTTTCCTGCTGATAGATCCACTTGATCGCCTCATGGACATCCTCAATTTTTAGGCCCAGCTGCTCCAAAACCTCCTTCATCTCCTCAAAACCCAAAACACCGAAGAGGAGATGCTCAAGCCGCAGGTAGTCCGCTTCCGTTTCGACCGCCTCGCGAAAAGCAATCTCCCAAACTTTTTTGTCCCGAAAAACTTGCAGAGCCGGACCAGAAACCTTGAGCGGGAGTTCGACTTCAAGTCTTCGTAAAAGTTCTTCGAGGCGAGGAAAACGATGGGCGATGGTTAAAAATTGGGTTGAGTCCAAATCCGCACTACTTAAAACTTTTCGCGTGGCAATATCTTCAACCTTGACAAAGGGCTGATCTTTGACCTCAAAAATCCGAAGCCTTGGGCAGCGAGCGCTCCAGGTCAGAACTCCGACGGCGGCGAGAAAAAGAAAGAAAAGATACGAAGGATTGCCGAGTGACTGATAAACACAGACGGGAGGAAAAAGAAGCCAGACGAAGAGGAGCGCTAAAAGAATCAAAACGCAGAGAAGAATGGCCAAAACTCCCAAGATCACCCGCAAGAGGCGGTAGAAAAAACTAACCAACCGACCGGCAAAGGAGGGGTCGCGAAAGAGAGGGGTAAAAAGCAGCCGCGCCATTAATGTTACCACTAGACGGTCTTCGGTGGCCAGGATAACGCGCTTCAGGAAAACAAAAAACCAACGGGGAACTTTGACGTACCAGAAAACGGGAATTTCGAGGATCGACTGAAGAAAGGTTTTAAACGGCGGCTTTTTCTGCGGCAAGACCAAATCCGGCATTTGAACTAATGATAGCGGGGATGGAGGTAGAAGTCAAAGCCGAATCTTGTGATATTGGTCGAGTATCTTCTCCGCCCAATAGAGATCATCGGCCCGAGTCTTCAACACCGGGTCAATATCTTCGCCCAACCGCTCCTGGGCCTTTTTTAAAAACTCAAGACCGGTCTTTCTCGATCCTCTGGCCAGAAAAAGTGCTGCCCGGTAAAGATTGGCCACCGCGTCTGCCTGTCGACTATGCTTGTCTAAAACCATAAGCTATCAAAATATCTTCTCACAATCCGGATAAATTCCTCTCTTCTTCGATTATCCAAAATTTCCAAGCTATCGTTGTTCAATCTCGGACGAAGATTCAAAACAGCGGTCGTGTCAACCTGTTTGCTCTCAAAACTAATTCCCCCGCCCCAAACATCATCTTGCCTACTCCCCTTCTCCAACAGAACCCTTTCTCCATCAGTGTGGAGCTCCCCTCCGGCAACCACCCACTCTCTTTCCAAGTCAACCGTCAGCTTCACGTGGTCGCCATGGGTCTTTTGGAGTTCGAGAATCTCTTCTTTGGTTAGGGCTCTATCAATAAATTCCATAGCCCAATTCTAACACAGTCGGTATGCTGAAGATACAGATTTTTTGTCAGAAACAGAAAGCCCCCTGATACTTTCGTAAGTATAAGGGGGCTGGAATTTTGTAGCTCATTCAGGTGCCCTATGATGCGCAACCGTCGGAATCTTTTTGAGCTTTGGGCTCTACTTAGAGTTCCTAGGTCGTTGGGATTTTTCTGCATCATGAAGATTTTCGGAAAGCGGCACTGACTTTCCTTTGGAGAGAGGTTTTCTGTTTGGGAAAACCTCTACGGCACACGGTTGAGTTCCCTTCTCCATTAGTCTCGGATCTCCCGTTCACCGGGGACCTGAACCCAGAAGTTCACGGTGCGTGCAAGACCGCAACCTCTGAAGGCTGGGACCCTTCGCGTGTGCGGCGAAGGTTTTTGCCACCTAGCAACCTACCTTTTTCGGTTTCGCTCCTTTGGGGATAAAGCGAAGATAGATTACGTTACGAGTCGGTTTCTCGACTCACAGCGGCCGTTCGGTTCCTCCTCGGGCTTTGTTGGCCCTTTTCAGAACGCTTTGATTCGCAACCGCCAAACCGGTCCCCCTGTGCGGGAGATTCTTTGGTTGTTTCTCTCTGCGCTCCTCCAAGGCAACGCCCGGGAAGAACTTGTACTTCTATCCGCTCAGTGCTGGACTCAGGTCGATGGTTTGACCAGCGTAGATCAGGACGATCCACTGACCAGCAGCATTGACACCAAGGTCGGTTAGACTGTTGGCATCAACCACGCTTTGTATCTGATCCCGAGTGGGAGCTTTTCCCAGTGTTTGGGTCAGAAGGTCCCAAATGGTGTCGTCTTCTTCGACGACGACCCGAGCGACCTGCTCCAACTTCGCTGCGAGCTGATCCCGCTCTGCGGTGACCTTGTTGAAGGCGCTCTCGAGGGCTGCCTTCTCCGCGGCGATCTTGGCCACCCGGTCCTCAAGGGTGATCTTCTCGTCCTCGAGTGCCGCCACTTCCGCGGCCTTGCCGGCCAAACCCTCCTGCAGTTCGGTCTTCTCGTCTTCAGCGGTCGCTACGTGCTGTTGAAGCGAGCTTACCTGTACTTGAAGGTCCGCTTTGCTGGTTTCAAGCGCCGAAACCTGACTCTGCAGATCTGCTTTCTCCTGGTTGAGCATGGAGACCTGAGTTCGCAGAGCGGCGTTGTCCGCAGTGAGCGGCATGGCTTCGTTCTGCAATGCCTCCACTTGCCCTTCGAGTTCGGTCACCGTGTCCTGCAGCGTGGACTTCTCGCTCTCAACGGATACAAACCGCTCTTCAAGGTCGGCCCTCGTATCCTGCAGTGCAGCGATGCGCTGTCCGGGAGCGGTTAGCCGTTGGCGGATCAACCCTTGTGGATGAAACGCTGAAACGGCGACGAAGATCGCGAAGAGGATCAACGCAATCAACGCCACGCCGGCGATCGGCGCCAAGATCGGCATCCGGACCTCGGGCATTCGGATTCCGGCGAAGAACTCACGGATCCGCTCGCCCAAGCTGGGTGCGGGCCGCTCCTCGGCGACCTCGGGCACAACCTCCGGCTCGACGGTCGGGGGGGTCACTTCGATAATCTCCGGTGCCTCGATGGCCTCCGGAGCCCCAACCTCTTCGGCGACTGGGGCCACCGCTTCCTGCTCCTCGACTGGAGCCGGGATGGGCAAAATGCCCTCGGGAACTTCCCCGAAGCCCAGGTCCTCACCAGCCTCGAGCTTTTCGACCCAGCTTCTCACGTCTTTCGCCAGGAACCGGCCGTCCTTGCCTTTGCCCAACCTCCACGAGGACCCGCGCTCTTTCAGCCAATCGAACAGACTGCTCAAACCATGCTCGGCGGCCAGTCGGTAGGCATCCGCGGAGCCCCATTCATCTTGCTTGAACTCTTGCACAGTACTTCCCCCTTGGTTTTGATCTTGGCCGGCGTGTTGTTCTTGCCGACGGCGAACGTACCTACTTGCGTCAGTCGGTTTGGCTATTTTGTCAGCCATTTTTCACCTCGCAATGTTTCTTGTGTGAATTCCTTCTTTCCTTCATTGGGTTTAAATCTGCACCTTGCGGCACAGACCTCGGCTTGCCATTTATATGGCTACCGGCTCGGTCTTCCCAATCAAGACCACCCTCCTTCGCTCCTTTCGGAGCTTCGAAGGGCTAGTGTATTTTCTGGGCGCGCGCACGCAGGCGCGCCTAAGGAAATTTTGGAACGGCGGATAGAGGGATAAAAATGAAACAATAATTATGAGAAATGTTAAGGTGCCGAAGTCGGAGAGAACCTGCGGTTCTCCTCCTTTCCCAAATCACCAAATTTTCTTGATGGGCTGGGAGAAGAAGAGAAACGCTCTGGCTATCGGAAAACCGCTTCGGAAAGCGGTCTTTCAGCCTCTCTCCGAAGATATCTCCATTCCACCTTTTATTATAACACACTCTATCTCATTTGTCAAAGTGGGCGAAATGAATTTCGCTATTACATTCTATACCTTAATTGTAACATATTATAAGGCAGATGTCAAACAGGTTTTGGGGTTTGAGAAGTGATGTAACTTCCGTACGGCCGTAAGCGAGTTACATCAATTTGGGTAACAAGCAAGCTTGTCACTACAACTAGCCGTATTTTGGGTAGCAGCACTTTTTGTATTTCTTGCCAGACCCACAAGGACAGGGATCATTACGACCGGGCTTCTCCCCCCGAACGACTGGTTGCGGTTTAGCCTGCTTGGCTTGGACCTCACGTGCTTCTTGCTGGACACCGATCTCCAGTTCCGGTCGCTTGTAGATTAATTGTTGAGGTCGGCGAGCAGGAACGGCGGTGGGGGCCTCTCTAACTTCGACTCGAAAGATACGGTCGGCGATCGAGCCCCAAATTTCATTCATCAATCTTTCAAACATCTCCCGCGCTTCGCGTTTATATTCAACCAACGGATCGCGAGAAGCGTAGCCACGCAGGCCAATCCCCTTGCGCAAATCATCCAAAGTATCAATATGATCAATCCAGAGGACATCGATTGTTTGCAGAGCAATCCGGCGCACCAACTGCTCGAACAGTTCCGCCCCAATCTCTTTTTCCTTCGCTTCCCATTGCGATTCGGCATTCTCAATGTACGGTGAGGTTTTTTCAAGGAACCAAGATTTGAAAGTGTTGGCGGTGTCAATAGGACCCAAAATCCGCCTCCGCACCCGGTAGACAATCTCCCGCTGCTTGTTCATCACGTCATCGTACTCGACCAGCCGCTTGCGGATATCAAAGTTGTGCCCCTCAACTTTTTTCTGGGCATTCTCGATTGACTTCGAAACCAGCCGGGCTTCAATCGGAACATTCTCCTCAACCCCCAACCGCGTCATCAAGTTCGCCACCTGCTCCCCCCCAAAAATCCGCATCAGGTCATCTTGCAGAGCGACAAAAAATCTTGACGAGCCGGGATCGCCCTGACGACCCGAACGTCCTCGCAGCTGATTGTCAATTCTTCTCGACTCATGTCTCTCAGTCCCAATCACATACAATCCTCCGAGCTCAATAACCTTATCGTGTTCTTTTTTCCACTCGTCACTTTGAATTTTGAATTTTGAATTTTGAACTTCCGAAGGCGGCTTCTTGCCGCCGAGGACAATGTCGACGCCACGTCCGGCCATATTCGTCGCCACCGTTACCGCCCCCACCCGACCGGCTTGGGCAATAATCTGCGCTTCCCTTTCGTGGTTTTTGGCGTTTAAAATTTCGTGGGAAATTTTTTTGCGAGTCAATAATTTATCAAGAAGCTCGTTCTTTTCAATCGAAGTCGTTCCGACCAAAACCGGCTGGCCGCGCTGGTGGCAGTCCTCAATCTCGGCAACGACCGCTTGGAACTTGGCCCGCTCGGTTTTGTAAACCATATCGGAATGGTCCTTTCTAATCATTGGCTCGTTGGTCGGAATGACAACCACATCAAGGCCGTAAATCTTGGCCAATTCCTCGGCCTCGGTCGCCGCCGTTCCCGTCATTCCCGCCAGTTTCTCGTACATCCGGAAATAATTCTGAAAGGAGATGGTGGCCATCGTTTTCGATTCTTTCTGAATCGGGACACCCTCTTTGGCCTCAATCGCCTGGTGCAGACCTTCAGAGTAGCGACGACCCAGCATCAACCGCCCGGTAAATTCATCAACGATGAGAATCTGGTTATCCTTGACGACGTAATCATGGTCTTTGGCGAACAAAGTTTTGGCCTTAAGCGCCGCTTCAATATGGTGAATCGTCTCAAAATCCTTCTCGTAAAGATTCTCAACCCCCAACATCCTCTCAACCTTTCTGATTCCCAACTCCGTCAGGTTGACTGTTTTCGCTTTTTCGTCAACTACATAATCCGTCTTTCGGACTAGCTTTCCCGCCAAGCGGGCAAAGTCGTAGTACTTCTCAACCGCCTCTCCGGCGGGGGCGGAAATGATCAGAGGTGTTCGGGCCTCATCAATGAGAGCAAAGTCAACCTCGTCGACGATTGCGTAGGGATGCCCCCTCTGAACCATCTGGGAAAGATCAACGACCATGTTATCCCGCAGATAATCAAAGCCAAACTCGTTGTTGGTGCCATAGGTCACATCGGCGGCATAAGCTTCCTGACGGGAAACGGGACGGAGGTGGGCGAGACGAGCGTCGGTTTGAGACTTGTCGGTGTAGTCCGGATCATAAATGTAAGACTTCATCTCCTGACAAATACAGCCGACGGAAAGACCGAGAGAATGGAGGGCCTGACCGTACCAACCGGTGTCGCGGCGAGCCAGATAATCGTTGACGGTAACGAGGTGACAACCCTTGTTGGTCAATGCATTTAGATACAAAGCAAAGGCAGCCGAATGGGTTTTACCCTCACCGGTCCGCTGCTCGACCGCTTTTCCCTGATGCAAGGCAATCGCCGCCAGCAGTTGGACATCAAAGGCCCGCTCACCGACGGTGCGGCGGATGGCTTCTCTACAAACGGCGAAGGCTTCGGGGAGAATATTTTGTTGATTGTTGCGAAGCTCGTCAGTTTTGGCCCGCAGCTGTTCGTCGGACAGCTTTTGGATTTCCGACTCCAGAGAATTGATTTGTTCAACGAGGGGCTGAAGTTTTTTTAATTCACGTTCGTTGGAATCGAGAAAACGACCCAAAATTTTGACCATTAGACTTCGATGAGGACGGGAATAATCATTGGCGTGCGGCCGAGTTTGTCATAGATATACTGCTCCAACTCCTCCTCAATCTTCTCCCGCATAAAGGCTAAGTCCTTTCTTCGACCTTTGTGTTTTTCGACCACACTGACCACAATCCCTCTGAATTTTTCCAAAAGACCTCTCGAGCTCTTTTCAAAAACCAGACCACGGCTGATGATTTCGACCTTGCCGGAAATCCTGCCCGTACCCGAATCAATTTGGACAAAGACGACCAAAATCCCACTTTCGGACAGAGCCCGGCGATCGCGCAAAACGATTCGTCCCACATCACCGATTCCGTAACCGTCAACCATAATGTTCCGCACCGAAACCTTCTTTCCCAACCGAGCGAAATTCTGGCTCAGCTCCAAACTTTGACCAACAGTGAGCTCAAAAACCCTCTCCGCTTCAATCCCTAACTGAGAGACCATTTTTCGGTATGACCGCGCATGCATCGGACCACCGCCGATGGGGACAAAGTATTTTGGTTTAACCATCGCCGCCAGCATCAAAAGATCGCCCTGAGAGCCGTGGCCGGAAACGTAAAGGTTCTCCTGAATTTCGTAGTAGTGAACATCGGCTCCCAATTGCGTCAGCCGGGAGACAACGGCATCGACATTGTTTTTAACCCCCGGCGGGGATGGGTCGCCGGAAAAAATAACCGTCGCTCCTTCCTTGATCTGAACGTATTTATGAGCATTATCCGCAATCCGCCAAAGTCCCGACCCCGGCTGGCCGTAACAGCCAGCCACAATGTAGGTCAGCTGGTTGTCCGGAATATTCTGCGCGGCTCTTGGTTTGACAAAAGTGTTTTTGGGAAAATTAAGGTAACCCAACTGCTCGGCGATAAAAACGCGCTCGGTCACCGATCGACCAAGCAAGACAATTTTTCTCTTGTGGCGCAACGAGGAACGAATCGCCTGCTCGATGCGGGAGATATTTGAGGAAATCGTCGTGATCAGAACTTGTCCCCGCGCGTCATCCAACAGACGATCAAAGCTGTCCTCGATATCTTTTTCCGTCCGGGTGTAACCCGCCGTCTGCGAACCGAGGCAGTCGGAAAAAAGAGCCAAAATCCCCGGCTCAGTCAGCCGGGCCAGCTTGGAAACGGCGAACGGTTTGTTATCCACCGGCGTCCAGTCAAATTTGAAGTCGCTAACGTGGGCGATCCGTCCGACCGGGGTTTTAATCACAAAGCCCAAAGTATCGGGGATACTATGGTTGACACGGAAGGGTGAGACTTCAAAAGACCCAATAGAAAAAGGGCCGCCGTCGGGATCAATGATACGAAGGTCGGCGTCTTCAATGTTAGCCCGATCCTTGAGTCCGGCTTCAATAAACCCCTTGACCAGCGGGGCGGCGTAGACGGGGATTTTACCCAACTTTGGCAGAATGTAGGGAATCGCTCCGAAATGGTCTTCGTGGCCGTGGGTGACAAGCAGACCTCTGATCCTATCCTTTTTGTCCTGAAGGTAGGAAATATCCGGGATGAGAATATCGACTCCCGGCATCGTCTCGTCGGGGAAACCAATTCCGCAGTCAACGATCAAAATCTCCCCGCCGTACTCATAGATATGCATATTGCGGGTCACATCACCGACGCCCCCGAGGGGGATGTATTTGAGAATTTGTTTGTCTGGTTGTTGCTTGAATTTCATATATTAAATCAAATTCATCTGATTCTCCGGCACTTTGGTATTGATAATCTCTTTGACCTCAACCTCACCGGCCAGAACCTGGGGAATCGTCTTGAAATCTTTCTTGAGTTCAACCAAAACTCCTCCGGAACGCAGAGCCGCCGCCGGGTGATAAAGCGGCAAAATGAGGTGGCCCTTGACCCGGTGGGGGACTCCATGAATTTGCGAAATTCTGCCGTCGGGAATGAAAAATTCGGTCGCAAATCTGCCCAGAGTGACAATTAGTTGGGAGTTAATAATTTTGATCTGACGCTCAAGATAAGGCGAACAGGCGCGAATCTCATCGACCATCGGGTCGCGGTTTTCCGGGGGGCGGTCCTTGATGATGTTGGTGATAAAAACTTTGTCTCTCTTGATACCAATTGAGGCTAGGAGTTCATCCAAGAGCTGGCCGGCGCGACCGACGAAGGGTCGACCTTGTTGATCCTCGTGAAATCCGGGGCACTGACCGATAAACATTATCTTAGAATTAGGATCCCCCTCCCCGGGAACGGTATTCGTCCGCGTTCGATACAACCTGCATTTTTTGCAGGATCTTAAAGCTTTATTAACTTGCTCCAACAATTCTTCCTTCTCCATTTTTTCCAGTATAACATACCGCTTTGGTTACCAACTGGGGAGGAATTCCTTAACGTTTTCTGAGGTTAAGACAAACTTCTTCCCCTTGCCTTCGACAATTTTGCGAGCAACTTTGCGGCAAATACCGTGCAAGGTTCGATCTAGAGTTCGGATTCCGGCATCGTAGCCGAGGGGGCGAATAATCTTTGGCCAAAGTTCTTCTTTGATGACAAGTTGGTCGGGCTTAAGACCACACTCTTCCAAAGTCCTTGGCAAAAGATAATCCCGACCAATGTGTAGTTTTTCCTCATCGGTGTAGGAAGGCATTTCGATTATTTCCAAGCGGTCCAAAACGGCGTTGGAGATGTTGCGGGTGTTGTTGGCGCTACACAAAAACAAAACCTCGGAAAGATTAAAGGGGTGGTCGATGTAATGGTCAGTGAAGGCAGCGTTCTGCTCGGGGTCCAACAGCTCGAGGAGAGCCCCCATAATCCCCGACCAGCCTTGCTCGGCTATCCGGTCAATCTCGTCCAACAGCAAAACCGGATTTTTAACCTGGGCCCGGCGCAGGTTTTTGATAATCAACCCCGGCTCGGCATCGGGGAAAACTCGGACCTGACCACGGAGCTGCTCGACACTTCCCATCCCACCCATCGCAATCCGAACAAATTCCCGACCGAGCGCCTCGGCAATCGAGTAGGCGACTGAAGTCTTTCCAATTCCGGGAAGTCCGACAAAACACAAAACCGCCGCTCGGCTCTCCGCTCTCGGCCCGTGCACAACCGCTGATTGCGCTGATTTTTTACCGCTGATTTCGCTGATTTTTTCCGTCGTTAGTTTTCTGACCGCAAGATATTCCAAGATCCTATCTTTGACTTTCTGCATTCCGTAATGGTTCTTATCCAAAATCTTCTGCGTTCTTTTAAGATCCAAAACTTCCTTTGAACCTTTGTCCCAGGGCAGAGAAACAATCCAATCAACATAACGCGAAATCGACTCGTACTCGGCGCTGTATCCCCCCAGCTTAGCCATTCGATTGAGGCGCTCAATCATCCGCTCAGCGCGGGATTTTAATTCTGGAGGGAGAACCGCAGATTCAACCTTTTTATTTAGTTCTTCGATTTCCTTGAATAAAAATTTCATAATCCTGTGACCAATATCCCCCCATTCTTTTTAGCGATCACAAACGCTTCTCCTTTAACCTCGTCCGGAATAAAATCCAGCCGTTTCTTTCCATAACAGAAAATTTGTCCTGTTTTAGGAAGTTTTTTCCGTGCCTCGGTAAAGCCAGAGGTTAAGGAAAGATTTAAGGTCAGTTTCTTCTGCGCTTCTTCGATTGACCGGATTAAATCAGAAGAATTGGAAATGACCAAAACCCCCTCGACAATTTTGGCCTGCCAGCCCTGCCTGCCGGCAGGCAGGCCCTCGTATTCTCCAACCTCAGCAATCTTTTGCTCCAAGAAATCAACATCACGGGCCTTGGCCAAAAAGGCTGATGTGGTTGCTTCCTGAATGATAGCAAATTCGTCTTCGAGGAAGCTTGCAAGCTCGGCGGCAGTTAAGCCAACCTTTTCCGAGAAAACTGACTCAATCTTTGACCAATCTTCAGACGAAACAAGAGCAGGCAGAAGAAGCTCAGGATCGACACTTTCCAGATAAAGGTCGACATCGGCGGGAACGATTTCCGAAAGTCCTTTGGCCGAAAAGGGGTGGTCGGCAACTTCAAAGCTAACATCGGCAACAAAGGCCTCGTTTTTGGGAACTGGGGGTTGTTGAGAAGACTGTTGTCTTTGTGAATAAAAATAATAGACACCGACTCCGACCGCGGCGATGAGAATGGCCACAACAATCGCGACGGGCACTAGTGGTTTGACCTCCTGCGGAGGAGCTTCTTCAACCTCGGACCCGCCTCGGACCCGCCTCGGACCCGCCTCGGACCCGCCTCGGACCCGCCTCTGGTGGGTGGTGGGTGGTGGGTGGTGGGTGGCGGGCGGTGGAGGTGATAACTCAGCCCCACAGCGATGGCAGAAATAGGCCTTCTGAGAGTAGATCTCTTCCTGACATTTTGGACAGATTCTCAGGCGTAACATAATAAATTTTCAAGCTCCAAGCTCCAAATCCCAATGAAGCTCCAATGTATCAATTCTCAATGTTTGAAAATTTGGTCATTGAGATTTCATTGAAAATGTTCAGCTTCGCTGAAGATTTCTTCGCCGAAGGCGAACAAATTGGAATTTGAAAATTGAAAATTATCACCGGCTTCTATACGCCGGTTTCTGATAATATGGTGTTCTATATCCAGGTCTTCTCGGCGGACGGTTTGGGCGGTGGGGGCGCTTGCCTCCCGGAGCCGTTCCGCCTCGACTCGCCCGCGAGTCGGGCGAGGCGGGTGGCCTCTTTTCTAATGCTTTCTTCGAAAGACTAATCCTCCCCGTGGAATCAATCTCGATTACTTTGACTTTTATTTTATCCCCTTCTTTAACCACGCTCTCCACATTAGGCACATGACGGTGGGCCAACTCACTAATATGAACCAGCCCGTCTTTGCCGGGGAGAATTTCGACAAAAGCCCCAAAGTCCATTATTCGCACCACCTTACCCTCGTATATTTCCCCAACTTTGGCTTCCCTAACAATATTCTCAATCCATTCTTTGGCTCTCTGGGCATCGGAGTCGGGCTCCCCCTCTTGCGAAGAAATCAGAACCGTTCCGTCGTCTTCGACATCAACATCGCACTTGGTCGTTTCGATAATGTTTTTGATCATCTTGCCCCCGGGACCGATGACCTCACCAATTTTCTTAGGATCAATTTTGACGACGGTAATCCGCGGGGCATACTTCGAAAGCTGCTCGCGCGGCTTTTCTAAAACCGCATTCATCTTATCCAAAATCTCTAATCGCTTTTCACGAGATTTTTTAAAGGCCTCTTCCAAAACTTCAAAAGGCACCCCGTGCATCTTCAACTCCATTTGGATAGCGGTCATCCCCTGGCGGGTCCCGGCCATCTTGAGGTCCATAAAGCCATTGAAATCCTCGACTCCGACGATATCCGTTAGCAAGATGTGCTCTGAGGCATCTTCGTTAACCATTAATCCGATCGCTACACCGGCCACCGGGGCCTTGATCGGCACTCCGGCGTCCATCAGGGCCAGCGACGAACCACAGGTGGCGGCCATCGAAGTCGAGCCGTTTTGGGATAAAATTTCGGTGACGACACGGATGGCGTAGGGGAAGTCTTCTTTGGAAGGAATCATCGGCTTTAGGGCATTTTCTGCCAGTGTCCCGTGGCCGATCTCCCGCCGTCCCGGACTGCGAAGCGGCCCCGTCTCCCCAAACGAAAAGGGACGACCATAGTAGTGGTGCATATATCTTTTGGTGTCTTCGCCGGTCATACCCTGAATCCATTGCTCCAGCGAACTGGAACCCAAGGTGACAATTGAGAGGGCTTGGGTCACTCCCCGAGCAAAAAAGACCGAGCCGTGAGTGCGGGGAAGGAGCCCCAGCTCAATCTCAATCGGCCGAACTTCATCCAAACCCCGCCCGTCGACCCTTTTTCCTTCGTCGAAAACTAACTTGCGGATCTCTTTCTTTTGAACTTCATCCAGAGCCCGCTTCATATCTTGTTTGGTGTACTTACCTTCAAATTCGGCGTAAACTTCCTCCAGAAGATCACCATAAGTATCAACAAAATCGACCTTGTCCATCGGGGTAGTGACAATCTTTTTGACTTTTTCGCTAGCGAAGTCGGTAATATCTTTTAGCATTTCCTCGGACAAAGCCACCGGTTCATATTCAAGTTTCTTATTACCTACTTCCCTGGCAAAATCCTCGATAAATTTGGCTAACTGCGCCAATGGTTCTTGACAGAATTTAAGGCCTTCGATTATTTTTTCCTCGGGGACCTCTTTACCTTCGGCCTCAATTGCCAAAATCTTACCGTTAACACTGCTAATGACGGCGTCGAGGTCCTGCTCACCCTCGCCATTCACCGGAGGATTAATGATAAAGTTGCCTTCCTTAAGACCAAGACGGACGGCGGCGATGGGACCATTCCAAGGGATATCCGAAGCATGGAGAGCGGCCGAGGCGGCGATCAGGGCCAAAATCTGGGGGTCGTTTTCCTCGTCGATCGAGAGAACGGTAACAATTACTTGAATATCCTCTATGTAGTCTTTAGGGAAAAGGGGGCGAACATTGTGATCGATTAACCGGGCGGTGACGGTGGCTTCGTCGGTGGGACGGCCTTCTCTCTTGACCCAACGCGAGCCTTTGATGTGGCCACCGGCGTAAAGTTTTTCTTCGTAGTCAATTCTCAAAGGAAAATAATCAATACTCTCGCGTGGCTCGTTGGCAACCGCGGTCGCCAGAACCACGGTCTCGCCCATCCGCGCCAAAACCGCTTGGTTGGCCTGAGGGGCGAGTTTACCGGTCTCAAGAGTTAATTTTTTTCCAGCGAAATCAAGTTCTTTTTTGACAATCATTATCTTTAGAGGTCCAATTTTTTGGCGATAGCTTCGTAGCGGGCTTCATCTTTCTTCTTCAAATATGCTAAGAGCCGACGCCGCTTGTTGACCATCGCCAACAGCCCGCGGCGGGAGTGAACATCTTTTTTGAACTGTTTGAGGTGCTCGGAAAGCTGGCTGATCCGCTCGGTCAAAAGGGCAATCTGAATCTCGGGCGAACCGGTGTCACCCTTGTGAACCTCAAATTCCGAAATAATTTTCTGCTTTTCCTCTTTTTCCAAAGCCATTGTGCTCCTATTCTACCAGTTTGGGAAAGCTGGTGCAAGGGGAGTTTAGCGCTTAGCTCATTAGCTCTTCAGCTCCTAGCTAGCTGAACGCTGAGTGCTGGATGCTAAAGAGCTGATCTTGGACAACGAAAAATGAGAAGGGATGGGCAAACAACCTTGCGGGCATTCGCCCATCCCAGTGGGCTATCTTCGGTGGCGAGGCTTTCCACCTCGGATAATCCTTACTCCTGAACCTTGCAGCTTGGGATCTTCATCTCCAACCAGGCGGTCAGTCCAGAGTCCTCATCCTTGGCCAGGATGATGTCCAGAAACCACTCGTTCGCCTGGTCACGCCAAGGAGAAGGCATGAAGCCTTCCTGCCTAAATTTGGCAACCACGATGCGCTCAGGTCCGGGCAGCGAGAGCGCCTCCCCTCTTTCAGCGGTTCTGGCACCCACCTTGAAATCAAGGTTTACCGTGAAAGCGCTGTTTGCCACCTTCCATTGGAGGACGACCTGACCGCTTGCTCGGTTGTGGTAGAGTTTGTAGCTCAGCACCAAGCCAAGACGGTCAAGGATCTTTTTGGCCTCCTCAGCCAAGGCTCTGACGGCTTCGGTCTTTCCAGCTTTCTTGGTCTCCTCGAACAAGAAGTCATGGAACTTCGCCACGTACATCCCTCCTTTCTAGCCGGCTTCTCACCGGCAAAGTCCGCCTGCCTCCTCGGCAGACCTAAAATAAGACTGAACTTGACTCTCTATTTTAGAGTATACCTCATTTTATAGGATTTGTCAAATCTGCTGCTTTTCTAGCTTTTTCTCCACCGGAATCTCGGTGGGTTTGATAACTGGTGACCCGCCAGAGGCGGATTCGGAGGCGGCGAGGCCGGTCAACAAACATTGGGCAACCTCTTTGGAAGGGACCAGCTCCCAAGCCAAAAGTTGGTGGAAAATCAGCTCGGAAACGGAAGACTTAGAAGGGTCGACGATGTTAATCTGCCCATAATTTTCGTTCTCAGAACTAACATCAATATTAATAATCACCGCTTCGGAAAAATCGCGGTGATTCTTTTCGTAGAGCTCACCAAGGTCCGAAAGTTTTTTGACCCCCAAAGTAATCAGCAAACCAAAGTTCAGGCCCTGGTAAGAATAGTGGACATTTTCAACCTCAAAGGCCCGCTCGACCGGATGAATGACCAACTGAAACTTTCCCCCTTCGGCTTTGTAGGAAACTTTTTCGATCGGCGTCTTGTTCGTATCCAGGGTGACAACCAGATTTTTGGGACCAAAATCGTGCTTGATTTCGGTTGAAGCCGGAAGGGAGAGCACTCCTCGGGGAATCTTGCCGGGAAGAATCGGTATTGTCTTTTTGCCCATCGGAGAAAAAAGGTGATACAAAGCCAGTGTCGCCGCCGCCGCATCGGCATTGGCGTCGTTGGCGACGAGCAAACCGATACTTTTAGCGTCCTGAATGGTTTTTAAAGCTGTTTGTGAATCTTTGGAGACTCTCATGATGCTAGAGGATAGCACAAACTTTAGGGGACTGCAAGCGTGTCTCCCACTTTAAATTCAAACTGGGGTTTGATCAAAATTCCCGCTTCGACGCCGGCCGAGACTTTCTTCTTCGCTTCGGTTTCAATCTGGAGTGACTTGACCCGACCGGAGTGGATGACTTCACCATCACGGATAACATTTATCTTGTCACCAACTTTGATCAAGCCGTAGTCGATACGCGTACCGGCAATGACGTCGCCGGACTTGGGTAGGGTGAAAAGTTTAATAATCTCTCCCTCGCCCTTGACCTCTTTCTCCTCCTTCTTTTCGAGAAGACCTTGAAGCGCCTTTTCCGTGTCCTCGAGCAGCTCATAGATGACATTGTAGAGACGAACATCAACTCCGGAGATTTTGGCGAGGTACTTGATGTCCGGAGAAATTTTGACGTTGAAGCCAAGAATGATTGCCTGGCTGGCCTGAGCGAGGAGGACGTCGGACTCGGAAATTTCCCCGGTGGCGGTGTGGATAAATTTTATTTTCCCGGTTTCGGTCTCTAATTTTTGGACCGCTGAATGGATGGCCTCAAGAGTTCCCTCAACGTCGGATTTGAGAACAATATTAAGCACTCTGACGCCTTTTTCTTCGGGCAAAGCAACTACACCCCTCTTTTCTGTGCTTTCCGTTTTTTTCTGTGCCTTTTGTGTTGCAAGCGACCCAACTTCGGGAACATCTGACAAACCAAGAACCTCCACCGGCATCGACGGGCCGGCTTCTTTGACCCTCTGACCCGTATCATCAATCATTGCTTTGACTTTACCGGTTGTTTGACCAGAGAAAATCTCGTCCCCAACCCTTAGGGTTCCGTTCTTGACCAACACCGTCGCCACCGGACCGCAACGAGAATCAAGTTTGGATTCAATCACTACCCCTTCGAACGGCGCCTGTGGGTCGGCGGTCAGCTCTTCCATCTCCGCCACCAAAAGAATCATTTCCAAAAGTTGATCTAGGTTTTTCTTGGTCTTGGCGGAGACCTCAACCGTGACCGTGTCCCCACCCGACTCCTCGGGAACTAACCCAATCTCAATCAGGTCTTTTTTAGTCCTTTCAACATTCGCATTGGGTAGGTCGATTTTATTAATAGCCACAATAATCGGAACCTCGGCGGCGTGAGCGTGGTCCAGGGCCTCTTTGGTCTGCGGCTTAACCCCTTCGTCGGCGGCGACGACGAGAATAACAATATCCGTTACCTGCGCCCCCCGCGCTCTCATCTGGGTAAAGGCCGCATGCCCCGGCGTATCTATAAATGTAATAGGTTTGGGATTTGGGATTTGGGATTTGGGATTTATACTGTAGGCCCCAATATGCTGGGAAATCCCTCCGAACTCCTTACGGGTGAGATCTGTCTTCCTAATAGCAGAGAGAAGGGTCGTCTTGCCATGATCAACATGGCCCATTACAGTGACAACCGGCGGCCGGGTCACAAGTTCCTTTGATTTTGCAGTTGAACTCCTCTTTGAAGTCATTGATTTCTTCCTCCAAAACTGCGCGTCTAAACGCGCGAGCAAACGCTTTCCTTTTCATCGCCTTTTCAAAACACTCTTCTTTCGGACATAGATAACATCCTCTACCTTTTCCTAACCTAACTAACTCTCTCTGCGGTCTTTTTTCTAAACAACCAATGCAGGTACGGATTGGCTCACGTTTTTTCATTTGACCGCTTGCATAATTTCCTCAACCGCCTTCGGTCCAATTCCCTTGATTGCTCCCAACTCTTCCTCAGACATCTCCTTCAATTTTTCAACCTCGGTGATCCTCGCCTTTGCCAACGCGTTGACCGTCCTCGTCGAAAGCCCCAACTTCTTCATCTCATCATCTCGCTTTTCTTCATCCCCTCCTTTAATGTCAATCTTCCAACCCGTCAACTTAGCCGCCAGACGCACGTTCTGCCCACCCTTACCAATCGCTAAGGAAAGCTGGTCTTCAAAAACTTGGACTTTGGCTTCCTTTTTCTTTTTGTTTAGCTTGACCTCGATGACCTTGGCCGGAGAAAGAGCGTTGGCAATAAACTTTTCCGTGTCCTCACTGTGATGAATGATATCAATCTTTTCGTCTCCGAGCTCGGCAATGACCGCCTGAACCCGCACCCCTTTTTGACCGACGCAAGAACCAACGGGGTCAACATTTTCCCGGCTTGAAGAAACGGCAATCTTGGTCCGCTCGCCCGGCTCGCGGGCAATTACTTCGACTTTGACCGTGCCGTTGGCAATCTCCGGAACCTCAAGGGCAAAAAGTTTTTCGACAAACTCCGGTCGGGCGCGGGAAACAATAATTTCCGGACCGCGCGGGCCCTCGCGAACATCGGTGACAAGGACCTTGAGCCGCTGGTTCATCTGATATTCTTCCCGACGCACCTGCTCTGAGGGAAGCATAATCCCCTGAGTCCGCCCGAGGTCCACAATGACCAGACCTTTTTCGAGACGGAAGATGTGACCGCTCAAGATTTCCCCGATTTTCTTTTGATATTCCTCGATGACGGCCTTCTTTTCTGATTCGCGAACACGCTGCAGCAAAACTTGTTTGGCGGTTTGGGCGGCAATCCGCCCAAAGCCGGCCGGAGTGACGTCTTCGTCGTTCTTAAAAACTTTCGCCTCGCCGGTTTCGGAGTCAATCTCGGCGCGTAGTTCTTCAATGTCACCGCCGTAATCCTTGCGGTAAGCGGAGACAAGAGCTGCCTGCACTGTTTCGAGGACCGCCTCGGGCTCAATTCCTCTTTCGGCGGCGACCTGATTCAGCGCCGCGGCAAATTCCGTTTGAACCATAGTGGGGGTATCTTATCACACTTCTAGTCACTTGACAATCAACTTGTAGTGTGGTAAATGTAGGATAGCTAACATGCAGAAAGGGGATAGGATGAGCGCACGGTGCACATGCAAAACAAAGCGAACGAACTGCCCCGCTTGTAAGGGTAAAGGTGCGCACCTTCGCAAGAGAGGCAAACCATGCCCCAACCCCAAGTGCCGTAAGGGAAAGGTGATCACGCGCACCCCGAACCCCAGCTGCCCGAGACATAAGGGTAAGTAGGGGCGGAGAGCACCGAAGGAAGGGTAGGGCTCAACCCCTCGTTTTACCCGCCTTCGGTGCTCACCAAAAAGTCAATCCACGATCGTAAATTAACCTCCCAAGTTTTGAAATTCTTTCAGCAACCTCTTTTGTTCCCGGGAAAGTTTTTTGGGGACATTGACGCGGACACGAACATACTGGTCACCTCGTCCGCGGCCGCGAAGGTGGGGAACGCCTTTGCCGCGTAATCTAAACTGCGTTCCCGACTGAGTCCCGGCGGGAATCTTTAACTTAATAAACTCGTAATCCAGACCAGCTTGCCCCGAGCGAACGCGAGGGGTTTCGATTTCGATTGTGTCCCCCAGCGCCGCCTGGACAAAACTGATTTCTTTCAAAATATAGATGTCATCACCTATTCGAGTGAAGGTCGGGTGTGGTTTGATTCTGATAGTTAAATAGAGATCTCCCGAAGGCAGACCTTGGGGCCCTTCTTCCCCCTCACCTCTAAATTTGATCTCGGCTCCGTCGCGAATGCCAGACGGAATTTTGACCTTTAATTTCTTGCCGTTCAAAACTACTTCCTGGGTCAGACCGCAAACGGCATCCATAAAATCTATTGTCACAGAATAGTAGAGATTATGACCCCGGCGCGGGCGGCGACCAAAGCCGCGGAAGCCAAAGACCTGCTCGAAAATGTTGAAGGGGTCGGAAAAATCTCCGAAGTCAAAATCAAACGGCACGCCGGTGGTGGTGTAGGTGTAAGTGAATGGACCCCACCGGCCGGACTGCGCTCCCATTCCTCCAAATCCTGCATCTTGACTAAAAGCGGCATGGCCAAACTGGTCGTAGGCCGCCCGCTTTTTCGAATCCGAAAGAACCTGATAGGCCTCGTTGATTTCCTTAAACCTCTCGTCGGCCCCATCGGTTTTGTCCACATCGGGATGATGTTTTTTCGCCAACCGCTTGTAAGCCCTCTTGATCTCCGCTTCAGAAGCGTTTTTGTTGGCACCTAAAATTTCGTAATAATCCTTCGCCATCGCAAACCCTATTCTACAACAAAAAAGCGGCGGTTTGGGAAACCTTTAAAGTTCAAGGTCTCACACAAACCGCCCTGAGGTAAGAGTAGCTCACTACTACTTAACCTGGTTCGGCTCTTGCTTCCTCCAGCGCCTCCCATAGTGCTTCGGTGTTAAGTAGAGCCCACTCGTGGCTACGGCAAAAACCACGAACATGCCCTGCGCCTTCGTGATCAAGGGACCATTTTGCTGGATACAGTTCTCTCTTGCCCCAATCATGTCTGTGTCCCAGAACTTCGCCAGAGTCTTTCACCCGAAGGAGAAACCATGACGATGCTTCTTCCTTTTCTCCCTCCTGCACAAAGACTTCCACCTCAGTTCCGGGACCAGGGTGTTCAGTTATGATTTTCATTTTCTCCTTTCCCCCTGATAGTTTTGCCGCCGCTGGCGAAGTTTTGGCCAGGCAGCGATTACCCCATCAACGCATTCTACAAATTCATACCGACCCAGTAAAACACACACAGGCCGGCGAAGAGTATCGTTGCGATGAGGGTCGCGAAGAGCAAGACCTTAATGATGGTCTTCAAACTCTCCCAAAAAATCTTCAAAGTCTCCATTACGATCTGCTCCTTTCTTCTAAGGAATCTTATGCGGAAACGCTTTCCGCAAGCCAGATTGAGGATATTTTACCAAAATTTCTACCTTTTGTCAAATAGGAAATGCTCTGGGGATTTTGGGGGGAAAGAAAAAGGTTCCTGCAAAGACCGAAGTCTTTCGCAAGAACCTTCTACGCTCCGCGGACGGGTCACTTAACGAACTCTAGCGTGGCATTCTGGTGTAGCCAGCAACCAAAAGCCTGCAAGGACTACCGGGATAGAAGCGAGCACGAACGCCCTCTCGATTCCTGTAGCCCCAACTACCGCTACCCAAAGAACGGCAAGGATGCAAAGGGCGGTGCCAAGGTAGAACGGCGACACCCAAGCTAACCACTTCCACTGCGCCCGTCGGGCCCGGTCGGACCAGTTGACTCTGGGTCGCTGTCCTTTGAGCGCCTCGTAAACCACAGTGAGAGTCTCAATCATCACCTGATGGATCGGCTCCCACTCAAAGGCGGGGTACTTGATGAGGGTAATTTGGCGCTTGGAGATTTGAACCTTCGAAAGACCGAGCTCGTGACATTTCTGCGCCAAGGCCCTAACGAAAGAAGTCGCCTTCACCTGATCTGCCCACCTCCAACCCTCACGAAGGACTACTTCGACGCTGATCCGTCTTCCGAACCCTCCCACCGCTACATCAAACCTGGTGTGGTAGTACCGGATATCATCCTCCGGCTGGTCAACCAAAACTACATTTTTTTGGGGTTCCATCCTTTCTCTCCTTTCTTTCTCTCTTTCTTTCTAGACCCAACACGAACACCCGTCCGCTAAAGCTGTATCCCCAATCTAACACAAATAGATTTGTTTGTCAAATAATAAATACTCTGGGGATTTTGGGGTTGGGGCAAAACTGTAGCTAATCAGAATCTAGAAAGAAAGTGATCGCTTTCCGTGAATAGAGAGTCAAATCGAAGTCAAGCACTTCTTTTGAATCAACCCACTTATACTCAAAATGTTCCGCAGAAAGTTTAACCCGACCCGACACCACCCTCGCCTCATAAGTTAATCCCACATGAAGCATTCCCGGGTATTTGTGAGGCACACCATCTTTGATAGGAGGGTTTATTCCCGTTTCGGAATAAGTTTTGGGAGAAGTAATTTTGACCAACAGGCCAGTCTCCTCAAGAGCCTCTTTCTCGGCTGCACTGCTGAGGTCCTGGCCGGTTTCGACCTTACCTCCGGGTAACTCCCACTCTCCGGGATTAGACCTTTCCTCTTTCGCTCGGCGAAGCAGTAATATCTTACCGTCTTTTTTGATAAAGCACCTAACAACAATAAGCACCTTTGGAAAGTCCATACCATTTATATTTTAACAGCTAGGAACATTTTTTCAAGCAGGAAATACTCTGGGGATTTTGGGCAAAAGAAAAAGAGCCTATGGATTGTTCACCCATAGGCCCTTCGGCCGACGCAGAAGGTTCAGAAGACGAAGAGGTTGAGAACGAGCGTCACGATCAGTGGGTAGTACCACCGAAGACTTTCTATCGGCGGGGGGAATAGTAGCAACACCCCACAAAGCACGCACACCCCTATGTTGACGACGGCCACCATCGGCTGGTTGATCGTCTCAATCCCAGCGAAGAAGGCGTTTACCGCCAAATAGGCGAGCGGCGTAACCCACTCCTCGATCCCAAACACCACCCCCTTACCTTTCTTACCTTTGTAAGCGGCAATCGCCGTGAGCACAAGCGCGCACAGCATTACCAACAGCGCCCACCCATTCCCTATGATCTGTTCCACGTTTTCCCTCCTCCTTCTTCAGGTTTTTAAGAAGACTACCAACTAACCCAAATCTCCTTCATCCAAACTATAACACTAATAAATCTTGGGTGTCAAATTGAGCGAGCGGAAATACTCTGGGGATTTTGGGGTTGGGGATTCATCCACCCAGGCCTATGTGACATAATACAGAAACTATGATACAGAGAACATCTTTATCAAAAATGATTAAATCTTTTAAACCAGAGGTTTTTTCTTGGTATATTCCAATTTGCTCCCTCTTAGTTGCAGCGATCCTTATTTTTGGTATCTTAGTTTGGTGCTTTTCGTACTCAGACAGACACGCGTGGATCGAGAATTTTATTTCATTCATAACACTTATTTTCGCTATGGTGGTAGGGTATTATGCCTTCGAAGAGTTCAGAATTACTAGGATAGATAGATATAAAAAAGAGGCAGACGAATATTTAAACGGCCTAAAGTTTGAAGAGGCCAAACGGGTTTTTGAGAGCGCCTACAGCCTAGGAGCTAGGGATAAGTCAATGCTATTAAACTTCTCTGAGTTATGTTCAACACTTGGAGATTTCGGAAAAGCAAGGAAAATAGCTAAGGAAGCAAATGGCCGAGGCGATTCATATAGAGATGAGGTGTGTTATCACTACCTCATTATATTAAGCTACCTTGGTGAGAAGAGGATTGATAAAGCTGGAAATGAAATTAAGTCGCTGTTTGAGATTTCTAAAGGCAAGCCCGTAATGGATATGCGTTGGAGCTTGAAACAAGTTGAGAAAGAAATGATTCCATCAATGGACGGAAAGGCAAAGAAGATATTTGGAATAATGAAAGATCTCCTAGAAGGAAATATCTCTCCTGCGGATTTTGAACAACGAATGAGGGGAATAAGTTGGTTGGATTTGATTTAACCCCCCCCTTTATTTTTATTTCCCGAATTTTGATCCCCCGATTTTCTAATCTCTCCTCTTCATCCCATTGGCTTGCGTCAAAGTAAGAAGTAACTGGCTCCCTTCGACTACGCTCGGGGCAGGCAAGTAGGATACCTCTTTAAGAGACTACCTCCCCCTCCTTAACTTCGCCTTCGTCGCCGGGTTTTTTGTCTGGATCGGAATCGCCGGGTGGGGGAGGTTGGGGGCCGGACTGGGGACCTTGTGGGCCAGCTTGTGGTGAGCTTGCCGAACCATACATCGCTTGACCGACTTTTTGTAAGGACTGGCTCAGGTCTTCGGTTTTTTGTTTGAGTTCCTCGGTGGAAGCGGTGGCGAGGACGGAGCGCAGGGCTTTGACTTTTTCTTCGACCTCTTTTTTCAAATCGGCCGAGACTTTGTCGCCGGCATCCTTCAAAGTTTTTTCAGCGGTGTAGCAGAGTGTGTCGGCAATGTTTCTTGCTTCGACCTGCTCTTTCTTCTTGAGGTCCTCCGCGGCGTGGGCCTCGGCATCACGGGTCATTTTTTCAACCTCATCTTTGGCCAATCCCGTCGAACCGGTAATCGTAATTTTCTGCTCTTTGCTGGTTGCCTTATCCTTGGCGGCGACATTTAAAATTCCGTTGGCGTCAATGTCAAACTTAACCTCAACTTGGGGAACTCCCCGGGGCGACGGGGGAATTCCTCCGAGAATAAACCGACCCAAAGACTTGTTGTCCGCCGCCATCTCCCGTTCACCTTGTAAAACATTGACCTCAACGCTGGTCTGATTGTCCGCCGCGGTGGAAAAAATTTGCGTTTTGGAGGTGGGAATCGTCGTGTTGCGCTCGATCAAAGGCGTGCGAATCCCACCGAGAGTTTCGATTCCCAGAGTCAAGGGGGTAACATCCAAAAGCAAAACGTCTTTGACCTCGCCGCCGAGAACTCCGGCCTGAATTGCGGCTCCGACGGCAACGACCTCATCGGGATTAACCCCTTTGTGCGGCTCGCGGCCAAAGAAATTTTTAACCGTCTCGACAATCTTGGGCATCCTTGTTTGCCCCCCGACCAAAATCACCTGTTCGATTTCCGACGCTTTAAAGCCGGCGTCTTTCAACGCCAACTCACAGGGTTTAATCGTCTTTTGAATCAGGTCGTCAACCAGCTGTTCCAGTTTGGCCCGAGTCAGGGTCATTACCAAATGTTTGGGACCGGCGGCATCGGCGGTAATGTAGGGAATATTAATTTCGGTTTCCTGCTTGGTCGAAAGTTCGACCTTGGCCTTCTCCGCCGCATCGCGCAGCCGCTGGAGGGCCTGACGGTCTTGTCTTAAATCAATCCCCTGCTCCTTCTTGAACTCGTCGGCGAGATAATCAATTACTTTCTGGTCAAAATCATCGCCGCCAAGATGGGTATCACCGGTGGTTGACTTGACCTCGAAAACCCCGTCGCCAATTTCAAGAATGGAAATATCAAAAGTTCCCCCACCCAAGTCATAAACCGCAATCTGTTCGTTCTGCTTCTTGTCCAAACCGTAAGCAAGAGAGGAAGCGGTTGGCTCGTTGATGATCCGCAAAACTTCCAAACCGGCAATCTCTCCCGCCTGTTTGGTCGCTTGTCTTTGTGAATCGTCAAAATAGGCGGGAACGGTAATCACCGCCTGCGTCACTCTCTCGTTTAAAAACGCCTCGGCGTCGGCCCTGCACTTCTGAAGAATTTTGGCGGAAATTTCCTGCGGGGTAAATTGACGGCTTTCAACCTCGACGACGACCATCCCGTCGCGGCCTTCTTTAATCTCATAGGGCAGCCACTTAATGTCTTGCTGAACCGAAGGATCGGAAAACCTCCGCCCCATCAGCCGCTTGATACTAAAAATGGTGTTTTTGGGATTGACCAACTGCTGCCGCTTGGCGACTCGACCAACGAGATTCTTGATCGGATCCACGACCGAAGGAATCAAATTCTCCCCTTCGGCCGAATGAATAATTTTCGGCTGACCGCCTTCCATCACGGCGACAGCGCTGTTTGTAGTACCGAGGTCTATTCCAATAATTTTAGGCATGATTACTTAACCCTGACCTGCGCTGGTCTCAAAACTTTCCCTTTCACTTTGTATCCTTTCCGCAAAATCTCTACTACTTTCTGTGCTTCCGTGCCCCCTTCAGTGTTTCCGTGTTGCAGGCCTTCCATCACTTCCGGATCAAACTTGCCTCCGACTTTAACCTTTATCTCCTCAACCCCCTCCGATTTTAAAACTTCTTTTAGATTTTTCAAGAGCAATCTCAAACCATCGTCGCCGCTGGTCTCGACCGCTTTTTCTAAATCGTCCAAAATTGGTAAAAGTTTGAGGATTAAAACGGAGTTGGCCAATTTGACAAACTCTTCCTGCTGTTCTCTGACCCGCCGCTCAAGGTTAATATAATCCGCCCGCGCCCGCTTATACTCCCCCTCCCAATCCTCTCTCGATTCTTTTTGATCCTCCTCCCGATCCCTCTTAATCATATTCCTACCACTCCTTGCCAACCTCTCCCAAGAGTTTGCCAAAGTAGCGAACGACGGGCACAATCTTGTCAAACTTCATTCGACTCGGGCCCAAGACACTAATCGTTCCCGAATGCTTACCCGAATCAAAGCGGGAGAAAACCACCCCGCAGGGTCTGAAGTTTTCAAGCTCCGTTTCCTCACCGAGCAAAATATGAACGTCGGCGTCGGAGACGGCCTTGGCAAAAAGTTCCTGCAGGAGGTCATGATGGTCCAAAAGATTCAAGACCGTGCGCGTCACTTCAATATCATAAAATTCGGGATATTCCAAAATCTTGACCGCGCCGGCGTAGGCCAGGTGACCTTCGGAAGAAAGAGCCAGGGCCAGTTGTGAAGTGACATCGGCCAAGGCCAGAGCCGCTTGGTGCAAAAGTTTCTCGAACTCAAAACGCTCCTGCCAAAGCCGCTGTCTAATGGCCACTTCCTGCAAAACGGGCACATCCTGCTCTTTCATCAGGTTGGAAATGTAGTAACGAAGACCCATCGGGGTGGGGATGCGGCCGGCGGAGGTGTGGGGTTTTTGCAAAAAACCCTGCTCGGTCAGGCGAACCATTTCGTTGCGGACCGTCGCCGGCGAGCAGCTTAGTTTGTATTTTTCGACGAGGCTTCCCGAACCGACCGGGCTGGCCGACTCGATGTATTCCTCGGTGATCGCCTTTAAAATCTCTGTTTGCCGCTTACTCAACTCTGCCATTTGGCACAATATACCACAGAGTGCTAAGGTTGTCAAGGGGGTAATTAGGCACTAGGGATTAGGCATTAGGCAATAAGGACTGGGCGATGTGACTAACTTGACATCCGTTACTTTTCCCCTATAATTAAGCTATGGAGACGCAGAAAAATCTTATCGGTTGCCTCAAAATGAGAGGCGAGAAAGGAGAAATCGAATGGGAAAGGATGAGGAAAAGAAAGGGTCAGTCTACCTTCGTGTAGGCGAGTCTGGGGTGCTCGAGCTCCAAGCAAAAGCGGTGACAATCCAGCAGCTCGTCCACCGCTACTACAACTACTTCTTAGATGGACCACAAGAGGGGTACCAGGTTATCCGCCACGATTTCAAGAAGCTACCAGAAGTAGGTGTGTTCGTCTTCGAAGGGGCCGACCTCGACGAGGTTAGGGTAGCCTTGGCAGAGAAGTGGGGATTAGATAAGGTGAGCTTGCTAGAGAAACCCCTACGAATCCGCCTGGAAGTGCCAATTCCAGAAGGTTTCACCGACGAGGATCTGGTTCGCGCCATCTCCAGCGCCTTATGGAAAGCATTCCCCGATCAGAGAGGTATGGTTAACATAACACCCGGCTAGACACCTAGGAGGAGAGCCGCATCCAAAACGAGGGGACTTGATCCATGCGATCGAGCCCCCTCAACTTTTTTCTCCTAGTAACAATCCAACCCTTAGGGTTGAAAACGGGTTTCCGCGCCGCCGTTGACACTTCTTAACCCTTAGGGTTGGGAATGTTAGAGAGTGTTGACACTACTTGATGGCGAAGAAGGCTTCCTGGGGGAGGGGGACGCGGCCGAATTTTTTGAGGCGTTTTTTGCCTTTCTTTTGCTTCTCTAAAAGTTTTCTTTTTCGGGTGACATCGCCGCCGTAAAGTTTGGCGGTCACGTCTTTCCTTAAAGCGGGAATCGTCTCCCGCGCCAAAATCTTTCCCCCAATGACAGCCTGAAGGGCGACCGCAAACTGCTGGCGGGGAATAACCTTTTTGAGCCGCTTGACCACCTGCCGCCCGACCGCCGCCGCTTTTTCTTTAAGCACAATCTGAGCCAGAGGTTCAACTCTCTCACCGGCAACCAAAATATCCAACCGGCAAACTTCGACCGGCCGATGTTCAATCAGTTCATAATCCAAAGAAGCGAAGCCGGAGCTTAAAGATTTAAGTTGGTCATAAAAATCAACAATCAGTTCCGAGAGGGGTACTTCGTAAGTAAGCTTGACTTGGTTTTCGCTAACATAATCGGTCGAAACAGATACTCCTCTTTTATCTTGACAGAGCTGAATTATCGAACCTAGAAATTTTTTTGGCGTGAAAATTTGAGCCCGAACCCAAGGTTCGAGAACTTCCATTGAAGGTCGGGGAAGATCACTGGCACGATGAATAAAGGGTTGGTATTCAACGGACGGGGCAGTCGCGAAGATTTCGAGATTGTAATCTCGCTCGAGGCGCTCTTTGACAATCTCCGCATGGAAAACGCCTAAAAATCCGCAGCGGAAACCTTGACCCAAGGAGCTTGATTCTCTCTCGAAGCTAACGGCGGGATCGGTAAGCCTAAGTTTCTTAAGCGCTGATTCCAACTCCGGAAAATCCTTGTTATCCAGCGAATAAAAACTGACGAAGACAACAGGTTTCGGTTCTTTGTACCCCGGTAACGGTTCTGTTTTCTGTTTTCCGTTTTCCATCTTCCCCGTCGTCACAGTATCGCCAACTTTAACCAAACTAATATCCTTCAAACCAGTGGCAACATACCCCACCTCGCCGGTTGAAAGCCCCTCCACCGGCTCCATCTCCGGAGTAAAGTACCCTACCTCGACCGGCTCACACTCAACTTTGGAGTTTAGAAGTTGGAGGTTGGAAGTTGGAAAGCTAATGTTGCCGTCGACGATCCTCACAAACGCAACGGCGCCCTTGTGCTCATTGTAACTAGAGTCGAAAACTAAAGCGCGTAGAGAGCCGAAAGGATCGCCGCTTGGGGGTGGGACGCGCTCAACGATGTTTTGCAAAATTTCGTCAATTCCCTCGCCTTTCTTCGCCGACGCAAACAAAATCTCATCACGGGCGAAACCGAAATTTTTGACCAAATCGTCGGCAACCTTTTCCGGCTCGGCGGCCTCTATGTCAATCTTGTTGACGATGGGAATAATCTTTAATCCCAAATCCAAAGCTTTCTGCGTATGAGCGACCGTCTGCGCCTGGATTCCGGCGACGGCGTCAACGATCAAAATTGCACCTTCACAAGCAACCAGCGAGCGGGAGACTTCGTAACTAAAATCAACATGTCCCGGTGTATCAATTAAATTGAAAATTGAAAATTTAAAATTGAAAATTTTTTGTAGGTCTTTCGGAAGCTCGTACTTTAATCGGACTGCCTTAAGCTTTATCGTAACACCTCGCTCTCTTTCTAGCTCCATATTGTCCAGAAACTGCGCGCGCATTTTCAGCGGGGGAATCGTTCCCGTTTTTTCCAAGAGCCGATCAGCGAGGGTAGATTTTCCGTGGTTAATATGGGCAATCAGAGCTACATTACGAATTCGGTTTTGGGAAGTCATTGTATGGTTATTCTACCACCTAGGGTAGATAACAGCTAAAGCCCTGCCCGCCGGCAGGCAGGTGTCACTCCAACTCAAATGTAGCGACACGTTTACGTGTTATGGGGGGAGCTTTACAAACTGATGTAAGTCGTCTACGGCCGTACGAAAATAACATCACTTTCACAACTTGGTTTGACGGAATCTGTGAGATGTGTTGTAATCAAAGGGAGAGGAGGAACCGAAGTGGAAATTAGCGAAGCGACGAGAAAGAAGATTGTAGAGCTTTTTGTGAGGGTTCAGAAAGTTCCGTACTACCTGTTCAGGCACCGCGACTCAAAGAAACTGTTCTCGCTTAACAAAGGCTGCTGCGCAGAGAAAGTTATCTGGCTCGGTAACAAATTCAAATCTCTTGGTCTCCCTGTCAGATATTTCTTAATTGAGTTCAAATGGGAAGACCTCCCTATCCCCGATGATATTTTGGGACTTAAAGAGATGGGTCCTGATTACCATCTTGCGATGAAAACCGAGATCGACGGGAAGTGGGTTTGGATTGATCCGACCTGGGATCCCGCTCTAGGGAAACTTGGGTTTCCTATCACCGAAGATTGGGATGGGAAGAGCGATACTTTGTTGGCGGTCAAACCTCTGAAAGTAGAGGCGTTTGAGCCGGAGGATCCGTCGGATACTGACCTCAGTGAGGAACTCCTGGCGTTCAACGAATACCTCGAAAAAGCTCGGAAAACACCTTAGCGAGAGTGCTGTACCGTTAGGGTGTTTTGTTTTCTGAAAAATTTCTTCTGACGTCAGTCTTTTTTCTTCGGACAAAATAGCACGTTGGTGGTATTTTGCCCGTCAAACTGATGCAATTCGCCCACGGCCGTACGCAAGTTACATCACTTCTTTTTGATAAGTTTTTGGTAGGCCTTGTGGGCCTCGTCACCTAACCACCAGTAGGGAAGTAGTTTGAAGGGAAGTTGAGGATCTTCTTTTAGAATGGAGAGGTAGTGAATAGCGTGGGGGGTTTTTAGGAACTCGCGATACTCGTCATCTAAGGCTCTAAGTTTGTAGACTCTGACAATTAGATTCTCAATACTCTCGTCGCCTATTCCCCCATCGCGCCCGGTATTGGAGATGATAATCGTTCCTTCGATATTGTTCTCCTGGACAAAGTTATCCAGAACGCTTTCCAAATTGTAGGGGCAAATCCAAACGCTTTGTTGCAAACTGGCCGCGCCTAAAATTTTTAACCGTTCTCTTAAAAGGTTCCTACTTTTGGCCATGGTCTCGGGAATATCGTAGGTGATGATGTAAATTCTCTTGTCCCAAGGGCGGCGTTTTTGGTAGACGGGAATCAAAGACTTGAGCCGCTTCTCGGCTTTCAAAGTGATAATCGGTTCGTAGAAAACATCTCTTTTGAGT
>JAUXAW010000034.1 GCA_030619715.1 candidate division WWE3 bacterium
GGCTATCGCTTGGGAATCCTAAGAACAAGCGAGAAGCGCTAAGCTATACTAGTTGTGGGTACCATCTGGGTACAAACCCTTAATACCACACCGTAGCATCGATCTAGGATATTAAAAATGAAGATTTCAAAAATGTTGAAACGCAAGTAAATCTGATGGTCAAGAGGAGGGTCAGCGCGGCGAAGAAAGCCCACTAACCACAAGGTTCTGTTGCATAATCGGGACTTGATTTTGGGTGGTGCATTTCGGGCCATCTTCGTTTACCCCCGTTTTAGAACTTGAGTTTTGAAACCTTTGCGCGCGGCCGGTTAGGACCGAGGAGAAGAACCCAGTGTGAAGCAAAAGGGCAAAATGCTGAGAATCATAAACCCTAAATCAAGAGATAAAGGAAGTCAAGGGATGGCAAATAATATTTTGAGATGCTGGCGTTGCAAAGGAGAAGGCAAAATTAACCCTATTACGACCTGCCCCGTTTGCCAAGGTAAAGGGACCATTTTTACGAATGCCCTCGACTCCCCAGAGAAATATGATTATGGTCGCCAAAAAAGAGCTGAAGTTAAGGAGGTCCTATGGGATCTAGTTAAAAAGAAAAGTGTTACAAATGATAAGATATTGCAATATATCAAGTGGTATTCTGAAATTCATCTTGACAGATACATATTTGATGAGCTAAAGTCCGCTCCCTATCGCGAACCTCCGCCCATAACAAAACGGCAACATAAAATAGCAAATTCTTTATTGTCGATGGCATGGGAAAGGATCCGAAACAGAGAGAGAGCGAGATCACCCTCAGCCCGCTGGAGAAGGGGGATCACTAGTAAGAGAATAGTATTAAAAAAGAAAAGGTGTGAACTTTGCGGAAAAAGAAGGAAACTCGTGCTACACCACCTAATCCCAATTTACATGGGAGGAGAACACGTGGAAGAAAATCTCATTGCTGTTTGTAAGGAGTGTCATCATCCCCGGGGCCCCTTGCACTCTTATAAAATCTTGAAGGCCGTGCGGAGATATAAAGGGAAACACAAGCGGATTGAGATTCTTCGAGGAATTTTGGCGAGGTGGAGGCAAGGTAAAAAAATAATAGTTCGTGGTGGGAACCTATATCAGCGATATGCCGCGCGTATCTCGGAAGAAACCACAAAGGCGGGTTGAAGGAGTGACCCCGCGGATTGCAGCAAGTGATTTTGGGTGCTTTGGTTAAATCGGTTTTTGGACATAAAACTGAACTACTGCCTAGAAAACCATTTCTACGAAACACTTTATCTTACCCAGCAGAACCCGCCTTCTTCAAATATTGGAGGGATGCCCTCTGGTACTGGTAGAGGGCTCTCTGGTACTTCACCGCTAGGCCACTTCGGATGCGCCTGAGGCGCTTTATCTTGGCGTCAAACTTGCGGGCCGACACGGCCGTCATCGTCACGGGCGCTGCGGAGGCTCCCACGAGTAAGGGGGTTCCCACGAGCATGGAGGTCCAAGTCAGCGGAGCCCCTCCAAAAAGTTCGGTACTCATTGCCACGATCGCTAAAAAGAAAACCGAAAGGCCGAAGACCCATGTCGCGAACCCAAACCTTAGCTTGTTCTTCGTATATGACCGACTATTCTCCATCAAGCGATGAAGCTTGCGCTCAGTGATTCGGAGGTGCTGCTCCACCTCCTCCAATTCCCTGAACACTTCCTGAGCCTTGGGCATGATACTCCCCTTTCTCGAATCCGAATGGATCTCGCAAGTTATGGGCTCCTATCCGGTTTTACTATTGTATCTAGACGCTCTATCGGGGGCTCGTGGAATGGAGTTGTTTCGCCCCTTATCGAAACAATAATAGCCCAAGGAATGTGGGCCCGCCGCCGGACTTGAACTTTTCAAGCCTTGGTATGGGGGTAAGAGCCGCAATTGAGAGGTAAAGAATAAAAAAATTAGCATGATGTCTAGAAATGCCTAATGGTCTTCGAGGAACGATATAGCCTCTTTAGAATGTTTGTTGCCTTCCCCCCTGCTTTGGTTGTCGGCGCTTCGAAATTTGCAAGCTCCTTCTCAAACTCCTTATATTCAGACGGGATATCCCAGCGAAATTCTCTCGCTAGTCCGAAAATTCCCTGGAGGGATCTTCTGATGGTTGGGGCCAAGAATTCACGAATCTCTACTTCGCTCACCTCAACTCCCTCTTGACTGAGAGCTATGCGTGTCCCGATGACTAATAGTTTGAATAAATTCCGGGGCGGAGGCTTAGTAGCAAGGTCAGCCAGCTGTCCTAAAATCTCTTGCGAACCTAACTCTCCCACTGGAATTCTAACGCCGAACTTTCTAATAATGTTTCCTGCGAGACATTCGCTTAATATAGCGACCATCCCTTTTTTCAACCGTTCTTCAAACATTTTTGATCTTTCTAAAGCTTGAGATGCGAGGTCTGCAAAAATCAGTAGTGGGGCAAAGTCACGCTTTTCCTTGGTAGGAAACAAATAACCTAAAATTCCCTCCACCTTTTCATTTTTCAGTAACGGAATCGCCACTATCTCCTTAAAGCCCCCAATTTTTTCGGTTAGACTACATATCCTTTTATTGAACGATCCGAAGGTGAATTCGTGAAAGCCACTGAGGATGACGGGTTTTCTCTCCTTCTTCTTTAAGAACTCCTGAAAACTTGGACACTTGCTGGCCGGGAACCCGTGGCGAAATAGATTTTCTATTTTTAACATCTCTGATACCTTTCTTAACAAAGAAGGTCCGGGGCCCGACAGCGCGCCGAGTTTAACCGTGTCCCTCTCCTCGTCGAAAAAAGATAGGGAAACGAACTTTG
>JAUXAW010000005.1 GCA_030619715.1 candidate division WWE3 bacterium
TTCCCAATATTTCCCGCTTCTTCGCCGTCAATTTCATAGCAACCTATCTTACCACATCTCCTCCATCTCCTCCCTCATTCTTTCCGTCGCTTCAATATAAGAACCTCTCGCTTCGCTCGAGAATCTTGTTTCCTCGCCTTCGCCTCGGAAATAGGAGATGTCCTTGGGAAAAGACAGGGGCCTGCCGATGGTCACTGTTACCTTCCCTCTTTTCTTGGGCAGATAGTTCTGCCACCGGCCAAAAGGAGTGGGGTGGAAAATCTCCTGATAATTTGGACTTATCTTGATGGGTACGACCGGCAATCTCAACTCAACGGCCAGCATTCCCGCTCCCGGTTTAAACTTTCCAAGCTCCCCAGTTTTGCTAAATCCTCCTTCTGGGGCAACCGCAACCGAAAACCCATCGGCTACCAGTTCCCCCACCCTCTCTAACCCGGCCCGTTTGACCTTCCTCTGATAGGAAATCGCCAGCCCTCCTCCTAAAAGCTGAACCAGAGAACCCAACATCCCGCCACACATCCCCCAGCTCAGGCTATCAGCGAGGAGGACTAATCTTTTTCTCAAAATGGCTGGCAAAACTCGAGGCAGACAAAGAGCATCATGAGGACCTAAGTGATTAAAGATAAAAATCACCGGGGGCTTGACTTGAGCCAAATTCTTTCTACCTTTAACCTCAATCTTGACGAAGAGACCATGGAGGGGGAAAACAAGAAAACGCTGTAAAAAACCCCTCACCCCAACGGCTAATTTCTCAAATGGCCAAAGGGGAACTTCCTCTTTTTCAACTTTTTCTCCCTTCTCAATTAAGTCTCTTAAATTTTTGACCGTGGTCTGGGCCGAAATTTTCTCTTCTTCAACGGTCACTCCCAGTCTCTCTTCGATTAAAGAAACCAGCTCCACTCTTCCCAAAGAATCAAGTTTTAAATCACTCCCCAAATTACCTCTCTCACTAATCTTATCAGCCGAAACTTGACTTACTTCGGACAAAATCCCAACCAATTCATCTTTAGCTTCTTTCTCCTCCACCCGAACTTTTAACTTTGAACTTTTAACTTTGAACCTTTCCTTGCTCACCACCTCCAAAACCTTTTTCCGGTCAGTCTTCAAAACCGGAGTGCGGGGAAAATCCTCGTTGGGCCAAACACTGGCCGCCAAAATCTGTTGGTGGGCCTCCAAGTTTTTGTTAGTTTCTCTCACAATCTGGTCAAGCATCTTCGGTCTTGGGGTGATGATGACCGCGTGGACTACCTCTCCTTCCTCTTTCTTTACCCCGACCACACAGGCCCCCTCCACTAGTGGATGACTTTTTAGTTTTTTCTCCAAATCTTCAGGATAAACTTTTCTTCCATCGGGTAAAACAATCTTAAAAGCGGTGCGGCCCAAAATGTGCAAAAACCCCTCTTTATCAAAAAACCCTACATCCCCCGATTTATACCAACCCCCAACAAAAACTTCCCTAGTCTTTTCAGGATTTTTAAAGTGACCGGGCGAGATATTTTCTCCCCTGGCCCAAATTTCTCCATCTTGATCAATCTTTACCTCCATCCCCGGTAAGACCTTCCCCACAGAACCAAGTTTCTGAACCTTTGGTGTATTGATTGTCACCCCCGCCGTCATCTCCGTTGCCCCGTACCCTTCGTAAATCTTAATCCCCATGTTTTCCCAGGCTTGGGCTAACTTTAAATCTAAGGGGGCGCTGCCACAGACAAAAAACTTAAATCCCCCCCCCAAACCTTGGTGAACTTCCCTAAACAAAAGTTTCTTTAAAAACAGAGGTAAGGCGGGGGCTATCTTTTGGGCCAATTCAAACTGAGCCCGCCTTCCCTTCTCTTCGGCTTCACTTTTGATGCCCTTCAACATTAAAGAAAGAAATTGGGGAACAATCGCCATGCAGGTTATTTGGTGTTTTTTTAAAGCTCTCTTGAGGGTCAAAGTATTCAAACGCGGAAGATAGATAACCTTAATTCCACTGGCAAAGCCGGCCAGAAGATCCACCACCTGCTGAAAGGCGTGGCTTAGGGGCAGAATGGAAAGGATCCGCCAGCTTTTGTCCAAAGGAAAAACTTCGAGCACTTTTTCGGTATCAAAAAGAAAATTTTTGTGGGTCAAAACTACTCCCTTGGGAGTCCCGGTGGTTCCCGAAGTAAAAACAATCTCGGCAATATCTTTCCCTTTGACCTCACCAGGTTTTGCTTGGGGGAGACTCTTTATCTGATCAACCAAATCCTCCAAAAAGAAAGTCCTAAAACCAAAACCGGCGAAAGGATGGGGCAGATACTTTGAGGTAAAACCAAGCTGGGGCGTGGTTAATCTGACAAACTTCTCAACCGTTTCCCTTTTAGTCCTGACATCTAGAGGGACAACTACCACACCGGCAATCCAACTGCCAAGGTAAACTAAAACATACTCCGGCATGTTGGGGGCCAGAATTACTATCTTGTCCCCTTTTTTAACCCCTTTTCTCTCTAAAAAGGTGGCGAAGCGCAATCCCAAATCATGCATTTGGGAAAAAGAAAACCGATCAACTCTTATTCCCCTTTTGATTTCAAAAGCAGTTTTATCCTTGTATTTTTCCGCCGCTTTTTTAATAAACTCCCCACGGGTCTCGGTCATAATACTTCTCCCACAAAAACGGCCATGGCGTAATCTCCGGCGTGAGAGATGCTCAAATCGCAGTTTTTAATCTTCTTACCCAAGACCTTGACTCTTGGCTTGCCGCTCTTTTGGTAAGAAACCTCAATTTTATCCCAACTTCCGGCTGGCAACCCCAGCGCTTTCAAAACCGCCTCTTTGGCGGCAAAAATCCCCGCCAGATGAGAACTTTCGGTATTCTTCAGCTCACTTTCCCAAAAAATCTTGCGTAAAAACCCCTCTCCACCCCTCCGGGCTCTTTCTTCAAACTCGGGTATAAAAACCAAATCAACCCCACACTTAATCATAACACCTCATCAAATTCAAATCAGGTCCCGCCTGTAGGCGGGACAGAGAGTTTGGTAGGGGCACCACTTACAAAGCACTGAGATCTTGGGTTCGAAGTTGCTACTTTTTATTTCTTCAATTTTTTGAGTAATCTCTTGACGCTTTTTCTCAAGCTGTTCAGGCGAGCGGGTGGTTGAGACTTTTTTATTTTCTCCAACAAAATAAAGCGCCAAACTTTTTGGCTCAATTCCCAACGCCTCTTTGGAACCCAAAGCGTAGATTGAAAGCTGGGTATCTTTGTCCACATATTTTTGTTCTTTGACTTTTCCGGTTTTGTAGTCGACGATTTCAAAGCCGCCATCAGGCAGTTTGTCCACCCGGTCGATTGAACCTATCAGCTGGGTTGGACCAATTTTTAGAATAAATTTTTTCTCCAAATGAATTGGCTCACCCAGAATTTCTTTGTGTTTGTTAAAGTATTTTTTCAAAACTTCTTGACCTTCCTCAAACCGCTGCTGTTGATGTTCTTTAGACTCGTACCCCTCCGGCAGCCAGTGGTGTTGGTAAAGTTCAAGTAGCCGGTTGAGGTTGGTTTGACTCTTGAATAAATCCTCGCGGTGAAAGTCTCGGAGTGTGCGGTGAATCGTTTGACCAAAAGATAAAACATGGCTCGGTGGGGTCGGGAGCCGCAGGACATATCTGTATTTATATTTCAATGGGCACTGGGAGAAGGTCTCGAGTTGGGAGTAGGAGACGAAACGAGGAGACTGGGGTTTAGGGTAGAGGGTAGAGGGTATAGGTGGGGTTTGAGGTTTGAAGTCGAACAATGTGAGTGGTTTGGTTTCCGCTCTTGATTCTTGATCCGTCATTCCTAATTCTTTAATAAATCCCGACGGTTTTTTCTGCCGCTTGCCGCCGTAATTATCCGCCCAGCTTAAAAACAACCTTTCTTTCGTCCGGGTGCACCCGACGTAAAAAAGACGACGTTCCTCTTGGAGGTGAGCGTCCCCTTCGGGCAAAATTTCTTTGACCAATGCGTCAGGCAGCGGCAGCGAATCCTTGCGGTTACGGGTCGGAAAACGGTCAGAGACGAGGTTGACGAGAAAGACGACGGGAAATTCCAGACCCTTGGCGGCGTGAACGGTTAGGAGATTAACGGTGTCAATATCTTCAATCTCGGCCTGAGCCGGACTTTCTCCAGCCTCCATCAGCAGGTCAAGATAGTTGACAAATTCAATTACATTCGGCTCGGGCGCCTCGGTTTCAAACTCTTTAATTTTGTCAAAGAACAGATTCAAGTTTTTAATCTTGAGCATATTTTCGATTGACTCTTCCTCAAGCAACGGCTTGACGTAACCAATCTCGTTGAGGAAGTTAAAAGTAAGAAGTGTGACCGGTTTTTTGGCGATATCTTTTCTGAATTTCTCAATTAGGGAAATTAGCTTCTCGGTGTCGTTACCTTTCTTCACAACAGAATAAAGATTCTCCCGCCTTCGCCGCGCCAGATTTAAGAGATTTGCAATCTTTTGGGGATCTATCTTGAGAACATCAATATTGAGGAGGCGATAGAGGTTAACGTTGTCTTCAGGATCAGCTAGGACTTTGAGGATGGCGATTACATCCCGAACTTCCTCCTGGTCAAAAAGCCCGCGATTGCCAATTAGTTGGTAAGGAACTCCGTGGCGTTTCAAAGCGGCGACGAAAGGATCAAGATGGTTATTAGCCCGAGCGAGGATCGCAAAATCTCTCCAATCAAAGTTTGAGATTTGAGATTTGAGATTTGAGATTTTCGCTACCACCCCCTCTGCCTCATCCTCACCGATTGAGGTATGAATAATCTCGGGTTCAACACCGGTGCCTTTTTGACTAACGAGGTTTTTGTCAATTCCAAGCTTAACTTCTAAGGTGTCAGGGTTATTATTTTGAATTAGACGGTAGGCAGGATTCAGAATTTTTTGGGGGGAGCGGTAACACTTGGTCAAAACCACAGTCTCTTTCTGTGGGTAATCTTTTCGGAAGGTGAGAATATTCGAGACAGAGGCGCCCCTGAATTTATAAATTGACTGTGAATCGTCACCGACGACCATTAGTTCGGGATTGCTATCCGTTGGGGCCAGAAGCTTGATCAGCTGATACTGGGCGTAATTGGTGTCCTGAAACTCGTCAAGGAGAATATACTTGAACTGTTTCTGGTACTTCTTGAGAACCGACGGTCGATCTCTGAACAATTTTAATGTCCAGGAAATTAAATCTCCAAAGTCTAGATAACTATTTTCGATTTTTAAGTTTTGATAATTCTGATAGGCCCTAGCAAGCTCTAGATATTTCTCGGCGGTCTCCTTTTCCTCGTCAGTTTTGAGTTTTGAGTTTTGAGTTTTGAGCTTAGCCCAGCGGACGAAGTCCGTGGGCGCTGTGTCCTCGTCTTGGGCTCTAGAGAACAGTGTCAACATCGCCGAAATAAACTTCGTCGGATTTCCCAACGGTCGGTAATACTTAAGATCGAATTTGAAAAGATTCTGCCGGACAAAAAGCCAGGCCTGGGGGGGAGTCAAAATTTTGTAAGCCGGGTCAAGGCCAATTTCTAAACCCTCATCACGCAAAATACGTTCGGCGAAGGAGTGAAAAGTCGAAAGCCAAGGCTCCTCGTAGCCCAGAGGCATCGCTACATCAATGCGATCAAGCATTTCTCCAGCGGCTTTTTCGGTAAAAGTTAAAGCTAAAATTTCCGAGGGCCTGGCCTTTTTATTTTCAATCAACCACTTAATTCTTTCGGTGATGACTCTTGTCTTCCCCGTCCCTGCCCCGGCCACCACCAAAATCGGTCCGCCGGTATGCTCGACGGCCTTCTTCTGTTCGGGATTAAGAGAAATTTCCACAGAGTCCATTTTAACTGAGGATGAGGCGTTTGACTTCGACCATTTCGGTTTTTTCTTCGATCAACTTTAACGCTTCAAGAATCTTGAAGGTGAGAGCTAGACCGGGAATAACGGCGAAGGCTCCAACGGTGGCTAGCGGAAGAAGGCTTAAGAAAACCGAGATTGATATCAGTGGGGGGATAAACTGTGTGTAGGGAGCGAGTGTGTCTTCGATTTGGCTGACAATTTTATCCCTCAGTGCCGGTTTGACCATTGAGAGAAGGTCGGCGGTGCTTTCGGGCACGCGATCGATTTTTATTCCGAACTCTTCCTCTAGAGTTTTTATCAACCCCGCCTCGCCAAGTTCTTCTGGAATCTCCTCGAAAACCGCCTCTTGGTCAGGTAGTTTACTGGTGCTGGCAATTTCTTGAGTGAATACCTCGAGCATGCTACGCCCGGTAAACTCAATAATTTTGTCAATTAGCGCTTCCGGTGCTTTGAACCCCTCTTGTTCAACCCGGCTGCGGTAGGAGAAGAAGAAGCCGAGACAGAAAAGAATGCTTAGCAAAATTCCTAGCGTTCGCAATGAGGGGAAGAATACTTTGTGAACCGAAAATTTTAGGATTTTCTCGTTATCCGAGCGAGCGAACTTGGCAAAGACAAAAAGGCCCAAGATAAAAACTGCGGTCAGGCCGAGACGAACAAAAAGGTTACCAATCCCTCTAAGAGGAACGAAAAACGCCAATCCGGCGACCAAAAAACTTATTGCCAGGCGGTTAAATCCAGGACTGAAGAAAGAAACAATCGAGCTGGTGATTCCCAGGAAAACGAAAGTCAGTCCAATTAGGAAGAAAGTATTCAGTCCTTCCAAAGTCACCACAAGGTCGAGATTAGCGTTGGCGAACCCCTGCCCAAAGGCCAGAGAAAGAGCAGCACTTGCTGCCAAGAGCCCAGTATCAAAAAGAATTAGTTTAAAATTTTTATTCATCGCCTTCTGCACGTAAAAGTTTAACCGCCTCAATCCTTCCCGAGAAGGTTTGGTACTCCGAAGAAACCTTATCCATCGCACTCTTAGCGTGGGTGACGTGGGTTGAAAGAACCGAAAGACTCTCCCCAAACTTTGTTGATTCTTGCCGGATTGAATCTAAAACTTTAAGGATTTGGCGGGCGCTCTCGGCAACCTTCTTTTCCTGCAGACCTAGAAGAAGGATTTTTAGGAAATAGGCAAAGGTGTTGGGAGAAACAAAAGTAACCTTGCGACGGTAGGCGTATTCGTCGAGCTCCTCATTTTGGACGGCAACCTCGTAGTAGACCGCTTCCGAAGGGATGTACATTAGAGCAAAGTTAATCGTCCCTTCGGCGGGAAGGATATATTTCTTGGAAATCTCGTCAATGTGCTTTTTGACATCGCGGACAAAGAGCCGACGGTGACGTTCCTTCTCCTCCTCGGAATCGGCGCGGACCATTTTTTTGAAGTTTTCCATCGGAAACTTGGAGTCGATGGGGATGATTCCCTGATCGGTTTTGATGATCGCGTCAACTATACTGCCATCGCGAAAACTATACTGGGTGGCAAATTGGTCGTGGGGAAGGATTTGTCTTAAAGTATCGGTTAAGACCTTTTCCCCGACTCCACCGCGCAGTTTGGGGGATTGTAAAAACTCCTGGAGGTCCTTCATCCTCTTTCCCATCTCGCTCATTGTTCCCAGCTCTTTTTGAACGCCGCCGATGACCCGAGAGGCGTTGTCCAGTCTGCGGTTCAGATCGGCACTTTGGCTTTGAAGCTGGCGTTGGACATTACCTAAGTTCTGATCCAAACTGCCGCGCATCTCCTTGAGCCACTCCAGAAGAACTTTCTGGGTCTCGTCCTCCTTTTTGGGGCGGAGTAGAAGATAGAGGATTGCGGCAAAGCCGATGACAATAAGCCCGATTATCAGGATAGTTTCGCTGGCCATTGTGCTACAATTTTAGCACAAATGGCTAAATGGATGCTCCCCATCTTTATCTTAGCTCTGTTATCACTGGCCGGCTTCGGTTATGTGGTCTTGAACCTTAGTCCTGACAAAACCGTCTCGGTAGTTCTTTTCCTCGTCACGTTTTTTCTCAGTATGTTTTCAGTATTCTCAGTGTTACTTTTCTTCGTCCACAAAAAATTCTTTTTTAAACCCAAAACCTTTACCGCCCTCGGCCCCCTCGTCACCGACGACGACCTCCGCTCCATCTTTCGCATCTCCCTCCGCAATGCGTTTCTGATTTCAGCCCTGGCGACGGTTCTCCTCGTGTTCCGACGGCTGTGGTAAAATTGAACCATTGTGACCAAGAAGTTTTATGTGACGACGGCGATTCCGTATGTTAACGCCTCGCCGCACATTGGGCAGGCGCTGGAGTTTGTCCAAGCCGATGTTATTGCTAGATACCACCGTTTGCTCGGTGACGACACCCGTTTTCTGACCGGCACCGACGAAAACGCTCACAAAAATTATTTGGTTGCCAAGGAGCAAAATATTCCCGTCGAAGATTTTGTCGAAAAACACACCAACGAGTTTTTAGGGCTTCTCGAAAGACTTCAAATAAGCAACGATGATTTCATTCGCACCACCGATCAGAGGAGGCACTGGCCGGGAGTCTACGAATTTTGGCAAAAGGCGATTGAGAATGGAGACATTTACAAAAAGAAATATGAGGGGCTTTATTGCGTCGGTTGTGAAGCGTTTGTGACCGGGAAAGACCTTAAGGAGGGACTTTGTCCAGTTCATCAGAAGCCGCCGGAGAAAGTCAGCGAAGAAAATTATTTTTTCCGGCTTTCAAAATATCAAAAGGAATTAGAGGAACTAATTTCCACCGACGAACTTCGTGTTATTCCCGAGAGCAGAAAAAACGAAGTTTTGAGTTTTATCCGCTCGGGGCTTGAAGATTTAAGTATTTCTCGCGATCGAAAAAGGGTTCCCTGGGGAATTCCCGTTCCCGATGATTCCTCGCAAACAATCTATGTCTGGTACGACGCTCTTACCAACTATATCTCCGCCTTAGGTTACGGTAGCGAGGACGAATCTTTGTTTGACAAGTATTGGCCAGCGAACGTTCACGTCATCGGAAAAGATATCGTCCGTTTCCACGCCGTCTACTGGCCAGCGTTTTTGCTTTCCGCTGGACTTCCCCTTCCCAAACAGATTCTGGTTCACGGATTTTTTACCGTCGAAGGTCAAAAGATGTCCAAGACGATTGGGAATGTTCTTAACCCGATTGAGATCATTGACGAATACGGGACGGAAGCGCTGCGTTATTACTTACTCAAGCGAGGGGCTCTTTTCACCGACGGTGATTTTTCTGTGAAGCGATTTGAGGAAATCTACAACGCCGACCTTGCTAACGGGCTTGGAAATTTGGTCTCGCGGGTAGCGAAACTCTGTGAAAAGTCGAAATTAAAATTCGTTCTTAGTGAACCACGGTCGTGTATAAAAGAGAACGAAAAGTTGGATGCGTACAAATTTAATGAGGCCTTGGAGGAGATCTGGAAAAAAATTGCCAAACTTGATAAATTTATTGATGAGAAAAAGCCCTGGGAGCTGAAAAGTGCTAAACTTAGAGATGTGCTAAGCTTTCCGATCGAGGAGATCAGAAAGATAGGAGTTTTGCTAGAGCCGTTTCTGCCGGAAACGGCAAAAAAGATCCAAAAGCGCTTTGCCGGTCCGGAAATCCGTTCGGCTGAGCCGTTGTTCCCTAGAATTAAGTAATGATGAAAAATTTTGTGGAGAAGTATAATCGGCAGATACAGAGATCTTTGGAGATTGTGCCGGGGGTGATCACCTGGACCTTCATCACCTCCCCCGTCTGGGCCGGACTTTTCTTTCCGGAAATAATGGCCTATGTGGTTATCTTCTTTTCCCTCTATTGGTTTTTCCAATCCGCCCGTATCGGTCGCGGAATTATTGTTTCCTACAAGCGGGTCAAGAAAGATACGAACCGTGATTGGCTGGCTGACTGCAAAAGCTTTTCAGATTTTGAAAAAATTCAACATCTGGTAATAATTCCCTTCTGCAAGGAGCCGTTGAGCACTTTGCGGAACACCCTTAATAATTTGACGAAGCAGACTTTTATCAAAGAACAAATACATGTTGTCTTGGCGATGGAGGAATTTGCTGGGGAGTTTGGGAGAGAGAATGTCGAAACCCTGCTTTCTGAATTCAAGGGAAAGTTCGGCAACATCTGGGCAACTTTCCACCCACGTATCGGAGGGGAGGTTGTGGGCAAGTCCTCAAACATGGCCTGGGCGGGAAAGTGGGCCAAGAAAAAGTTAGTCGACGAATTGGATTACGACCTCGATTACATTTATGTAACCTCGAACGATGCTGATGCTCGTTTGCATTCTCGCTATCTAAGTTGTGTTACCCATAAAGTTCTGTCTCTACCCAAAAGATTGCGCCACCTGAGATTTTTTCAATCCCCAATTGTTTTCTACAACAATCTCTGGCGAGTGACTCTACCGGTGCGGATCCGAAGTGCGACGGCGAGCGTAATCGAAATGGGGAGGATGGCATCACCACAGGACCTCCACCCTTACTCGACCTACACCACCTCTCTAAAAATGGTCCACGAGGCGGGGTATTGGGGGACGAAAGTTATCCCCGAAGATTACCACCTTTTCTATAAATGTTTCTTCAACAACGGGGGAGATGTTGATGTCCTGCCCGTCTTTTTGCCAACATCGGCCGATGCCGCCGAGTCAACCACTTTTTGGAAGAGTATTAAAAACCACTACCAGCAAGTCCGCCGTTGGGCCTACGGCGCTTCCGACGACCCTTATGTTTTCAAAGAAACTTTGAGGCATTCGGAAATCCCACTGGCTAAGCGTCTCTACCGTTTATTCATCCTGACCGATTTCCACTTTCTCTGGGCGGCGAAATCGTTTATTCCTTTCGGCTCATTTGTGGCCCTTTTGATCAATCCCACTTTTGGCCAGACAGTCCTGGCCCACAATCTGCCGCGCATCTCTAGTTTGATTTTTAAGTCCTGCTTTGTCTTTACTATCGCCCTAGTTGCGGCTGATATCTTGATGCGGCCCAAACACCCCAAAAAATACAGCAAGAAAAAACTTCTGGCAATCTCCCTTTTTGATTGGTTCCTTTCACCAACCGTTGGTCTTTTGTTTTCGGTCATCCCCGCCATCGACGCCCACACCCGGCTAATGCTAGGAAAATATCTGGAGTATAAGGTAACCGAAAAGGTATGAGCAAAACGCCGGCCGTGATTTTTGCGGGAAGTTTTTTCTTAATTCTTATCGCGGCTTTTACAGTTTATTCAGGTCTCTCCTCTCTTCCGCCCGAGGTCCCTCTTTGGTATACCAGGGAGTGGGGTACGCTTCGCCTCTCTGCGCCGAAAAACCTCTATCTGATTCCCAGCTTGGGATTTGCGGTGCTAGCTATAAATTTTTTGATTTACTGGGCTCTTTTAAGAAAGCGTGAGGGAACCGCGGCCCAGGTGTTTGCTCTTTTAAGTTTAGCCAGCTTAAGTCTTTTGACGCTCTCTGCTTTGAGAATCGTTAATCTTGTTGGTCCGGGTCTTAGGTTTTCAACCTCGGCTCTCAATCTTTTGCACCCATTTCTTGTTGGGCTTCTTTTTTCTCTTTGCCTGACCCCTCTTTTGATTAAGCTGGGCAAGCGCCTGCGACTGATTGACCGCCCCCACGGTCCTTATGTTGATGTCCGTCCGCTGGTGCGGCTCGGTGGGGTTGTCATTTTCCTCTCGTTTGCAATCTCTACCCTAATTTTTTTGCCGTTGAACAAGAATCTTACAGCTCTCCTTTTGGGAGGATTGCTGTTGACGGTAGTCGGAGCAATCGATGATGTCTTTAATCTTTCACCGCTAGCGCTAGGCATAACCCATGTCTTAGCCACTCTGACTTTGGTTTTAGGAGGGTTGGGAATTAGCTTTGTCACCAACCCTCTTTCGTTTTTGGGCGGGCCGAAATTTTTTCAATTGGATATCTGGCAGATTCCGTTTGAAATCAAGGGGCTCACCTACCACCTGACAGTGCTGGCTGATCTTTTTACTCTGGTTTGGGTCTTTGCCTTAATCAACACAGTTGATTGGTTAGACGGTCTGGACGGACTAGCCGCTGGTGTGGGGGTGATTGCCGCCGCAGTAATTTTGGGAATTTCGTTAAGGTTTCACACGCCGGTGACGGCGACCCTTTCTTTAATCTTGGGAGGAGTACTGCTTGGCTTTTTGTCTTTCAACTTTTCCCCGGCCAAAATTCTTCTGGGCAGCGGGGGGTATCTTTTGGGATTTCTTGTGGCAACCCTAGCAATTTACAGTGGAGGAAAAATTGCCACCGCCCTGCTGGTTTTGGCCCTTCCGATACTTGACACTTTGATTGTCCTGACGAGCCGTTTTCGCAAGGGCAAACCTTTGTATCTAGGGGACAAAACACATCTCCACCACCGCCTGCTGGAGAAAGGTCTAAGCGTTCGTCAGGTTGTTCTTTTGGAGTGGGGGCTTTGTGGTCTTTTGGGAGCGGTTGCCTTCTTTTTGACCGGCTGGAAGAAACTTCTGGCAATTATGACCGTTTTTGTGGTTGGGTTGCTCTTTAACCAATTATTTGGTCTCACGGCCTCAGAATTAAAAAGCAGAGTCCGGAGAGTAAGAGCTGGGTGATGATACTTTAAAGACTACTTTTTGGGGCGACTCTTTTCAAGAAGAGTAGGCAATGTAAAAAAGATAGATATCGTTAGGATTCATGCTTGACTCTCCTTGTTATCAACACACTAAAAAACCAGGCGGAGATGATAAATACTGATCCCAATACCAGCACGGGAAAGTTTTCGCGTCAAACTTTGGAGAAAAAGAAGTGGGGCGGATGGCGTTCGGTAGCTTCCGGACGAACTTCCATCCACCCCGTGGTTCATTCAGCATACAGCTGTAATTCTTCCAGCCTAACCTGTGTCTCTTGGAGATCCTCATCGAGAGCTTGAAGCTTCTCCTCGCAGACAGTTGGCCACTTGGCACACCGCTCTGCCACATTGGCTAAGGAAACTGCTTCGGTCGCTAATTCCAGGGTACTGCCGTGCACATCTTCTAAGCCCTGGGCTGGAGTGATCTCTCGCACTTCCGCAAGATAGTCCTTAAAGCTTGCTTGTGTCTCTCGCACAACCCGCGAGAACTCTTCCTCTGAGAGGTCGTGCCTATGATCGACGCTCCAAGCGAGATGCTGCAGGCGCAGATCGTAGGATAGCAGCAAATCCCTTAGTATCATGCGGCAGAGCCCCGCGTCTACTGTTGACAGCGCCTCTGTCAAGTCTTGTTCGACGCGGTAGAGCCCTCTATCCATCTCCCGGTATTCAAAGAGGCGCAGATCATAGGATAGCAGCAAGTATCTTAGTTCAGCGCGGTGTTCAAAGTTACGGAGCGCCGTATCCACCTCTTTTTTCCACCAAAGGACACTAGTAAGCTGCAAGGCCATCGTGAGCAGCATGCCAAGAACCACTACCGTTCTCGTTTTTCTTTTCTCTCCCACCTTCCTCCTCCTTTATCTTTAGTTCTCCTCTTCTTCCAATTTAGAAAGACCGTTAGAGTACAAACTTAAAGTAGCATAGAGTTTATCGGTCGTCAAGTCTACAGGTTGTGGAGATGAAAATTTCGTGCCTGAAACTGGTTTAGAAGATCCCCCTTAGCAAACTCCCGAAGTTTTTGTTAAACTAAGGTCAAGACTTTAAGATTAAAAGGCAGAGTCCGGAGAGTAAGAGCTGGGTGATGATTCCCGGTAGGATGGGAGTCCGATTTTGGATGCGGCGTTGGAAGTCACAAAGTTTTTTGACGAAGCGGTTATTGTGTCCGAAAAAGATGTACGGCGCTTCGAGAAGGTCGGGAAGAATGGCAAAAAAAGCGGCGGCGGTAAGGTTTAATTTTAACGGCGATTGGAAAGCAAGGTAACCGATCAGGATTTCTAGTAGAATAAGGTCGAGAATGATGCCCAGAAGACTGAGGGGGCGGGCGTCGGGTTCCCAGTTCCAGTGAGGCAGCATATCTACGCCGAAGTGGGAAAGGAAAGCCAGCGGCAAGCTGATCAGCGGGTTTGGTATTGTTGCAGCGATGGCCATTCCGACCAAGGCGTGTGGTGTTTCTAGCATAACGAGGTGAATTGTATGCGAAAACCAACTATGAGTCAAGTGGCTTTTCTGATCTTAGAATCTGCCCGGCCGCGGCAGTGGCTCAAAAATTTGAGTCTCTATGCCCCACTTGTTTTCTGGGGCGAGCTTTTTCGGCCCGATGGTTTTTCTAAAGTTAGCAAGGCGGTTGTTCTCTTCTGTTTTGTTTCCTCGGCAGTATATTTAATCAACGATGTCATCGACGCCGACCGCGACCGCCGCCACCCTTTCAAAAAGAACCGACCGATCGCCGCCGGCAAACTTTCCGCCCGACTCGCCCTGTTCGCCGCCGCAATTCTTCTCGCCTTGGGACTCGGTGCTGCCTTTTTCCTAGAGTTTTATTTCTTCTTCCCCATTCTTGCTTATTTTCTTCTGCAGATTTTCTACAGCTTCTGGCTGCGGCAGGTGATTATCTTGGATGCCCTGGTCATCGCCTTCGGTTTTATTCTTAGGGTTTTCGCCGGTGCCTGGGTTTTGCCGGTGCCTCTATCTTCTTGGTTGGTTCTTTCTGTCATCGGTCTGGCTCTGCTTTTAGCTTTCGGAAAAAGGCGGAGTGAGAGAACGATTTTGGCGGCCGAGGGTTTGAGTCTTAAGACGCGAAAAATACTCGAGCACTATCCCGACACCCTGCTCGACGCGACGATTTCGATGTCCGCCGCCTATGCCATTATCAGCTATTCCCTGTTTGCCTTTCAGACCTCGCCTCTGCCGGCGACACCGTTTTTCGAAACATATCTTCCGGCGACGATCGCCCGACCGAAGTTGATGATGCTCACAGTCCCCTTGGTAATTTATTCCGTCGCGCGGTATCTTTATGTCATTTACGAAAAGAAGGAAGGCGAGAGTCCCGAAAAGGTTCTGCTATCCGACTACCCCCTCTTGGCGAGCGTGATTATCTGGAGCCTGTCCGTGGTGGGGATTATCTATTGGCTTTAAGTGGAATGGGAGTAAAACCAAAAAAGAGATTTGGGCAGAATTTTCTGGTTGACCAGAAAGTTGTTGCCGGTCTGGTTGCCGCAGCCGAGTTGACGGAAGTAGATACAGTGATCGAGATTGGCGCCGGCACCGGAGTTTTGACGAAAGAATTGGCCAAGCAGGCTGGTAAGGTTATCGCTTTCGAACTCGATCGCGACCTGATTCCCGTTCTTAAGAAAGAGCTTCAGGGCTTTGATAACGTCAAAATTCTCAATCAAGATTTTTTACGATTTACGATTGTCGATTTACGATTTACGAACTACAAATTGGTTGGTTCTATTCCGTATCAAATAACCTCACCTTTGATCCATAAACTCTTAACGCTTGGTCCTCGACCTTCTCTTGTGGTCCTTCTAATCCAAAAAGAGGTTGCCGAAAAAATTACCGCCCGTCCCCCGAAGGCTACTTATCTTTCCAATATTGTAAAACTTTTGGGCGAGGTTGAAATTGTGAGGGTTGTTTCCAAAACTGCCTTTTGGCCGGTTCCTGAAGTTGATGGCGCGATCGTGAAGTTCAAAATTCAAAGTTCAAAGTTCAAAGTTGACGTTGAGGATTTCCAAAAATTTCTCCATAGAGGATTTCAGCATTCCCGCAAAATGTTGCGTAGTAAATTTGATGCTAGTGCTCTTGAGCGCTGCGATATCGACCCCAAGCGTCGGGCGCAAACTTTAACATTTGAAGAGTGGATTAAACTGTATAAAACAATTTAACAATGAGACAATTTAGCCATTTACCACACATTTGCCAGTCCCCGGAGTGGGGAGAAGTTAAAACTAAAGTTGGAACGCCGGCGGTCAGAGTCGGTGAGGTTCAGCTTACTCTCCACAACGTTCCCTTTTTACCATTCAACGTTGGATATTGTCCCAAGGTTGATGTGGAGAAGATTGATTGGGAGAAGTTGAAAGAAGCCGGAAAAAAACACCACTGCATTTTTATCAAAATTGAACCGAACCAACCATTTAACCATTTAACCATTCAACAATTGCGCAAGTCCAAACCAATTTTTGCGACGCAAACAATTCTTTTGGATTTGACTAAATCCGAAGAAGATTTGTTGGCGGGGATGAAACAAAAGACGCGGTATAATGTTCGCTTGGCACAAAAGAAAGGTGTGGTCGTTGAAGAAAGGGACGACGTGGAAGCCTTGGAGATATTTTTGAAACTGCAGAAAGAGACAGCCAAACGCCAGGGATTTTTTATTCACCCCGATGACTATTACCGTACCGTTTGGGAAGTTTTGCGCCCGAAAAAAATGGCGTACCTACTCATCGCCTCCGTCAGACAACCAGATACCAGATACCAGATACCAGATACTCCGGTAGTAGCTTGGATGCTGTTAAAGTATCAAGACACTCTCTATTATCCCTACGGCGGCTCGTCGACGGATTTCAAAAATTACATGCCTTCGAACCTAATGATGTGGGAGGCGATTAAGTTGGGTAAAAAACTAGGGTGCAAAGTTTTTGATCTGTGGGGAGCGACCGACGATCCCAAAGACCCCTGGTACGGCTTCACTCGCTTCAAGCTCGGCTACGGTGGAAAGCTCATCACCTTCCCCGGCGCCTACGACCTCGTCTTGAAGCCCTTTCTATACTATCCGTTTATTTTGGTGGACCGATTCCGGTGGTGGCTCCTGAACTTCAAGAAGGAGGTTTTCTAGCCCCACCCTCTAGCGTTTGACAAACTACCAAACTTCTGCTAGTATTCCTGGCATGCACATCACGGAAGCATCTAACGGGTGTGTCCGCAAGCCTCAATTTTGAGGTACCAAAACCTAATGGCTGCGTTGGGGGAATACAGCAAAGGAGGGATTCTCATGAACAAGGGAGGACAGGTAGTAGAGGGAAAGGCAGGGATCGCATATCCATTTAACGTCGCGGAGGACGAAGCAACCTGCCCTAATGGGCATCCGGTTAAGCTATCAACCGGGTATTCCGTCTCCGCCCCCAGCTGGTGGATGCAATTTGGTGTCTGCCAGATATGCAAACGTTCCGTGGAACGGACAGTTGGCATGCCCCACAGCCAGTTCGCCGCCGGCCCCATTCACTGGGCGGGGGAGGAGACAGAGGAAGAAGCGAATTGGAAGCACGATGTTCTGAACGAACATCGATGCGAACGCTGCCGTGAGTTGGCTCAAGTTGAGCTAGTTCAAACCCTTCTCGGAGAGATCGAGGGAGGTGCAGGACTTGCCAAAGTTGTTAGCCTTCTCGAAGAGCTGACAGGCTGAGGCAGGGGAGGTGTGTTTGGCGGGTGATAACCTTGCATGAGGCACCCGCCTCTTTCTTTTTGGTGATAAAATGAGGTTGCGATGACGACGAATTTTGAGGATCTTAGGCAGTCGGGTAATTGGGCAAGTTATTTGGGTCAGTTGGGTTGGTTGGTGGAAGAGACAGAAACACAGAAGGTCAAGATTTTTATTAGGAAACTTCCGCTGGTTGGGTCGGTGGCGAAGATTCAGAGGCCCTCTGTTATCCCACCGGTTGAGGAGGTCGATGAGATCGCGAAAAAACATAGAGCTTTGTTCGTCAAGTTAGAGCCCGCGCTACTTTCTCCTCCCTCCTCCCTCCTCTCTGACTTCGAGGCGGACGCCTGGCCTTTGTCCCCGACCCGCACAATTCACGTTGACCTAGCTCCGAGTGAAGAGGAGATTTTTGAAAAGTTTTCCAAGGATGCTCGGTATTCGGTGAGGAGGGCGGAGAGGAACAGGGTTAGCACTCAGCTCTTTAGCTCTTTAGCTCCTAGCGACCAACGATTGGAAGAATTTTATAAACTTCTTTCTGAAACCGGACGAAGGAAAAGATTTTGGGTAGCGCCGTTTGTGGATTTGAAGGCGAAGACCGAAGCGTTCAAAGATAAGTCCGCTCTAATTTTTGCTTACCACAATACCGAGGTTGTTGCTGGCGCTTTGATTCTCTTTCACGACCAAGTTGCCTACTACCACCACGCCGCCTCGAATCTTGAGGGAAGAAAACTGCTGGCTCCATATCTCGTCGTCTGGGAAACAATCAAATTGGCCAAAAAGAGAGGTTGTCACACGCTTGACCTGGAGGGAATCTACGACCCGCGTTACAAAATCTACAAACGCTTTAGAAAAATTGGAATTTTTAAAAAGAAATTTGGGGGAAAAGAAATTGAGTACCCGGGCTCGTTTATCAAATATTACAATCCGATTGTTAGGTTGGTTTTTAAACTTACTCCAATGTGTAAGTGAGCTCTCGGTCTTCCCGCAGATTCCCACTGTACCGCCAAAGATCTCCGATTCGCTTGGACCCCTCTGGTGCTTCAACCAACGTTCTACCAAAAGGCGTCAGAAAATCAACCGTCAGTGGGTCGGCGACCGTCCCCGGCTGTTTTTGCACCAAAAGGGAGTAGGAATTTGTTTTGAGGTCAAGCCCTTTTTCCAGAGGCAAATCGTAGGTGAAGGTTAGACTTAAACTTTTTCCCGCGTCCAGGGTAAAGACCGTCCCCCAGACCGTTTTGCCGCTCTCCTCGGTTTGGTCAATTTCCTCGGTGATATCTAACGCCTTGGTATCAACCCCCTCACTGCTGCGCGCAACTTTCTTTAAGACACAACCCTTAGGGACATAAATGCGGACGTAATTTTTGTAGGCCCCTCCCGGCCAGGTGTTGGAAGCGGCTCCGTGAACATAGTTGATTGTCGAAGTGGCCTCCCAAGTTCCCTGACGGTCAACATTTTTAATTGCATAATTTAAGTTTCGCTTGACGTAATAATTTGCCTTGGTCGCGCCAACGTTGGCATCAACGACCATTAAATAGTCGCCGTCTGAGGTTCTGATCCTCCCGTCCCAATTTTTCAAAGCGAGAAGATTTGCAACGTCACCTTCGGGAAAATAGATCAAAAGATGTCTTTCGGCGAGAGAGTTTCTGATAATCTGACCCATTTTGCCGAAGTCCTGAGTTTCTAGCTTTAAAATCTTTTCCAAAAGTTTGGCCGAAAGAAGAGAGAGAAAAGTTTTTTTCTGGGGACTGCCGGAAAAGTAATCGGCCTCGGAGTAGAATTCGGTTTTTTCAAAAAAGTTTTCGGCGCCGATTGATTCGTTAAACTGGGCCAGGTAGACCGGTCCGGTCAACTGTAAGAGGTTTCGAATAAGTTCCAGGTCCAAAGCGATGATGCCGTCCACCTTTTCTCCCGTCGCCAGCGAATATAAGTTTCGAATTTGCTCGGAAGCGGTGGGGAAGTCCGGACTCCAGTTGGCGTCCCGAAGAAGCCAGCGGGAAACACCTAGGTGCTCCTTTAGCGGCTCCGGCGGTTCGATTTCAATACCCTTGGTTTCCAGCAGCCCATCGAGGTTGTAGACATCATCGACGACCAATCTGTCAATTTGTCCCTTGCTTAAAATTAGTTTGCCATAGGAACCAATAAAGCCCCCGGTTGGTCGCAGCTCGTTGGAGTTTTGAAAAATCAGAAGATAAGTTTTCGGCGACTCAGCCCCCAGGATTTCTGGCAGCGTGGTGGTCAGAGTTCTTATCATTGGTGTTGCCTCCTTGAGTCCGGCGGTGGTGTTTTCAAGAAGGAGGTAATATTTTTCCAACCGACCGCCGAAGATTTTGGGATCAACTTTTTTAAGATGAGCCTCGGCGAGGAGGATTTTTTCCTGAGCTTCGGTTAGTGCGGCGGCCGCTTCGTTTAGGTTTGTCGTCTGCAGTTCGGCTGAGTCCTGGGCAACAAGGTTTAAGACCGCGTCGGAGAGAGGTTTAACGCCTCCGGTTTCGTATCCCAGCGCTGAAGAAAGAAAAGCCCCCGCTTGGAAGAGGTGTGCGAGAGACTTCTTTGCCCGGCCTTGGCGAGCAAGCGAGAGGAGCCAGCTTAAGTTCTCAAGATTGCGGCCGGCGGACTTCAAATTTGCCTCGGCGGACAGCGCGTTTTCTTCAGCCTTTTCTAGATTGAGCTCCTTCAGGTTTTGTTTGAAGTTCGTCAATTTGCGGTAACCGGAGTAGGTGTTGAGGGCTAAACTGAGGCCGGGAAAGAAGGCGAAGTAGGTTAGGGCTAAAAAAGCCGCCAGCGGGACAGCCCTAGTTAGTTTTTTCTCCTTGACCCTCTCCCAGAGTTGAGAAAGTTTTATCATCTTCGTCTCTATCTTTTCTTCCTTCTTCTTTTCCTCTTTCTTTTTCTCCTTTTCGGGAATAAGTTTGGGGGCAACAGCTTGCCCCGAGCGGAGTCGAGGGGTGGTTGCAGGCTTTTCTTCAACCTCTATCCGCTGCTCCTTAAGAACCTCCAGAATCCCCTCTTTGAGGGAGATTTTTGGCTCCCAACCCAATTCCCGTTGCTGCTCACCGTCAATAACTTTGGGCTCGGCTAGCAGCGTTTTTTCCAACGGCGGTTTAAAAATCACGCGGAGGTCTTCGCCGACTACTTCCTTGAGAAGATAGACCAGCTCTAGCGGCGTTGTTGGTTCCAGCGTCGTAACTGGGTAGATTTTTCCGGTCGTATTCGTTGAGAAGGCTGCCTTGACAATTCCCCGGACCACATCGGAAACATGAGTATAGTATTCTTTTTCCAAACCCTCACCGTAGACGGTTAGATCCTGCCCGGTTAGGAGTTCCTCCAAAAGTCGGCCTAATGTCCCCGAAGATTTAAGATCCATCCGTGGGCCATAGATTTCGCCGAGGCGGACGATGCGGGCATCAAGTTTGTCTGTTTCAAAAGATTCCCAGACCAAGGCCTCGGCAAAACGCTTAGCCTCGGCGTGGGCGAATCTCCGCTCCTCTTCGGGAGTCGCTCCAAAGTAGTCTTCTAAATCTTGCGAGGAGATAAGGCCGCGATAGACATCGATTGAAGAGGCCAAAAGAAATTTGGCGTTGGATTTTTTGGCCAAACTTAAAAGATTTTTGGTGCCCAAGGCGTTGGTCAAAAGGGTGTCTAAACTGATTTCTCTGCGCCCGGAAAGATAGACCTCAAGTGCCACGAGGTGGAAAATGTAGTTGACGGACTCAATTTCTTTCGGCAGTTTTCTGTTGATGTTGGTGTCGATGAAGACGAAGCGGGGGTGGGAGGTTAGGGGTTGGATAAAGCTTCGTCTACCAGTTGCCAGGTTGTCAATCGCCACGATGCGGCACTGGGTTTCCAAGAGTTTTTCGGCCAGATGGGAGCCCAAAAACCCGGCCCCACCCGCAATCAGAATCGTGGGCAGCGAAGAAGACTTTTTAACAATCGGGACAGAATTAGTAGGCATTTTTCTCTCTTGATCTAATTATAGATTAAAGTAGGCGGCGCTTCAAGGATGAAAGCGTAAGCTTTACACCACCAGCTTTTTTTGTTATCCTGAAACTGAAATGGAACTTCGGGAGTATCTTAAGATTGTCAGGAAAAGCTTGCCCCTTCTTATCATTTTGGCGGCTGCCTTTGGCACGCTGGCCTTTTTTGTCTCTCTACAGCTCCCCCCAAGCTACACCACCTCTTTAACTCTCTATGTCAAGCGGCAGGCGACGGAACCGAGCGCCGATTATTACACTTTTGATGGTTATTATTCTCAGCAGGCGGCGGAAAAGTTTACCGAAACCGTAGTCGGCTTTTTGAAAAGTAAGGATATCCTGCTTGCCTCGGCGAAGCTCGCCGACCTTCCCACCGACCAGGAAAGTTTGGAGCGGCTTGAAAGCAGCATCAAAATTAGGCAGGTGGCACCCCAGCTAGTCAGTTTGAAAGTTGAACAAAAGGATGGGTGGGCGGCTAAAAAATTCTGTATCGCCGTAGCTCAGGCGACCACCGAGAGAATCAATCTACTCAATCAGACGGGGGATAAATCAATTTCGGTTGACCTCTTAAACCCCGAACCGTTGGTGGAAAAAAACGAACCAAAAGTAGTTTTGAATTCGCTGGTCGGAATTCTGGCCGGGACCCTCCTTGCCTTCCTTTACGTTTTTCTGAAAGAATATTTTACCCTCTGATGGAAAACCTTCTTCTCTGCACCGACGGCGGCTCGCGCAACAACCCCGGCCCGGCGGCGATCGGTTTTGTTATAAAAACGGAAAACGGCCAGGTTCTTAAAAAAGGCGGCTTGTTTTTGGGGATAGCAACCAACAACGAGGCCGAGTATCGGGCCTTGATTGAAGGGCTTAAGGAGGCTAAAAGACTTAATCCCAAGCATCTAACCTGCTTTTTGGACAGCTCGTTGGTCGTTAATCAGTTGAACGGTGTTTTTAAGATCAAGGAGGCACGTCTAAGAAAGCTGATCTTTGAAGTCAAAACTTTGGAGCAGGAGTTTGAGTCAATCCGCTATCAGTATATTCCTCGAGAAAAAAACAAGGAGGCCGATGCGATCGTCAACCGAATCCTCGATGAAAAAGCTGGCTATCCTCAAAACACTACATTACGCTGATATCTTCGACTTCCCTTTGACGGCTGATGAGATTCACAAGTACTTGGTGGAACCCCTAACGATTGAAGTTCTTAAAGAAACGCTCTCGCAGATGAGCGCGGATGGTGGGTATTATTGTTTACTTGGACGAGAGGAGATTATTAGGATTCGTCAACAGCGGGAGAGGTGGTCGGGACCGAAATTGAAGAAGGCCAGAAAGGTTGTCTCGCTGCTGAAACTCATTCCTTGGATAAAATTGGTTGGCGTCACCGGGGCACTAGCGATGGAGAATAGCGATGCGGACGGGGATATTGACTTGATGATTATTACCTCACCGCAGCGACTGTGGTTGACGCGGGGTTTGGTTGTTACATTTTTAAGACTGATTGGGCAGTACCGTCGGCCGGGGAAAATTAAAGATATGGTCTGTCCAAACTTGATGATTAGCGAAGAAGCCCTCGAGTTTCCCGACCACGACCTCTTCACTGCCCACGAAATTGTCCAGATGAAACCGGTATTTGACAGAGGTGGTGTTTGTCAAAAGTTTCTTGAGGCGAATCAGTGGGTCAAGGAGTTTTTGCCGAACGCGATAAAAACAAACTCAAAACTCAAAACTCAAAACTCAAAGCCACAACTCAAATCTCAAAACCTTTTATTAAATCTTTTAGAGAGGTTTGCCTACCGTTTGCAACTTAAATACATGAGATCTAAACAAACAACCGAGGTTACCACCCCCTCCATCATCCGTTTCCATCCCCAAGACATTCGTCGGCGGGTGCTTGAGGAGTATCAGAGAAGGGTTGACAGCCTCAAAATTTCGGGTTAGAATACAACCAAATGAAACCCGAAACAACCCCCTTGGCTGATAGAATCCGTCCTCAAAGCCTGGCTGAATTCGTAGGTCAGGAGCATCTTGTTGGCAAGGGAAAACCGCTGGGGGTTGCGATTGAAAACGACCAGATTTTCTCGATTATCTTTTGGGGACCACCGGGGTCGGGAAAGACGACTCTGGCCCGGATCACCGCCAACGAAACTCAATCCAATTTTGTCCAATTTTCCGCCGTTGCCTCCGGCGTGGCCGATGTCCGCAAGGTGGTCGCCGAGGCCGGAGAGCGATTGAAGGCCTACGGCCAGAAAACGATTCTTTTCATCGACGAAATCCACCGCTTCAACAAAGCCCAACAGGATGCGTTTTTACCGCATGTTGAAGATGGAACGATTATCCTGATCGGGGCAACGACGGAGAACCCTTCCTTTGAGGTGATTGGCCCACTTCTTTCTCGTTGCCGGGTTTACACTTTGAATCGATTGATTCCGGATGAGATTAGGTTGATAGTCGAGCGGGCGTTGGCGGATAAGGAAAGAGGGTTGGGGAATTACAATGTCGAGATTAATGATGACGCGCTGGATTTTTTGGTTCAAGCCTCGAATGGAGACGCGCGGATTGCGCTCAACGCGGTTGAGATAGCGGTAAATCAAAGTCCTGCAAATTCAAAAATTGACCTCAAAACAATCTCTGAGGTGATGGAGAAAAAACCTCTCCTTTACGACCGCGCCGGTGAGGAGCACTACAATACGATTTCGGCTTTCATCAAATCGATGCGCGGCTCGGATCCCGATGCCGCTTTGTATTATTTGGCACGGATGTTGGAGGCCGGTGAAGACCCGCTGTTTATTGCCCGCCGAATGGTCATTTTTGCCTCCGAAGACATTGGCAACGCCGACCCCCAAGCTCTACCCTTAACCGTTTCCGTTTTTGCAGCCTGCGAGCGGATCGGCCTGCCCGAATGTCAAATCAATCTTGCTCATGGGGTAACTTATTTAGCCTCAGCTCCCAAATCCAACGCTTCTTACTCGGCACTTTTGCAAGCACAAAAAGATGTTAAAGAAACTCTCAACGAACCAATTCCTCTCCACATCCGCAACGCTCCGACGAAGTTGATGAAAGACTTGGGCTACGGCAAGGGCTACCAGTACCCCCACAACTCTGAGGGCCATTATGTCAGGGAAGAATATCTCCCCGAAAAACTTCGTGGCCACAGCTATTATTTTCCGACGGAGCAGGGCTTTGAGAAAAAGGTCAAAGAAAGACTGGAAAAACTCCGCAAACGACTGTAGATGAACTATTTTCTGTCGAACCGATGGAGGCCGGCGGCTTTGGCCATTTTTAGAGCGGCGGAGTATTCTTCGGTGGTGATGCGGCGGGAGAGTTTGGGGTATTGAAGGGCTTTGTTGGAAGGATAATACTGATCCATAATGTTGATGTAGGTGTTTTTGGAAATTTCGTTGGCTAGAAACTCCATTACCTTCTCCGTTCCCGCCAAACCTCCGGGCAAAACCAGATGCCGAACCAGAAGCCCCCTGACCGTTAAACTATTTTTATCAATCACCAAATCTCCCACCTGCCGGTGCATTTCTTTGATCGCCGGACGAGCTTTTTGCCAATAGTTGGGAACCAGAGAATACTTGCGCCCAATTTTGTCATCCGAGTATTTAATGTCTGGCATATAAATGTCAATGACACCATCAAGAATTTTTAAGGTTTCGACGGAATCATAACCGCCGGTGTTGTAAACAAGGGGAATTTTGAGACCTTGTTTGGTAGCGAGCGGTAAGGCCTTCAAAATCTGCGGAACGTGGATTGTCGGTGTAACAAAGTTGATATTGTGGCAGCCCAGTTCTTGCAACGAAACCATCATTGCTGCTAGTTCCTCACTTTCTACCTCTTTTCCAAGTCTGATCTGACTAATTTCGTAGTTTTGACAATAAACGCAGGCCAGATTGCAGGAGGCAAAAAAGATGGTTCCCGAGCCCTTCCAACCGGAAAGACATTTTTCCTCGCCAAGATGGGGATGGAAGGAGGTAACGATCGCCTTGTCTTTAACACGGCAAAAACCAAACTGCGGTGAACTTCTATCCGTCCGGTCAACCTTACATTCTCGTGGACAGATTCGACAAGAACTCAAAAGCCCCCAAGCTTTTTCAATTCTTTCCTCCCACTCGGATTTTGAAATTTTAAGATAAGAAGGTGTGGTCATCTTAAATTAAAGTTTATCACAAGCAAGCTTACTGACCCTCTTTTAAAAAGTTTAGCGGTACGTACCACTAAACTATTACCCGAACTTGACATCTTTTGAAAAATATGCTTTAATCCCCCACAATAAGTTAATTAAAGGCTTTGAAGGGGAGAATGGGCTCCTTCGGCACGTTAAACGTGCCAGGCTGGTAGGGCAAACGCGGTTGGTGTTGCAAGTAGTCCTACTCGGAAGCGGACCGTCATCATACCGCAGGAGTATCACTGCTTTGTCAAGTACTCCCTAAGGTCTGGTCGGTGACGACTAGACAAATCAAGGTGGCACCACGAGGAAACCTCGTCCTTGTTTATCATCTTTGGATGGTGGACAGTGGCGAGGTTTTTTGCTTTGAAGGGGTGTAGCTCAATTTGGTAGAGCGACGGTCTCCAAAACCGTAGGTTGTGGGTTCGAGCCCCACCGCCCCTGCCAGACATTTCAAAATAAAATGTCAGAGGAGATTAACAAATCAAGAAGGAGGTGTAAAAAGATGAGTAAACGTGGAGGCGTCAAAATCGTACTAGATGAGCTCGGTCTAAAAACCCGTATTGAGATTTCCCGAGCCCGCAGCTTCGTTAAGGGAGTTTTGGAAGAAAAAGGAGGAAGATTGGAGAGAGCAGAGCTTAAAGAATTGCTTAAGCTCTACCAACAACTAGTTGGGCTAGATGTGAGACGGCTCTGTAACATTCCCAGCTCGACCATGATCGGCTTAGGACACGTTTTGTTCGTGTCTCTCAAGAGAGGGGGCCTGAAGTTTGTCTCCTTTGCGAGTCCGGCCTACAAACAGGACTTCATGGGTCGTCACATCGACATTGGCGAAGGGAGGGATAAGAAAGAATACCGTGCGCCGGCGGTTATAAGCGAAAAGTTGAGAGACCTGCCACTACCCTTCGGGTACGACGTTCTTTATGTGGATATCGACCCTGAGGTTGTGGACAAAAGCCCAGAGAACGTTGAGACTCTCTTTGCCAAAAACTTCGAGGGATTGTGCGCAGTTTCTGGGGCTGATGCAAAACGATTGTCCCAAGCGGTAGACGACTCTTACTTCGAAAGGTTGAAGGCGGAGGCTCGGACGTCAGAGAAGTTAGCTAAGCAGGTCCGTGAACTTCAGAATCGCCCGACAGTTTTGGCAGCGCACCGGATCAAGCCTGAAGCAATTGAGGATCGGGCTGTAATCTACGCTGCTTTAGGCAAACTGTTGGAGGAAACTGCTCCGGAAACAATCCTTCTGGATATCCAAGGGAGGATCTATCCCTACGAGCAGCCGTTCTACGATACTCTTCGGAGGTTCCCCTTGCCGTTACTCCGTCCAGCGAAGATGTAAGAGAAGGAGGGGCGGACAACGCCAGTTAACGTTGTGTGTCCGCCCCTCTTTCTAAATTTTATCACGGGTGTTTTATTGTTGTATAATCAGAAGGAGGTCAAAATGACAAAGAAGAAAAGAATTCTTACTGGTGATCGGCCGACGGGGAGGATGCATATTGGCCACTATGTTGGCTCGCTCAAGAATCGCGTCCGGTTGCAGGACGAATATGAGTGTTTCTTTATTGTGGCCGATCTACATACGCTGACGACGGCGCCAGAAAAAGAAAAAATTGCTAAGCTTTCCGAAAACGTTCGGGAGATGGTTTTGGATTATCTGGCCGTCGGGATTGACCCGCAAAAATCGGTGATATATCTTCAGTCCCAGGTCCCTGAGGTTGCTTACCTTTCTCTGCTTTTCTCAATGCTGATTACGGTTCCCCGCTGCCAAAGAGTTCCCACTCTCAAAGAAGTAATGCGCGACCTTCAAATTAAGCAGCCCTCGTTGGGTCTTTTGACCTACCCTGTGCTTCAGGCGGCGGATATTCTAATGGTGCGGGCTGACCTGGTTCCGGTTGGCAAAGATCAAGAGTCGCACGTCGAAGTAACCCGGGAAATTGCCCGTAAATTTAATTCTGAATTTGGTGAAGTTTTTCCCGAGCCCGAACCCCTCATCGGCGAGGTTCCGACTTTGGTCGGTACTGATGGTAAGGCCAAGATGAGCAAGAGTTTGGGGAATTGTATTTATCTTTCCGATGACGAAAAAACGGTTCGGGAAAAAGTAATGAATATGTACACCGATCCGACGCGGATTCATCCGACCGATCCGGGGCACGTGGAAGGTAACCCCGTTTTTATTTACCACGACGCTTTTAATCCCAACAAAGAAGAGGTTGAAGACCTCAAAAACCGTTACCGTGAGGGTCGGGTCGGGGATATTGAGGTCAAAGAAAAGCTGGCGGAAGCTTTGAACGAGTTCTTAGACCCGATCCGGAAGCGGCGAACAGGGCTTGAATCAGAACCGGAGTTGGTTGAAGAAATTCTTAAAGAGGGAAGCAAGCGCGCCCGCAAAGAAGCGGCGGAGACCTTAAAGCTTGTTAAAGAGGCGATGGGGTTGGAATACTTTTAGCAATGCAAATTTACGGCCATAATCTTGAACTGACTCCGGAATTAGTAGAGCATATTCAAGGAGAAATTGAATCATTGAAAAAGTTTATCGACCAGAAGACTTGGGATGAGGCCAAGATTGAAGTGGGTCTGACTAGCAGACATCATCGGAAAGGGGAAATTTATCGCGCCGAAATCAACCTTCCTCTTCCCGGAAAGTTTTTGCGGGCGGAAGAAGTTTCGGAGAATTTGCACACGGCGATTAATATTGTTAGAGAGGAGATTGAGAGGCAGGTTAAAAAGTATTTGGGGAAAAAGGAGGATCGGAGGTGATTGAGGAATGAAAAGTTTAGCTTTAATTTTGGGGGCGCTGGGGTTGGTTGTTGTCCTCGGCGTTGTCTCCATCATTGGATTCTACAACGGCTTGGTGACCAAATCTCAAAACATTGACGGTCAGTGGGCACAGGTTGAGACACAGTACCAGCGCCGCTTTGACCTAATTCCCAATTTGGTCAATGCGGTCAAGGGACTTTTCGAGCAGGAGCAAAAGGTTTTTGGGGACATCGCCGAAGCGCGGACGCGTTATTCTGGTGCGGCGACGGTTGATGAGAAAGTGGCCGCAGCCGGCGAACTTGAGGGGGCATTGGCGCGGCTTCTGGTCATTATCGAGAACTATCCGGAGATAAAGTCCGATGCGGCAGTAATGGGTTTGATGGATGAGCTGGCCGGCACCGAAAATCGGATTGCGGTCGAACGCCGACGCTTCAACGATTGGGTCAGGGATTACAACACAACCATTAAGCGTATACCCGGAAGTTTGATTGCGCCGATGTTCGGCTTTTCCGAAAGGGCTTACTTCGAGGCGGTCGAGGGGTCTGAAGTTGCTCCGACGGTGGAGTTCTGATGGCGAAGCGTCTTGTTGTTTTTAGTTTAGCTTTTCTTGGTCTGTTTGGTCAGGTCGTTCCCGCTTTTGCTTTGGATTTTCCCGAACCCGAGGGTTTTGTCAATGATTTCGCCAACATTTTGAGTTCCGGGACGAAGCAGACTCTTGAGCAGCAGTTAGCCCAACTCGAAGAGGATTCTTCGATCGAAATCGCCGTCGTTACCGTCGAATCTTTGGAGGGAACAACGGTTGAGGATTACGCCGTTCGGCTGTTTGAAGACTGGAAGATTGGTAAAGAAAGCGAAGACAACGGCGTTTTGTTTCTCATCGCCCCCAACGAACGTGAGGTGAGAATCGAGGTCGGCTACGGTCTGGAGCCGGTACTGACCGACGGCAAGTGTGGGCGCATCCTTGATAACTATGTTATTCCGGAGTTTGAAAAGGGCGATTATGATAGGGGGACTAGCGAAGGGGTCGCGGCAGTTATTAAAATTGTTCATCCCGCCACATCTGAGGGTATAGCGGGACAAGCTGGGGTAGAAGAGGATGATGGTGGGGTGTGGATTCTTTTCGTCATCGGAGTGATTTTTCTTTCTTATCTTTCTTCGTTCTTGGCGCGCTCCAAACGCTGGTGGCCCGGCGGGATCATTGGTGCGATTCTGGGGGTGGTTTCGGGAATCTTTCTGGCATCAGTTGTAATTTCGGTTTTGGCCGCCGTCGGTCTGGGAATCTTAGGTTTGATTTTTGACTTTATTCTTTCAAAGAATTATAAAGAAAGAAAGCAGCGCGGTTTGCCCACCTCTTGGTGGGGAAGCTGTGGTGGGTTTTCCGGCGGGGGATTTAGTGGTTTTGGCGGCGGGAGGAGTGGTGGAGGAGGAGCGAGTCGGGGGTGGTAGGAGGTGATAAAAGATGGCCGAAAGAGAAGTGGGTAAAGTTACCCACTATTATACCAACATCGGTGTGGCGATTGTTGAGGCGACTGATACGATCAAGGTCGGTGACCGGATTCACATCCAGGGGGCAACTTCGGACTTTGAGCAGGGTATCACCTCGATGCAGATCGAACACGAGTCAGTTCAGGTGGCCGAGCCGGGCCAGGTGATTGGTCTTAAAGTTGAAGAAAAAGCCCGCGGCGGGGATACGGTTTTTGTGGTGGAATAGAACGGGAGTGTGGAAAAACCTCAATCTCTCTTCTTAATTTTCCTAAAGAACCAAACTATCAAAACGATAGCGATTATTGGGGAGAAGAAGACGAGGGCGAAGATGAGTTTGTCGGCGATGGTTTGCCAGAAGGAGATGAGGGAGCGGAGGGCGGCTTTGACGGTGGCCAGCGGCCGCCAGCGTTCTTCGACGATCGGCAGTTCTTCCTCTTCGGTGGCAAAGTGGGCGGTAATCCTAGACATCGCCGCACTTTCTTCCAAAAACTTAATTCGCCCTTTAGTGGTTTCAATTTGCCCGCGAACCTTCGTTAGCTCCTGCTGAACGCTCAGAACATCCTTAATCTCCCCCGCCCGCTCCATAATTTTCAAAAGCTGCGCTTCGGTCGCTTCGAGATTCCTCAGCCGCGATTGCAAATCAGTATACTCCTCGGTTACATCCCGGCCCGAGGCTCTCTCACTGGTCACCTTGATCGCCTCTTTCTTGAGAGTATCTAAGGCCTCGTCAAACTTTTCCGCCGGAACTCTGATGGTAACTGTAGCTTTCAAAGTCCCCTTCTTTTCATCGACAACACTGATTTGGGAATCAACAACGAAACCCTCAAGGTCAGCCGCCAATTTTTGCATCTTGTCTACCCCTTCGCGAACGTCCTTGACCAGAAGAGAAAGCCGGCCGGTTTTGATGATTAGACGCTCGGAGGGGCTACCACTTTCTTCGGCGGCTTCAGGTTCAGCCCCTTCTTCAAATGCTATCTCTTCCCCAACACCAAGACCGGGAGCTTTAGCTGGCGACACTTGAGGTTGGACGCTCGTGCGGAAAGTTGGTGGAGTTTGTCTCCGCCCCAACCAATAACCAATCACCAAAACGGTGAGGACAAGGAGCAGATTAAGTTTGTTTCTCCAAATCCAGTCTTTCATCACATTTTAATTCTAGTCATGTTTCAACAAAATGTCAATCCGGGAAGTAATCCTTGGCATCCTCGTCAGTGGTCCGGGCAGGGGGGGAAAGACGGTGATTTCGACCGCGGAGACACCGGGGATTGATTCCAGATATTTTTGTGCCGAGTCCAAACTCCGCCCAACCAAATCCTTTTTAATCTTATCCTCATCAACCTTGGAGATAACCGAGGCCTTAGTTTTGGTCAAAATTTTCAACATCTTCTTACCATCTTCACCCTCCTCAACCTTGGCGGCACTAACTTCGGTCACTAAATCTTTATCCGAAAGATCAAAATCCTCGGGGACATTTTCCGCAAGTAGCGCGGAAACCAGCTCGTCTAATTGGTTTTGAGAATAGACAAGAGCGCCTCCCCTCAACCGGAGGGTCAGCGTAAACTCTTCGGTTTCTTCGTCGACCTCCTTGTCAAAAGTTTGACCGAGGATATCATAACTAATGGCGTCCTCAACCAGCTTTTGGTCGCCGACGGTGCGGCTTAGAATGTCCTCGCGGGCCTTGCGTTCCAACTCATCTTTGAGTCTTGAAAGAAGCCCCTGCTGGTCTTCGCTGGTAACGACCTGAACCTCCTCTTTTTTTCCACCTTCAAAACTGTTGTGGTTTTGGGCGAGGAAAGCGTCGGTTGAGAGTCCGGCGATGGAAAACTGCTCACCGGCCTCGATGTTGTATTCTTCACCAACTTTCTCCGCTGTCACCCCTACCATCTTCTTGCCGGGAGTATAGGTCGTTGTTCGTTCCTCCGGTGTCGCCGAAACGGAAGCGGTCTGGGCGGGGATAGTCAACTCTTCATCGAGAAGAAATCTCAGTTTTTCCCCTTCGACCCGGATCAGGGTCACCACTGTTTCTTTAGCAAAAGTCTTATCATCGTCGGTCCAGTTATAAATAGTAACCTCACCCTCGGCCTTCGTCCCCTTCTCTTTTTTGCCGGTCGCCTCCGCCTTCTGCTCACCTTTTTCTTCGACTTCGATTAAAACCGCCGGCAGGATTCTTTTTTCGTGGTCGATAGCGGTCGCGCTGGGACTGGCGGTCAACTCAAAACTTTGAACGAGCGTCTCCGATTTGACTGTCAGCCGGACGGTGGCTTTGGGGATTGTGGTGAGGAGGGCGGCGATGCCCCCGAGACCGACTGCTGCCACAATCAAGAACAGACCCAACTTTTTTGCCCAGGGAGATTTTAAAATTTCCAGCAACTTACGGCCGCTTTCCTCGGCTGCTTGCCCAACCTCGGTGTAGATATCAACCCCCTCTTGGAAGCCAAAAGTGGGAGGAGGTGGGACATCCTTCTCACCGGAAAGACTGGCGATGAGGTTTTTACCCCTTGAGTCTTCGGTTTCCAGTTGCAGCTCAACCCCAAGCTTTTTCGCCTCTTTTTCGAGAATTTTCAAAGTTAGTAAGTTGCTAAAAAGAGGAGAGCCCTCGGGGATGGTCAACACTAACCCCCTCGAAGAATCGCCGCTTGCGGATATTTTTTCCAGAGTTTCAAAAAGACCGTCGGTTAGTTCAAGTTCAAGAAGCATTGCTTTCTCCCCCATTCGACTTTCCCTCGACTTCGCTCGGGACAGGCGCTCAGGGTTCAGACAAAATATCCTTGGCAATCAATTTCATATTTTGCGGACCCACATCGGTGCGGACTTCGACCGTTGGTGGAGAAGCGAAGGGTAGCACCCGCATCAGAGGGTAGGTAGCAAGGCCCTCTTTGAGCTCTTCTAGATTGGCTCCACCGCCGGTTAAAATTATCCGGTTGGGAAAAGTTCTGATGCCTTCAAAATCAGCAAGAGCGGCTTCAACTCCGGCGAGCCAAAGCTCCACCGCCGGCTTCAGCCCCTCTCTAACTTTTAGAACATCCTCGTCCCTTAATTGATGGTTGGCGTAAGCAATTTTCTTGGCCTCCGCTTCCTCGCGACCCAGCCCTAAGGGTTCAGAAAGGGCGGTGGTGAAGGTTTCTCCGCCCAGAGGGAGGGGGCGACTCCCCCAAATCCCTCCGCCAAAAACGATGGCCACATCGGTGACTTTCCCCCCAACGTCAAGAATAATAGCGTTAAAGTCCAATGGACTGGTGTTGGCCAGAGCTTTAACGAGGATGGACATTAATGAGGAAACCGCCCAGAGATTAAGATCTAACTCCTTCAAAACTTCCGAGAGCTGGCCGAGGTAGCTGGTCGGGCTGTAGGCGGTAAAGGTTGAGCACTCCAAAACTTTACCCCGCTGACCGGTGGGCTCGGTGACAACTTGACCGTCGGTTTTGTAAAAGAGAACATCGGAATCGATCAACTGAAGAGTTAGCTCGGGGTCGCCAAGGAATTGGGACATCTGCGGCGTTGCCTGCATCAAAGCAGCGCGGAAAATTTGCTCGTTAAGTTTTTCGATTTCTTCGGACTCAATCTCTTTCTGCGGGTCGGGACGATTGAGTCGAACGGTGGTCGTCAGACACCAACAGTTTTCTCCACCGACGCCGACGACTGCTTGCTGGGGTCGGAAACCCGCTTGGGTTGAAGCCTGTTCAACCGCTTCGGTCGGTGCGCCCTGTCCCTGTCCCAAAAGTTGAATTTGTTCATCAAGGGAAAAGATAAAGGCCTTGGTTGAAGTGGTGCCGAAATCTAAAGCAATAAAGCTTTCCGGCTTCCCCGGAGCTTTTTTGAGCAGATCTAATGGATTAAACATTTGGCAGTTTTGCGTATATCCGGCGGACTCCCCGACCAACTGACTCCTGTTTCATAATTTTAAACGATCCGACCTCACCTGTCGACTTGACATGAGGACCGGCGCAAAGTTCTTTGGAAAACCCGGCGATTTTATACATCACCACTTTATCCGCCTGTTTGTACTTTTCGGCGAACAACGCTTCGGCTCCCTGTTTGAGCGCTTCTCCGTAGGTTGTCTCGACGCACTCAACCGGTACATCTTTTTTAATCCAATCGTTAGCAACCTCTTCTATCCTTTTTAATTCTTCTTCCTCCAGTTTGCGGTCAAAGGTGAAGTCAAACCTTAATCTTTCCGGTGTCAAATCCTGCCCGGCCTGATGGATATCAGGACCTAGAACTTCTCTCAAAGCTTGGTTGAGAAGGTGGGTTGCCGTGTGCAATGGTGCAATCTCCTCAGGTTTATACTCTTCAAACTTCTGTGCGGCTCGGGCCCTCTTTCTTTGTTTTTCCATCTCCTTTTCAAAACCTGCGGTGTCGACCTCAAACCCTCTTTCTCTGGCAATTTCCACGGTGAGGTCGAGAGGAAACCCATAAGTGTCGTAAAGTTTAAAAGCATCTTCCCCCCGTATTCCCGGCCCATCTAACATCTTCTCTAATTCTTTGAGACCTCGTTTAAGCGTCTGTCCAAACTTCCGCTCCTCACCTTCAATTGTTTCCGAGATTTCGTTTTGTCTCTCAAGAAGATGAGGATACTGTTCGCCGTACATCTCTATCACCCTTTCCATTAACTGGCCGAGGAAAAGCCCATTAATGTCCAGCAGTTGTCCGTGACGAACGGTACGACGGATGATGCGGCGGAGGACATAACCGCGGCCGCTGTTAGACGGGGCGACCCCATCACCAACCAGGAAAGTTGCCGCCCGAGCGTGGTCGGCGATGATGCGTAAGGATTTGGGGTCAATTTTTTCTTTACCAACCTCGGCCAAATCTTCCGCCGTATCAATGATCGGCTTGAATAAGTCTGTTTCAAACACAGATGGTGTTTCCTGCAAAACCCAAACCAATCTCTCCAAGCCCATCCCGGTGTCAATATTTTTTTGCGCCAGCGGTGCGCAGTTTCCTTTCTCGTCCTGGAAAAGTTCGGTAAAAACCAGATTCCAGAGCTCGGTTTCAACTCCGTTTGCAAAGACGTAAATAACTTCGCTGCAGGGACCACAGGGGCCGGACGAGCCGGTCGGACCCCAGAAGTTATCTTCCCTTCCAAATTTTTCGATGCGGATATTTTCGCCGGCGACTTCTTTCCAAATCTTAATCGCTTCCGAATCTTCAGGAATATTTTTTTCGCCGGCAAAAACGGTAACATACATATTTTTAGGATCAAGTTTTAAATTTTTGGTCAAAAACTCCCAGGCCCACTCGATCGCTTCGCGTTTGAAGTAGTCGCCAATAGAAAAATTACCAAGCATTTCGAAGAAGGTGAGGTGGTGCTCATCACCTACTTCGTCGATGTCCGAAGTGCGGAAGGATTTTTGAATCGAACACAAACGGCGGGTGCCAAAATCTTTGAGGACATCTTTTTGATTGAGCATATACGGTTTGAATTGCTGGACGCCGGCGGTGGTCAAGAGAACCGAGGGATCATCCTCGGGAATTAGTGAAGATGAGGGAACCAGCTTGTGGTCTTTGGAGACAAAAAAGTCAATAAATTCTTTACGAATCTCCTCGTGGGACATTTGAGGTTATTATAACCGTCTTGCGGTTACACCGCAAGCCGTTTGTATCGGCGAGCGATGTAATGGGGAAGGAAGGCAAAATCAATGCCCCCCAAACTCACCTAGACCTAGACGAGCTGGGGGGCTGTGCTAATGGAGGTTAGCCATAATTGACTTTTCTCCTGTTGTTTGCAGGAACGCTCCCGCGTTCCTTTAGGAAACGATCTCAACCCAGATGTTATTTGGGAGAGAGAGAACATCTCCTACGTTCAGCCGTTGGGTCCTTTGGAGTCGTTCGCCGTTGAGAAACGAGCCGTGTTTGGCGCAGTCAACGGCGAAGAGCCCGTGCTCAGGATCGTGGGCGAGGAGAAGGTGAAACCGTGAGACCTTTTTCGCCCACACAGGGACCCTGATATCCCCGAGCCGGCCAACAACGCGCATTTGGTCATCGAGCGGGTACATTCCATCGTTGGCCGGGCCGAGAGGGCCCTTTTCCCCTTCGGTGCGTGAAAGGTACAAGAAAGCTTTCATTTGTGCCTCCTCGTAAAGAGTATTTTTGAGGATGAGAAAAAGTTCCGTTCTCCTCCCCTTGTGCTGATTTGGATTGAGGCTGCTTTTGACCTCTGTTTTCAACGATACCACAAAACCCTATAAAAATCAAGTGTTGAATTGTGGGTGGGGAATGACAACTTCGGGGAACTACCTTTTGATGTTTTTGAAGAAGCGGTGTTTGGTTTGCTGGACGACTTTTTTGGCCTTTTCCTGAACCGGCTCGACGGCCTCTTCGATTCCCGCGACCACCGGCTCGAGTTTCTCTTGCATCTCTTCGACCCAGGGCTCAACCGCTTCGGCCAATTCCCCCACCGCCTCCTGCGCTTCTTTCTTGAGCTTCTTACTCTTTTCCTTCAGCTTTCGGCGTGTGTTTTCGCCTTCGTCGGGGGCGAAAAGAACTCCTAAAGTAATACCCGCCGCCAGGCCGGCCAACGCTCCCCAAAGAAATCCTTTTTTGTTTTTTTCTACAACATAGTCAGACATTCTCTTGACCTCCCTTCTCTGACACCCTTCTCGCCTTCAACGTCCGCACCGCTTTCATTCCCCGGATGAACGCCTCGAGGGTTCCCGCGGCGGTGATGACTGGCGCGGCTAAAGACCTAGTCAGCTGGTTGGCTGTTTCCAAAATCTCATTTAACTTGGCGATGGAGTTGCGGACCTCTTTTAAAACCAGAACGATGTAGACACCGACAAAAAGAAGATTGACGGTCAAAAGGCCGATGATTAAAACGAGGAGAAATTGAGTATCCATTTGGGCAGTATCCTTATTCTTAATATCCCACAAGACAAAGTTGGTGTCAAGGAGCAAAATTATCTTTTGTATTCATGCTCGACGACTTCGCCTTCCCCACCCAACGACTCCTGTTCAACACCGTTAACAAAGACCTTCGTCGAGCCGGCGTTGCCGGTTCGCAGGGAAATTTTTTCTTTGGCGGTGAAAGTTTTGCCGACACCGGCGGCAACCAGCCCCTCAAAAGCTTCGCTATCATCGGTTTCAACCCTGATCCAGGTAGCGTTCGGTCCGACGCGGATCTCAACTTCCAAACCTTCGTAAACTTTGGGCTTGGCCGATTCGATCGCTTCGACCTCGCCGGTTTCGGTGGCAATCTGGGCCTCAGGTCTAACCACCACCGTCCGGGTAACCTTGTTCGTCTTGCCCAATTTGTTCTCGGCGACAAAATTTAGGGTGTTGACCCCTTCGGCGAGAGTGATGTGGGCCGAAAAAGTTCCCTTCTCCCCGATGCCAATCTGCTGACCGTTGAGAGTGATAATGGCGTCGGGGTCGGTCCGGCCGACCACGTTTAGGAGTGGATTAGAGACGGTCAAATCGGTTCGCGGCTGGTCAACAATCAGAATCGGGGCGCCGGCAAAGGAGCGGTATTGGTAGATGACATAGCCGAAAAAGAGGGCGACAAAAACTACGGTTGCGATGGTCAGAACCAACCCGGGGGTGATCACCAGGCGGGGGGCCGAGAGGGGCTTGATGACGCTCTTTATCTTTTGGGCGTTTTTCTTTTCGTCGTACTCGCGTCGGAAGAATGCGAGAACCTCGTCAACATTCAGTCCCAAATATTCGACGTAGTTTTTTAAAAAACCCTTGGCGTGAACGCTTGAGGAAAAGGCATTCCAATTGCTTTCTTCCAGGGCTTTTAAAAAACGGGGATGAATCTTAATCGCCTGAAAAATCTCCTTGTGGGAAAGCCCCCTCCTCTCCCGCGCATTTTTTAAAATCGAACCAACCGTTTTCATAGTTTAAGTATACAATATTCTGGGATGAGGTAAAGGTGGGAGTTTGTCACTTCAAACTTGTCTTTGTCCGAGGACGACCTCGGGGTCGTGGATGAGGACGTCACGGGGCCTACTGCCGTCGGCGGTGCCAACGATTCCCCGCTCTTCCAGTTCATCCAGTAGCCGGGCGGCACGGGCGTAGCCGATGCGCAACCTTCTTTGCAAAAGTGAAGCCGAGGCGCGATCAAATTCACAAACGGTTCGGACGGCGTCGGCAAAAAGTTCATCTTCGGGCTCTTTCTCCTCGGAGACCTTGCTGGCCAAATATTCGGTCACCTCCTCTTTGTATTCGGGCTGGACGCCACTTTCCCGCAAGAATCCAATCAGCCGGGAAAGCTCGGCCTCGGAGACAAAAACACCTTGGATTCTTACTGGCTTGGAGGCGTCGGGGGGAAGATAAAGCATATCACCCCGACCGAGAAGTTTCTCCGCCCCGGCCTGGTCGATGATCACCCGCGAGTCGACCTGGGAGGTGACATTAAAGGCGATGCGGCAGGGGATGTTGGCCTTGATCAGTCCGGTCAGGATATCCACCGAGGGGCGCTGGGTGGCCAAAAGCAGATGGAGCCCGGTTGCCCTTGACATTTGGGCCAGGCGGGTGATGGTCCTTTCAACTTCGACCGGAGCTAGGACCATTAAATCAGCCAGCTCGTCGACGGCGATGACAATAAACGGTAGGGCCTGAAATCCCGAAAGTTCATTGTAGGCGTTGATGTCCCGGGCGCCGGTCGTTTCAAAAAGTTTGTAGCGGCGGTCCATCTCGGCAATCGCCCATTTTAAAGCCGGCAGGGCTTTTCCCGGCTCAACAATCACCCGGGTTAGAAGATGGGGAATGCCGTTGTAGCGAGGCAGCTCGACCCTCTTGGGATCGATTAAGATAAATTTGATCTCGTGGGGCGAGGCGCGAAAAAGCATCGTTGAGATGAAAGAGTGCAAAAGAACCGACTTTCCCGAGCCGGTCGCTCCGGCGATCAGGATGTGAGGCATGCGGGCAATATCGGCAATCACTGGCTGGCCGGCGACATCAAGACCCAAGGTGACGGTCATCTTGGAGCGGGCGTTCTTCATCAGATCGGAACTGATGATTCCCTTCAAAGTTACCAACGCCGGGGAATAGTTGGGAACTTCGATGCCGATCAAAGATTTTCCCGGAATGGGGGCCTCAATCCGCACCGAGCCGGTCGGTGAAGCGAGAGCCATCGCCAGGTCATTCTGCAAATTGGTGATCTTGGCAATTTTGGTTCCCTCGGCAGAATCAAGGGCGTATTGGGTGACGGCCGGACCGAGGTTGACCTCGACGACCTTGGTTCTGATTCCAAAGGAAGCGAGAGTGCTTTCGATCAGAGCAGCGTTGGCTTTGACATCGCCGCGATCGGCAGCGGCTTCAGGCGTGTCCGAGAGGAGACTGAGGGGAGGATATTCCCAAACTTGGTCGGAGAAAGGCAAATTGGCGACCGCTTCTTCCGCGCGTTTTTTTGCGGCGGCTACTTTTTTGGTGCTGACCGGCTCGGCCGGTGAGGGGACGATCTGAAACTCCGGCTCCTCGCCCTTAACTTCAATCTCTTTTCCCTCGAGAATCTTTGGCTCTTCAACTCTTTTAGCCCTGAAATTTTTAATCACTTCGGTGATGTTGCGAAACAAAAATTTCTGGGCGAAGTTCCAAGAGGCGGTGGCGAGCTTTCCCAAAAAAATTATCGTCTGGTCGAGGGAGGTGTTAAAGATGATAATGCCCGAAAGGGTGAGGGTGCAAAGAAGAATCAGCAAAGCGCCCAATGCCGAAAAAGATTCTCTGAGAATTTTTTGGGTATAGAAGCCGACCAGCCCCCCACCTTCGCCGAGGGTTGCCTGAAGGTAGGCGGTGGAACCAGAGAAAAAGAGAAGGTGGAAGAGAGCCAAAATCGTGACGGTGAAAAGGCAAAGCCCGAAGAGCGTGTTGAGGTTGACAAACTTCCACTTGATCGTGCGCAGGAGAACGAGGCCGGCGAGGGCTAATATAAGTGGTATTAAGATGACTCCCCAGCCGAAGAGCTTGTTTAAAATGTTTTGGATGACAAAGTTGACCGCCGCCGCCTGGGCAAAAAAGGAGATGAAGGTTAGACCGGCGGACAAAAGAAGGATCGCCGCCGCCGCGGACAGGATGGTGTCTCTTTCAAAGCGTAATTTTAAGGGTCGCTTTCTTCGCCTTCTTCCCATAACACCCTTATTGTGCCACAAGTAAAGCCAAAATTCAACAGATTAATTGTGCTATTGCTATTATTGATTGTATGGCCGAAGAGAAGAAGGTTTTGGGAGTGGATTTTGGGGAGAGGCGGGTGGGGTTGGCGATGACGGAGGGCGATTTGGCCGAGCCCCTGTTCCTTTTTCATCTGTTTTGCCCCTAAAAAGGATTATGCTACCTACTATTCCAACAATAAATGTTAGTGGGGCTATAGCTGTGGCTATTATAAAAGAGGCTACATGTAGTGCTTCAAATAAATATTTAAAATTTTCAAAAGCTATAGCTAAACCATAGAATAGGTTGTGTAATATTGAAAAAGGAAGAAGGGCCGTTGCTGAAATTCCAGTTAAGATCAAAAATAGTTTCAATTTCCCTTTTTCCTTTCTAGCCAGGGATGTGAGTCTGACGCCTCGTATAAGAAATACTAATCCTAATATGGCGAATAATGGGAGAAGTGCTGCCTTAATATAACTAAGAGGTGGGGGAGAAGGAATAAAGATAAAGGCTAATAAAAAAATGAAAATTTTTATTAAGGAGTTAAACGTTTTTTTCAAGACTGATTTATTTTTCATATTTGGTTTTAATTATATATGATTTGACAAGAGATCAGAACTAATTGTATTTTAGCAGAAATCCGAGCAGATGCAAAGCAGCCTTATCAAAGAGGATTCCATCGGAGCGAAATCGCAAGACGGCGCTAGCGAAGCTAGTATGTGTTATTATTAGCCCTATGAGTGGGGCCAAGAAAATCTTGGGAGTGGATTTTGGGGAGAGGAGGATGGGGTTGGCGATTTAGCGTAAGCGATCGAAATTTCCTTTTAATCCTTGTTAAACTCTTTTCCCATACGAAGTGTGGAAAAATTTCGTCCGAAAAGTTTTTGTCCCGCCGAATTTTTGTTGCGAGTGTAGTTTTGTAGAGGTTTATTCTCCTTAGGGTTTTTGAGAACCAAGTCTAATTTTAACTGTGTAGTAGTTACTATCCAAAAGGTTTATATTTGGTACTATTATTATTTATTATGACCTCACAAAGTTTAGATGAAACTATCCAAAGAAGATTTACAGACTTTATGGAATGGGGAGAGCCACCTTTTGATTATGAAAGAAATGTTTTTGAATCGCAATTTAAAAGACTGTTAAGACTTTTTGATGGGAAAATAACACCACCATATGAGGTTGAAATACAATCATCATCTTCTTGTAATATTAATTGTGTTTGGTGTGTTGGTGATCAATATCCAAGACTGAAGAATTTACTTAATCAAAAGAGTATGAGGAAAGTTTCGCAAGATATGGTTGAATTTGTAGAGGATGGTTTTGGTATTGAAACAGTGAAGTTTTCAGGATTTGTAGGCGAACCATTGGTTAATCCAGCTACAATAGATGGTTTAGAAGTTCTTATTGAAAACGGAAAAAGAGTGGGATTATTTACAAACGGGATGCTAATGGACAGAGAAACATCTGATGGAAGAAGATATTTAGATACTATATGTGAAGCAAGTTTTCTTCATGTTAGCCTTGATGCTGGTTCCGAAACCACAATGCAACACCTTAAAGGTTATCAAGCAGACTTTGAAAGAATAATGACTAATCTCGAACAAGCAATTAATACAAGAGAAAAAAGGAAAACAAGATTAGAGATAGGAGTTGGTTATATCATAACGCCCGATAATTTTAATGAAATCTATAAGCTTGCAAGAAGATTAAAAGAAATGGGTGTCGATTTTATTAGGTTCAAGGTCGATATTACTGGGAGATATTTATTGGGAGATACAGCAGAAAAAGCAAAGGAAGAAGTTGCTAAAGCGAAAGGGTTAGTTGATTCTAGGTTTAAGGTTGTTTCAATACATACAGAGGATGAAAGTCAGGGTTGTGAAATATATGATATACATACGATGGGTAAAATAAGGTGTTATACAACCCAATTATGGAGTACAGTGGGTTCTGATGGACAATTATATGCGTGTGACCATAGAACACATAAAAATGGAAGACCTTATGGAGACCTTAAAACAAATACATTCAGAGATGTATGGACATCAAGGCAAAATAGCTTACCTGATGAATATTGTAATATGTGTTCACCTTTTGGAACAAGAATAAACAGATTCTTAAATTTTTTATTTCAGTTAGAAAGAGGACAAATTGTTGAGTTGCATGATAATTATTTGCAAACAGGAGATAGAAAATGAAATTACTTTTGATAGGGGCTTCAGGTTATATTGGTTCGAGCTTATATAGTCAATTGTCTCAAAACCATCAAGTAATTGGAACACATTATAAACATAATGAAAGACGTCCAAATTCAGTTTTATTAAATTTGAATAACCCAAGAAATATTTCAGATGTATTACGACAGGAGGTTCCTGATATTGTTGTTCACGTAGGAGGATTAACAAGTGTAAACTATTGTGAAAGAAATAAAGAAGAAGCAACAAGAGTAAATACAGATGCAACTAAATCTATTATTGACAATTTTGATGGAAAGGTTGTTTATATCTCAACTAATTACGTATTTGATGGTTCAAGAGGGGATTATACCGAATCTGATTCTACTAATCCTATAAATCATTATGGTTTAACCAAATCTCAAGCAGAGGAAATAATCTTAGGAAAAACCAATAATTTAGTAATTAGATTTGGGTCAGTGTATGGGTACAATCCTCAAAATAATAAATTCTTTAATCGCTTTTTTGAAAGTGGTAAACCTAAAAAAGAAATTGATGGCTGTCCAGAATTAATATTATCACCCACATATTTAGGAGATGTAGTCAACAATTTTGAAAGATTCCTTGAATATGATGGGATTATACATTTTACAAGTGGCTCTCCCCTAAGTGAATATGACTTCTTTGCAGAAATAGGTAAAAGATTAGATTTGGGATTTGTAGTTAATGTTGTGTCATTTGATGAAATATGCAGAACTGCTGAAAGACCTCGTAATGCCACTCTTTCAACCGAAAGAGATTTGCCTTTTGTCAGAACTTCATTAGATGATTCTTTAAGAGATCTACGTAAGGTTCTCAAAAACCTGTAACAAAATTTGGGTCGGAATAGAGCTTGTCCCGTATGAAGCCGTTTAATTGGCTTACAATTAAGCGAAACGAGCAACGCTAAAAAATTCGGTTAACCTGCGACTTTATCGTCGGAGGCGGGACAAAAATTGAGTTTAACGTTCGCGTGTGTGAGAAGTTTCGCACACATTCTTACCTTCATCAATTGAAGTGTGCGAGATTTGGGTGAGAGAAAAAGTGCTTCCGCTAAAAATTATCTACGCACTTTTTCTTGAGCCTCATATACTTTGTTATGCGATGTAAAATTTACTTTCTTTGATCAACAAAACCTCCAAAAGGGAAGGATCTAAATGTATAAGCAGTAACAAAAGACATAGGACAATTATAAACAATATACGCCAGCATCACTAGTATATGCTATCATTAGCCCTATGAGTGGGGCCTAGAAAATCTTGGGGTTGTATTTTGGGGTGTGGAGGGTGGGGTTGGCGGTGTCGAGAGGTCAGCTAGCCGAACCTCTTTCTATTGTTGAGGTTACCAACCAGAACTCCGCTGTTGAGGAGATCGCTAAGACTTGTCAGCGAGAGAAAATCGAGGAGATTGTTCTCGGATTGCCGCTCGACTCCGACGGCCAGGTCGGTCCCGCGGCGCAAAAGGTAAAAGAGTTTGGTCAGAAATTAGCTAAAAGAACTGGATTAGAAATTATCTTCTGGGATGAGACCTTGACAAGTGAGGAAGCTTTGGCCAAAATGGTTGAGGCCGGTCGACCGCGGCAAAAACGTCGTCATTTGGATGATGTAGTTGCTGCCCTGATCTTGCAAGAATATTTGGACTCGCAACGATGAAGAAAAAACTGCTGCTTCTCATAACTCTTTTGATAACCATCCCCCCCGTTGCGTACTCCTATTATAATTATGCTCTCAATCTGCCCGGTAGCTCCGATGAGACGCCGGTTAACTTCGCCGTTGAGCAAGGTCAGAGTGTTGAGGAGATTGCTAAGAATCTTGAGAGTGGGGGTTTAATCCGTTCAGCCGCTCTTTTTCGACTCTACACCGTTCTCTCAGACCTTTCGTCAAGTCTGCAGGCCGGCGAATACCAAATCCCCCAAAATCTTAATCTCAAAGAAGTTGCCGACCTTTTGCGGCACGGAACGTTTGAGGAACGGCTGACTTTTATTGAGGGGTGGCGTCGCGAGGAAATGGCAAACGAAATATCAAAAATCAAAACTCCCGCCAGGAGGGCGGGCAGGCAAAACTCAAATCTGAACGCGGTGGATTTTCTACGAGAATCGGAGGGGTTGGAGGGCTATCTTTTTCCGGATACCTATTTCGTGTCAAAAGAAACGACCGCAGAAGACTTAGTTAAAATGATGAGAGAAAACTTTGAAAATAGGATTAAGGAGGATGAGGTGGATTTACAGGGACTAACTTTGGACGAGGTTGTCAACATTGCCTCGATTGTTGAACGTGAGGTTCGGTTGGCTGAGGATAAGCCAATTGTGGCCGGAATCTTAATCAAACGCTTCTTAAATGGTTGGGCGCTGCAGGCCGATGCGACAATTCAATATGCCCTCGGCTATCAGAATGACAAGGAGGGGTGGTGGAAGAAAAACCTCATTTTGGAAGATTTAGAAATTGATTCTCCCTACAACACCTACGAAAACCCCGGCCTCCCTCCAGCCCCCATTTGCAATCCCGGCCTGGAGTCCCTCGAAACCGCTCTCAACCCCACCGAAACGGACTACTGGTACTATGTCTCCGACTCCGAAGGTCAGACGCACTTTTCCGTCACCAACGAAGAACATAATGAGAATGTAGCGAAGTATCTGGAGAGATAGATCCGGAGTAACTCAACCCAGCGGCTCTTGGTCGGAATCTTTTTAGTCGTTGCAAATTTCCCCTACCCACACCCCCTCGGCCCAAGACCAAACTTTGGTATATAATTGAAGTGTGGAAATGAACAAAAAGAAAATCAAATGGCAAAAAATAGTTAGAAGAAGGCTTGTTCCCCTCCCATCTTCTGTCCACTGCGAAGGTTGGACCATTAACATCAAAAAGTATGCTGGCGTGGGCCTTAACACCAACCTTGCTGGCGGTACCCTTCCTCAACAACTGGCGGTAGACTCGGAGAAGTTAATCGCGCTCGGGAAAAGGATTCACGAAAAAATAAAACGTGATCCAAAATTTGTTGAGCAACATATCAAAGATTGTTACCAAGCTTGTGAGGCCTTTGTTGAAGCAGGAAAAAATGCCGCCTCTGGTGAGCTGACTTCGCTTGATTTGTCCCAGTTGTTGGAAAGGTTCCAGAAAGTTTTGGAGCCCTGGAAACATTTCGCCATCTTTTTGTACATTCCCCATGCTGTCGAGAGTGTGCTTGGTGCTGAACTCGAGAAGCTCTTTGGAGAGCAAAATACTGGAGAAGTTAAGTATTCAGACCTTCTTGTTGCGCCCAAGTATCCAGAATCAACAATTGAGCAACATGAGTTAACTTATCTGGCAAAAGAGATTGAAGATGGAGAGATTAAGGATTATAGCAAGCTCCTTAGAAGACACCACCGAAAATATTGCTGGCTCTCCGTGTATGAAAATGACGAACAACCCTTTACTTTGCAGGATTTCCAAAAGCGTCTTAAGGGACTTTTAAACTCTGACCTTAGAAAAAGAATTGGGGAGATTGAAGAGGGGAAAAAGCAAATCAAAAAGGTAGATCGGCAAATCAAAACACATCTCAAAGGAGAGCTCCTCTCACTCCTGACCATCCTAAGAGAATACATCTTCCTTCGCTCTTACCGAACGGAAATGATGCGAAAGGCAATGTTTAATTCCCAACCCCTTCTTAAAGAGATAGCCGAGAGAGCGAATCTAACGCTCAGTGAACTTTGTCATCTTACCGAGGGAGAAGTCGTTGGGTTTCTTAAAAATAGAACACTAGTCCCGAAAGAGGAAATTCAGGAGAGAATGAAAGCTTGGGCCATTCTTGAGGTGGAGGGATCCTACAGTTTCTACTCTGGTGAGGAAGCAATCAAGGTGGTCGAGGAAGCTTTTGGTAGAAAAGGTGACCCCTCAACCCTAAACGAGGTCACCGGGACAGTTGCTAGTCTCGGCCGCGCTCAGGGTAAAGTTCGGATAATTTTGGACAAAAGAAGGGCTCACGAGCTGCAAAAAGGCGAGGTTCTCGTAGCGGTGATGACCCAACCCGAATATATGGTCGCTATCGAAAGATGTATCGCTATTGTTACCGACGAGGGTGGGGTTTTGTGCCACGCGGCGATTGTTTCTCGAGAGATGAATATTCCCTGCGTCATCGGTACTGAAGTTGCAACCAAAGTTTTCAAGACCGGAGATTTAGTCGAAGTTGATGCAGGGAAAGGAATTGTGGGGAAGTTGGAAAAAGAATACTTAGGATGAGCGAATACCAAAATTGGCACAGATTAGTTGCCCGCAAAGCCGCTGTTCTTCCATCGGAAAACATAATGATGGGGTATCTCCACGCCTCGTTCAAAAATCTCCTTGATGTCGACTGTGAGTTTTCGGGATTTAACTATATCAATTATGGAGCCTATGTCCGAAAGCAAGATTTTTTCGCTTTCGTTAGTAAAGTTCAAGAGAAAGTCAAAAAAGACCCAAAATTTATCCGGTGGGTGATCAAGCGAAATTACGAGCAATGTGAAAAACTTCTCAAGGCGGCTAAGATTAATACTTCTGAACTGAAAAAGAAACGGGACAAAGAACTAGAGGTACTCCTCCAAAAATACATTGACGAATTCCACAACATGGGACCATTTTGGGCCGTTCCCTTCGCCGTTGAGAAAATTGGCACAAATGTTATCTCCGAGGAACTGAAAAAGAAGATCGGAGAAGAAAACAAAGACAAATTCAGGGACCACTTTCTAATTCTGACCTCTCCCTCAAAAGAGGGTTATGTTGGTCGGGAACAACGGGAGTTTCTCCAATTGATAGTTGAGATTAAGAAATTAGGTTATTCTTTAGATGATCCCAAATTAAAAATGGTGCTGAAGAAAAATGAAGGGTTGTGGGAGAAGATCAACGCCCATGTTTCCAACTACGCTTGGCTAAACGTTCAATACATGATCGGCGATCCGTGGACAGTTGACGATTTCTTTTTGCGTCTCGGACACACCCCTAATCCCGAAGAAAAACTCAAAGAGCAAGAGGAGAGCAGAGCGAATACCGAACGAGATGTTCAAGAAGTGATCAAGAAGCTTAACCTCTCAAAAGAAACGGTGGAAGTCGTTGATGCGATAAGAGAGTATGTTTTTCTCCGCACCCACAGAAAAGATATTACCACCCTCGGAGATTATAAAATCCGCCCCCTGTTGGTAGAGATCGGTAGAAGATTTGGATTTTCTTTTGAGGAGATAACCTACCATTTGGTCGAGGAAATTTATGATCTTCTTCTGGGTGGGAAAAAACTAAAGAAGGCAACCATTAAAGGGCGTATGGACGATTTTGCCATTTTGGCGAATAAAAAGAGTGTCAAGGTAATTACCAAAAAGGCATTAGAAGATTATAAAAAGGTTTGGGGCGAAGATATAATTAGAGAAGAAATAAAAGAGTTTCAGGGAGAAGTTGCCAGTAAAGGTTATGGTAAGGGTAAGGTAAGACTTCTTGTTGACAGAAAACTAATTCCGTCTTTCAAACAGGGAGAGATTTTGGTAACTACCATGACTACCCCCGACTTTGTTCCGGCGATGCGGAAAGCGGCGGCGATTGTAACCGACGAGGGTGGGATTTTATGTCACGCCGCTATTATCAGCCGAGAACTAAATAAACCGTGTGTGATTGGAACCGAGATCGCAACCAAAGTTTTGAAGACAGGAGACTTAGTTGAAGTTGATGCAGAGCAAGGTATTGTGAGAAAGTTATAGATATGAATTCTAAAAAAATTACTTGGAAGTATTTATTAAGCAGAAGGTGGACAATTCTTCGTGATGAATTGTTTACAAAAGGATATGCGGGGCCTCTGGAAGAATATGTTGGAGCGCCGGGTAGGAATTTATTGGTTGTTAAAGAGGGGGAAAAACACACCCTCTATCACGGCCTAGAGAGTTTAAAGGGAATTTCCAAGGCTTTAGTTGAGAAACTAAAGGGGAATAAAGACTTTGATCAAAGGATTTATAAAGATTGTATTAGAGCTTGCGAAAATTTAGTTAGTGTTTCTGAGGATGTTTCCCGAGGGGCTCTTAATTCTTTGGAACCCGAAGAATTAATAAAGAGACTTGAAAGATTCATTGAGGCCTGCGATCAGTTTGCTCCGTTTTTAGCTCTGCCCAATAATTACGAAATATATATTACTGACAAGATAAAGCAGTTTTTATTAGAAAAGGTGGGCGAGAGGGAGGTTGCGGAATATCTCCAAAAACTAATGAGTCCTAAAGAATACCCGTTTCAAATATTGGAGCAGATAGATTTGGCAAAGATAGCGCTGAGAGTTAAAAAAGGAGAAGAGACTAACCTAGATAAAGAGTTGAACGACCATCTACAAAAATATCAGTGGCTCTCTTGTTACAATTTTGACGAAGACGAGTTTTCACTGGACGATTTCAGAGAAAGGCTGGATGTCTTGCTCGATCTTCCCTTAAAAGAATTGGAGAGTAAAACCGAAGATATAATCAAGAAGCTCGAACGAGACGACTTAGAATTTAAGACGACGGTAAAAAAGATCGATCTGTCTGGAGAACTGCTAAAGCAAGTGAAGCTGCTCAGGGAGTTTGTCTTCCTCAGAACCTACAGGATTGAAATGAACTCCCAATCGAATTTTTATCTTAGGCCTCTATTAAAAGAG
>JAUXAW010000004.1 GCA_030619715.1 candidate division WWE3 bacterium
AAAGTGATGGTTCCGTTAGCCGTATTTAGTCCGATGGTTCCGGTACTAGCGGCCGAGAGATCAATAGTTGTTGCCGAATCAATCGTCACATTCCCGGCATTAGACGAACCAATGGCAATGACATCGGCTCCCGTCGCTCCAATCCCAATATTGATCGTATCCACTCCGGTACCGGTGCCGAGGTTAATTGTTTTGTCTATATTGCTGGTGAAGAGATTACCGGTTAGGGAAGTTCCTCCTCCGGCCGGTAGGTCAAGAGTGACTGCCTCTTCGTTATTAGTGGTCGTGATCAGGAGATAGTTATTGCCCCCTTCAGAGATAGTTAGAGCACTGGCGGTCGCGTCATCAATATCAATATCGGTCGCATTATCCAGGTTAATATTTCCTCCCTGCAGGTAAAGGTCGGCAAACTGGTTCGAAGAACCACCCAAGTCCAACCCACCCCCGGTTGAGGCGGCTAGCTTATTCCCGTCTAGGATTAGCTCTGCCGCGGTACCGACGGTGAAGGTGATCGTATCTGCCGTCGCCTCTCCTAGATCAATTTCTTCACCGGCCACTCCGAGAATATCTCCACCACTAACGGTCAGATCGGTCGAAAACCGACCATTACCAATTACTTCCATCGTGTAGGCCGGATTGGTGGTGCCGACTCCGATACTCGTTTCGACAATTAATCCGCCGTCGGGAGCGGTGGCGGTACTATGATAAACCGATCCCGGGGCGGTGGTTCCAATCCCCACCCCGCCGGCAACGGAGAGTTTCGAGGTCGGTCCGGTGGTCCCGATCCCCACATTTCCGGTATTCCAGAAAGAAAAGTTTTGGGAATTAAGATCAACCTTGGTGCTGGCATCCAAGGTCATCGCGTCAACAAACTCACTAAAGTCAAGAGAGTCATCGGTAATATCGGCGGCGGCGATGGCCGAGTAGCTGGGAGTGGTCCCTCCGTGAAGAACCTGAGTAGCGGTGCCAATCCCTAGTCTGGTCAAGACCCCGCCGGTGAGGTAGTAGATATCGCCGGTCGCGTCAGAGCCCAAGGTCATCGTCACCCCTCCCAAGACATTACTGGAATCGGTCAGCGTTTTATTGGTCAAACTATCGGTGGTCGCTCGGCCGACATAGGTATCCGTCCCTTGGAAGGTAAGGGTCGTGGCGTCGCTCCCGGCCAGAGTTAAAGAGTGGCTGACGATTAAAGTCTTGCCGTCGGCGATGGTCAGAGTTGAACCCGAAGCCGGAGCGGTGAGGGCTACTTTATTTATCGAAGTCGCGGTCGCCACCCCCAAAGAGGGAGTAGTCAGCGAAGGCGAGGTGGCAAAGACTAAAGCGCCCGATCCTTCTTCATCCGAAACCGCATCGGACAAGGCGGCCGAAGTGCCGGTCGAAACCAGATTCTTGGAGGCGTCGCTAAAGACGGCTCGGGTAGCGGTTAAACCGTCTATTCTCACATTGCCGCCGCCGCCAATCTCCAACGCCACCGCCGGTGAAGTGGTCCCGATGCCGACGTTGCCGGTGCCATAAAAGCCAAAGTCAAAGCTGTTAAGATCAACCTTGGTTAAAGCATCCAAGGTCATCGCATCAACAAACTCACTAAAGTCAAGAGAGTCATCGGTGACCGAAGCAGCACCAATCGTTCCCCAAGAAGGATCATTGCCGGTTGAGCCGATTAATATCTGACCATCGGTCCCCACTGCTAGAGGAGTAATCGCTCCGGTATCACTACCAACCAGTACTCCGTGATCGGTGAGAGTGGTTGCTCCCGTACCTCCCCGAGCGACGGTTAAGGTTCCGGTTGTCCCGACCACTATCGGTAAGCTGGTTGCATCAGAGAGATCAAAGGCGGGAGTGGCATCACTGCCTCCCAAACTGACACTAATCCCACCATAGGAGACGGATGAATTAGCCAGCTCTGTGTTGTCTATCTCACCGGCGGGTAGAGAGACAGTCCCGGCACTAACAGTTAGTCCATTAGACGCCGTTATTGTTCCCACCACATCCAGAGCCGTAGAAGGACCTGTTGTTCCTATTCCGAGGTTGCCGGAGCTGTCAATCCTCACCCGTTCCGTGCCGGCAGTAAAAAAGCGTAACTCATCGTTGTCCGCACCAGGGCTGGTTTCGGCATTGATATATGTATCCTGATCAACATCGATCACTCCCCCCAACGAACCCCAGTTGCTGCTGCCATAACCTTCAAATTGAGAAGTGTTTGTGTTGTAGCGGATGATTCCCGACACCAGCGAGCCGGGACGCTGCGCGGTGGTGCCCACAGGAATGACTAACCCATCGGTGGCGCTGATGTGTAGTGTGGTAGAGGGATTAGTGGTCCCGATCCCGACGCTGCCGCCGCCGTCGATGGTTAGGTAGTTGGTTGTGTCGTTGACGTTGTAGATGTAGAAACTGTCATCGTCAACATTAATATTCCAGCCGTCGTCACCGGCGGTCGTGTCTTCAAATGTCAGAGTCGGGTTAGCATTGCTAATGGTTAGATTGCCAGAGGATGCTAGACCGGAAAGGTAAGCGGTGCCGTCAACCTCCAAATCCTCTTGGATATAAAGATCCAGATCGGAATCCATCGCGCCCGAGGCAGACGCGACCGCGTCTGCTATCAGATTGTAGGTTTGAGTGCCAGCCGAACCAATTGCTAGGGTAGAAGAGACAACAGCGTTTCCGGAAACGGTGAGTTTTTGATTGACATCCATATTTCCTTCTACGTCTACATCTCCCTTGAACTCCGACGGCCCGAAAATGTTTCTGCCAAGCGCCTGTAACGAGTCGAACACGCCCGAGGCGGTTTCCAGAACTAGATTGGCGGCTTCGTCAAGAAAGGGAATATTGCCCGGCCCGGTGCCGGTATCGTGGCCGTCGAGGAGATCGGCGTTGAGGTCCTTAACTTTGGTATCGGAGTCAACCTCGAGGGGGGCTTGGCCTTTTTTGACGGTTGAACGCAAAACGGGAACGGAAATCTTGTGGGAGAGAACAACCAGATTGCCATCTTTGTCGTAGGACAAAATGTCGTTGACATCAATAATTTCGGGGATTTTGCCGTTGATTTGGTCGGCCAACTGAGGGAGGACAATGGCGACGAGGTTGGTGATGGCGTTTTCTTTAAAGTCTCGGACGGCGCGAGCGAGGCGGGTACGATGGAGGGGAGAGAGGCCGGCAAGAGCGGTTGTTCCTAGTAAAACAAGTGCAAGAACAAAAGCGCCCACCCAAGCGAAGGAGATCCGGGTGGAGATTTGCGGAGCTCTTGCCTCGAGCTTGTCGAGAGGCGTCTTTTCCAGTAACACCTCAATCCTCTCCTTCTCCAACTTCTCCTCAATCTCAATATTAGAAAGATTTCGTTTCTTGAGGTCTTCGATTTTTTCCAGTGTATCTAGCGCCGATTCGGGGTAATGACCGACGGTGGCCTCGTTCCACTCAACCGCTCTGCGGGTCATGTGGGGGAGGAGACCGATCTTGGTGTAGTAGCGCAGACGGTTGTAGGGGTCGCCGAAGCCAAAGTTAACTCCACGCTCCTTGGCCCGACGGATAAATTCGGAGACGGGGATGAACTTTTCAGATTTTGTTGTTGTAGCAGGTTGGACAGGCATTTTTCCCGTGACGGGATCAGTTTACCACCACCTTTTATAGTTGTCAAGGGGGAATTTAGGCACTAAGCACTAGTGATTAGGCATTAGTTTTTTTGCCTGTTCTATTGCCTTTTGCCTAATGCCTATTGCCTTGTTTCCTCCTCTCGTGCTACAATCTCCCCAAATGGAAAAAGTTGAAAAATACCAGCCTTCGAAAGTTGAAAAAAAGTGGCAAAAATTTTGGGAAGAAAAGAAGCTTTACAAAACTCCGGACAAATCAAAAAAGCAAAAGCTTTTCGTTTTGGATATGTTCCCGTACCCTTCCGGCGCCGGTTTGCATATAGGGCATGTGCGCATCTACACCGCCTCCGATATTGTGGCTCGCTATTTTCGGATGAAGGGTTACAATGTCTTGCACCCAATGGGTTGGGACGCTTTCGGACTCCCGGCGGAGAACGCTGCTATCAAAAATAAAGTCCACCCCAGCAAATTAGTTCCCAAAAATATCACCGGCTGCAAGCAGCAGATGCAGTCCCTTGGTTTCTCCTATGATTGGGAGCGCGAGTTTTCCACCGCCGACCCCTCCTACTACAAATGGACCCAATGGCTATTTCTTAAGTTTTACAAACAGGGACTTTTGTACCAAAAGAAAGTTCCCATTAACTGGTGCGAGCACTGCAAAACCGGATTGGCCAACGAAGAGGTTCTGCCCGGGGGAATTCACGAGCGCTGCGGGAAGCCCGTCGTTAAACGGGAGATGAAACAGTGGCTTTTTCGGATTACCGACTATGCCGACCGACTTTTGTGGGATCTTGACGGTCTGGACTGGCCGCAGTCGATTATTGAGATGCAGCGGAATTGGATCGGCCGCTCCGAAGGGACGGAAATAAAATTCAAAATTCAAAATTCAAAATTCAAAGTTGACGAAATTACAGTTTTCACCACCAGACCGGACACGATTTTCGGGGTTACGGCTCTGGTTCTGGCCCCCGAACACCCAGTCGTCGCTTCGCTCCTAAGTTCAAAGTTAAAAGTTCAAAATTCAAAGTTGAGCGAGGTTCGTAGGTACGTTGAGCAATCAAAACGCAAATCGGAATTGGAGCGCACCGAACTTAAAGAAAAAACCGGTGTTGATACCGGTCTTTTTGCGATCAACCCCGTCAACAACGAAAAAATTCCTATCTGGGTTGCCGACTACGTCATTGGTTGGTACGGTGGGGGGGCGGTGATGCTCGTTCCCGCCCATGACCGGCGCGACTACGCGTTTGCCAAAAAGTACAACTTGCCGGTAAGGTCGGTAATTTCGCCAAACAAAGAGGAGGAACGTCTGCCCGATCGTCAGGAGCAGGCTTTCGAGGGGGAGGGGACACTAATTGACTCGGAAGAATTTAGCGGAATGTACTCGGCCGATGCTCGTCAGCGCATCACCGAATGGTTGGAGAAGAAGGGTTTTGGGCGGAGAGCTGTTTCTTACAAACTGCGCGATTGGATTTTTTCCCGCCAGCGTTATTGGGGTGAGCCGATTCCTCTGATTCACTGCCAAAAATGCGGTGTGGTTCCGGTTCCCGAGGAGGAGCTACCGGTAGAGTTACCTTACGTCGAAAAGTACGAGCCGACGGGGACGGGGGAGAGTCCTTTAGCCGCGATTAAGGAGTGGGTAGAAGTACCTTGCCCCGAGTGTGGCAAGGGGGCGCGAAGGGAAACGGACACGATGCCCAACTGGGCCGGCTCTTGCTGGTACTTCTTGAGATTTGCCGATCCGAAAAACGACCGTGAGCCCTTCAGCAGGAAGATGCTTAAGAGATTTTTGCCGGTTGATTGGTATTTGGGTGGGGCCGAGCACGCCGTTTTGCATCTTTTATACAGCCGTTTTTGGATTAAGGCACTTTGTGATCTGGGTTTGGTCAAGTTTAAGGAACCTTTCTTGAGGTTGCGGGGGGTCGGGATGGTTCAAGGCGAAGGCGGCCGCAAGATGAGCAAAAGTTTTGGTAATATCGTTAACCCCGATGAGGTAATTGAGGCCTTTGGGGCCGATACACTGCGGGTTTACGAGATGTTCATGGGGCCTTTTGGTCAAGCCATCAACTGGAATACTTCAGGCGTCGAAGGCGCCCACCGCTTCCTAAAGAAGGTTTGGTCTCTTTCCTCTGGTCCCTCTTACCCTTCTGGTACCTCTGGTTCCCCTGATTCCTCTCCTCTCCGCCGTCAGCTCCATCGCCTGATCAAGAAAGTAGGGGAGGACATCGAAAACATCAAATTCAACACCGCCATCGCCGCGATGATGGAATTTCTGAACTTCGTCCAGGCGGATGAGGGTGGGATGTCAGCGGAGGAGTGGGGGATTTTCCTGCGGCTTCTGGCCCCCTTCGCCCCGCATATAGCAGAGGAGCTGTGGCCGCAGCACCCTAACTCCATCCATCTCCAGCCCTGGCCCGAGTATGACCCCCGCCTTCTGGAAGAGGAGGAAGTTACAATCATCGTCCAGGTCGACGGTAAGGTCCGCGACCGTATCAAGGTCAAAAGAGATACCGCACGTGCAGACCTTTACAATTTAGCGGTTCGACGGCCGAATATTAAACGTTTCCTCTCCGGTAGGCGGGTGAAGGAAATGTATCTCGTTCCCAACCGTTTAATTAACTTCGCCACCGAATCTAAAACTTAAACCCACTAAAGGTCCTTGGCAATGAGTACGGCTAACTGCCAACCCAACTTTTCTGTGTAGACTAATCCCGTACAACATTACTGTTGTAGCCTTGCGGGTTCTCGTTTACCCTCACGATCGTGGGTTTAATACAAACCTTGACAAACATGTCTCTGTGTTGTATGATCTCCCTTGAAAGTTAGTCTCACGATCGTGAAATTATGTCTGATCAAACTAAACCACAAAAGAAAAAACGGGGGAAGAAGAAGGGGCGGGCGTATCTTGGGAGAAAGATTCTTCGCGTCCTTTCCGCCGCCGCGGAGGCCCTTGACACCTTTGGGGACTTTACCTACAATCCCTATCCCTACCTCTACGCCTCGTTGGGGATGTCATACCGTAAGGAGCACATTGATGAGGCCGTTCGTGATTTGACCAAAAAAGGTTTGGTGGAGGGCAACAAAAGTGAGGGTCTGCGCCTCACCTCCGCAGGTGCGGATGTTAAGAAAAGCCTTTACCAAGCCCGTCAGAAGGAATGGGACGGTAAATGGCGGGTGGTCTTTTTTGACATCCCCGAGGTCCAGAGGGATATCCGCGACGGTCTGCGCTTTGAGCTGAAAAAACTGGGATTTGGCCTGTGGCAGCGGTCGGCTTGGGTAACCCCTTTTGACATCGCCGTGGAGCTTAATGCTTATTTGCAAAAACAAGATCTCTCCGAAGTGGTGCAGATTGTGGTGGGGGAGAGGCTTGGCGAATTAAACGATCGGGAGTTTGCCGCACAAATTTGGCCGCTAAACGACCTTAACGAGAGATACGCCCGACTCCTGACTGGTTGGGCGGAGGAGCTCAAAAAGGAAAGTACCGCCGAGGAGAGGCTTCGAGCAGTGCTTGCTTTCCACGACCGCTACCTTGATATCTTAGCCTCTGATCCGCAATTGCCGCCTAAACTTCTTCCCGGTCACTGGGTTGGTGACGATGCTCGAGAGCTATTCAAAAAATTAAAGTCTATTCTGACTGTAGGTAAGCCATTCTGATGGTGGATTTTAATTCACGATCGTGAATTAAAGTTTCACAATTATGGAGTCTCTGCCCAAAGCCCTTCTCAATAAATACCGGTTGCCGCTTGGTGTTTTTCTGATTTTGGCCATCGTGGCCGGTGGGGGAATGCTGGCTCTCACGGGGAGCAGGAGGGGTGGTTCGGAGATCGAGAAAGTTGAGGTTGAGGCGACTGCCAGCGGTGCTCTGTCTCCGGTGACAAAGATCAAGGTTGATGTTGCTGGCGCGGTCAAAAACCCCGGCGTTTATGAACTCCTTGAAGATGGTCGTGTTGAGGATGCTCTAAACGCCGCCGGGGGATTTTCGGAGCAGGTAGATAAAGATTGGGTCGCCAAAAACTTGAATTTAGCCGCTAAACTCTCCGACGGAGATAAACTCTACATCCCTAAAGTGGGAGAGACCTCCACTTCCTCTTCGGCTACAAACGAGCCCGCTCCCGCATCAGTTCCACCTTCTGCTGGTGTGGTTTCGGGGACTGAAATCTTGGGTCCCTCGAATTGCTCTCGTGTCAACATCAATACGGCCTCCGCAGGTACGTTGGCTGATTGTCTATCGGGAATTGGGGAAAGCAAGGCTCAGAGTATCATTAAGTACCGTGAGGATCACGGTGGTTTTAAAAGTATTGGGGAGATTCAAGAGGTTAGCGGTATTGGCCCCAAGACTTTTGAGAAGATTAAGAGCCAAATCACTGTGGATTGAGGAAGCGTATGCTTTACCTACTAACCACCTCCTTCATCATCGGTATCTTCCTCGGTAGCCTGCTTCCGGTAACATTTCCCACAACGGCTCTACTTTTTGTCTTGATTGGTTTACTTACGATCGTAGTTTTGTTTCGCCGCGAACCCCTTGTGTTTAGACTCAGCACGTGCGTTTTACTACTCGTTGCCGGAATCTGGCGTTATCAATCGGTGCAGCCCACATCGGATTCTACCTGGATTCAGTCGCTGAACGATGGGCCGGAAATCACTCTCCTCGGCCAAATTGTTGGCGATCCTGAGCGGTTGGGGGCCAAACAGAGACTAGAAACTGGAGGCTTGAGGCTGGAGGATGGAGCCGTGTTGAAAGGCAAAATCCTCGTCAATGCCCGCCGTTACCCTGAGTATCGCTATGGTAATGAAATCGAGATTGTGGGCCGCCCCGAGACCCCACCGGAGCTTGAGGATTTCTCCTACCGTAACTATTTGGCCACAAAAGGTATTTATTCACTGATAGACTATCCGGAAATCACGCTGTTATCATCGGGAAATGGTAATCGTACCCACGCCGCACTACTAAATTTCAGGAAACTGCTTGAGGAAAAAATCGGCCAAATCTTACCCGAGCCGGAATCATCGCTCTTGGCCGGGGTCATTTTAGGAGTCAAGCGCAGTTTGCCGAAGGATTTTTACGATGCTTTGCAAAAAAGTGGCACCCTCCACGTGGTTGTCGTTTCAGGCACGAACATAACCTATGCGATTAGTGCTCTTCTGGCCATTAGCGGACTTTTGGCGCGGCCGGCAAGGCTAACCTTCGCTACTCTAGGAATTTTGGCCTACGCTCTGATGGTCGGTGGGGGAAGCGCTGTTTGGCGCTCAACGCTGATGGGTCTGACCGTTTTGCTCGCCGCCGTCCTCGGTCGCCGTCGGTTGGCCCAGGAGGCGCTTTTTCTTTCCGCCGCGGTACTCTTATTAGCTAATCCGATGGGGCTTTGGCAGATCGGCTTCCAACTCTCGTTCGCCGCCACCGCCGGTATTATCTTTTTACAGGACCTTATTAGGTCACAACTACAAGTCCTGCCGAAACTGGTTAGGCGAGGCCTTGTAACAACATTGGCGGCCCAGATTGGCGTTCTACCAGTAATAACTCACAACTTCCAAACCCTTTCCATCGTTTCGCCCCTTTCCAATCTTTTGATTTTTCTTTTGGTTCCGCTGATAACCGTTGGTGGAGCCCTCGTTGGTTTAATGGCATTAGTTTGGCTTCCTCTGGGAAGGCTCGTGGCACCTCTGATTTATGTTCCGGCCAAACTTTTCGTTACGATCGTGGAATTATCCGCCAAAGCTCCGTTTGCGCAGATTGAAATACCGCAACTGCCTGTTTTTGTGTGGTTGGCCTACTATTTGGTTTTGGTATATATTGTGATCCGATGCCCGAAAAAAATTCAAAACGAGAATTAAGAAAAATCTTTAACAACAAGGTTCTGGTCCTTCTGGTAATCATCGTTTGTGCTATTTGGCTGGCGGTTGCTTCCAGACCGGACAAATTGCTTCACATCTATTTCTGTGATGTGGGTCAAGGCGATGCCATCCTGATTAAAACGCCGCAGAATAAACAAATTCTCGTCGATGGCGGTCAAGGAGACCAAGTGCTAAAATGTCTCTCAAACGCACTTCCGTTCTACGATCGTAGTCTCGATTTGATTATATTGACGCATCCTCACGCCGACCACGTGGGGGGATTAATCGAAGTTCTCCGCACCTACCAAATCGAAAAAGTCACTTTCTGGCAAGTGCCGTATAAGAGTGCTGATTTCCAAGAATTTGTTGATTTGGTGGGAAGAAAAAATGTGCCGGTTTTGGAAGTGACCGCCGGCGATACTTTGGCTCTAGATCAACAAACCCAGGCCGAGGTCTGGTACCCCTTGTCAAACGAAGAGCTTAAAGTGCTAGGAATCTCAATTGACCCTTATGACGGCGAAAACGTCAACGACTCTTCTATTGTCTTTCAACTGGTCTGCGGAGACTTTGAAACGCTCCTGACCGGCGATGCTCCCGACACGGTCCAGAAGCTCCTCTTGCGGCGGGGGACGGTAGAAGAGTCGGATGTTCTCAAAGTGGCGCACCATGGGTCTAGAAATGGGCTTGATAGGGAATTTTTGAAAAAGATCAGTCCGAAACTGGCAATCATTTCCGTTGGCGAGGCCAACCGTCACGGTCACCCCCATCAAGAAACCCTTGAAAAATTAAAAAACGCGGGTGTGGAGATCAAACGCACCGACCTCGACGGCACCATCGAAGTCGTTTCCGATTGCAAAACTTGGTGGGTGAAGTGAATCGTGGTCGGGGTGGCCGGTCCCGCCCCGGCGGCCTCTGGCTCCCGATGCCAGCGCTCTACTAACTGAGCTACACCCCGGTGGTACGCCCGGCAGGACTCGAACCTGCAAGCATTCGCCTTAGGACGGCGACGTTCTATCCAATTGAACTACGGGCGCGTATCTCTCTTTTTGATATAATAGCATAGCCGTGAAGAAATCTCAAGCGAAGTTTATCATCCTCCGTACCCTCGCCAACACCCTGGTCCTAGGGTCGCTGGCCTTTTTGTCAATCTCTCTTTACCCTCTGGTAAAAGACGAATTCTTATATTACTACCGCCGTTTTCGTGGGATCGAATACACGCTCGAAGAACCCGCGGAAACTCAACCTCAACCCTCGCCGTTTAGTACCCTTCGCACCCAGCCGACACCGCTAAAAATCACCCCCAAATCAACCGATTTCGGCATTGTCATCGAAAAAATCGGCGTCAACGCTCCAATTGTTGCCGATGTGGATACCACCTCGCGCGAGGCCTACATGGGAGCGATGCGCTACGGAGTTGCTCACGCCAAGGGCACAGCCAAACCAGACGAGGTCGGAAATGTCTATCTTTTCGCCCATTCAACCTTGAATTTTTGGGAATACGGGGAGTATGCTACCGTTTTTACCACGCTGCACCAGCTGGCCCCGGGGGATAAAATCGTTATCTTTTACAAAGGCAAAAGATACGACTACCGGGTTGCCGAAAAGGAAATTGTGCCGGGGTTCGACCTAACGCCGCTGACACGCACATCGAGCCGCAATCTTTTAACCCTGCAGACCTGCGATCCGCCAGGCACCACCTGGCGCCGCCTAATCATCATCGCCGAGCTTATCTCAAACTGATCGCATAAAGATTCGGAGCCGCGCCTTCGACGAAGCTGGTTAGAATAATCAATTTGTCCCCGCCGGGAGTGGGGAAAACCTCGTCGGAGGCCAGATTACCGCTGTAAACCTGCGTTTTATTCGTCCCATCGATCTCAATCAAAGAAATTGCGCCGTCCTCAATCAGAATCAAATGCTGGCTGTCGGCAAACCAGGAAATCTTCAACTTCTCCGGTTCCGAAGTCCGTAAAATGAGGTTATTCCGGTTCCGCGCCACTCCCAGCGGCTCGGTGCCGTCAAAAACCCAGAACTTCGTCGTCCCCTCGCTCTCCCTCCGGTAGATAAATTTATTTTCATCCGGCGACCAAGGGGTGGCCGAGGCGGTAGCAATTTTTTCCAAATTGCGGGGGATTTTGACCCGTGATGCCATCAGGCGGCGTTTGGCCTGCTGAATCTCATCCCATTCTTTGGTCGTCGGGGCGGCACTGGAGGTCGCTTCGACCGTCCCCTCAGGACTAAGCCGGAGTCGGTAAAAACCCTGTTGATTCATCTGAACGAGCATCTCCGCATCGTTCGGCGACCAAAAAATTTTTTCGGCGGCGGAAAAAGTAATTTCCTTAGTGTCGAGAACGAGGGGATTAATATTAGCGCGCAGAAACCCCAAGAGCTGTTGCCCGCCGGAAAGGCTCAAAGTATAGATTCCGGACTTTTCACCCGATTTCAAAAAGGCAATCCGGTCACGATTTGAGGATAAGGTTGGACTTCTTACCCCGGTTGAGGTCAGCGGGTTCAGGGCGGGGGAGAGGGGAATCAGGAGGGCGTCAGCTTCGGTCACCAGTTCCTCCTTGACCTCAATTTTTTTCTCCCACTCGAAAAACCCGTCTTTGGCAATCTTGAGGTTGTATTTTCCCTGCTTTAATCCCTGAATTGGGTTGTTGGTGGCGGTGACGAATTTGCCGTCCAAAAAGACTTTCGCCCCGTCGGGCCTCGATTTGGCCAAAATCATTCCCGTTTTCTCCAGGCTGCCGTTGGAAAGATCAAACTTGTATCCCCGGGCAAAAAGAACAATGACCACCGCCGCCCCCGCCATTAGGCCAATGATGATAATCAGATACCAAAACCGCTTCATCGCACACGCAATTATACCACCTCGCGTCGCTCGGTGTAAACTTTCTCGCGTCGCTCGGTGTAAACTTCCAAACAATTTCTGATATAATGGTTCCGCTATGTTCAATCTTCCCACCTTCAACCTCTCCCGCAAAGTGGCCATCGACCTCGGGACGGCGAACTCCCTTGTTTATGTTGCCGGGCAAGGGATTGTTTTGAACGAACCGACGGTGGTGGCGATTACCACCGATGACAACAAAGTTGTTGCCGTAGGTACGGAGGCCAAGGAAATGCTGGGGCGAACGCCGGTTAACATCTCCGCCTCGCGGCCGATGCGCGACGGAGTTATCGCCGATTATCTGATCACCGAGGCGATGCTCAAATACTTTTTGGGAAAAGCTTGCGGTCGGACGCGAATTTTTAAGCCCGAGGTGATGGTCTCGGTCCCCTCGGGAGTTACTTCGGTTGAGTCGCGGGCGGTCCTTGACGCAACTGTCTCCGCCGGGGCCAAGGAGGCCTATCTTATCCCCGAGCCTTTAGCCGCGGCGGTAGGGGCCAGGATTCCCATCAGTGAGCCCTCGGGTAGTATGGTTATCAACATCGGTGGGGGAACGGTGGAGGTGGCAGTGATTTGCCTTGGTGGCTTGGTTGTTTCTAACTCCGCACGTGTGGCTGGTAATCAAATTGATGAGGCGATTGCCAACCATCTCCGTCGGACCTACAACCTGATCGTCGGCGACCGCACCGCGGAGATGATCAAAATCCAGATCGGCTCAGCCCTGCCGTTGGATGACAATCCCACGTTGGAGGTTAAAGGGCGCGACGCGATTGCCGGTCTGCCGCGGACGGTCGAGCTGACCTCACACGAGGTCACCGAGGCCATCCAGCCACCGCTGAAGGGGATTGTAGGTGCGATCAAGAATGTTCTAGAGCAGACGCCGCCGGAGCTTTCCTCGGACGTGATTGACAAGGGGATGGTTTTGACCGGGGGGACAGCTCTTTTAAGAAATATTGACAAGTTTTTGACACAGTCCACCGGCGTCCCTGCCCACATCGCCGAAAATCCAATCTTGTGCGTAGTTTACGGCGTCGGGACGGCGATTGAGAATCTAGATGTTTTCAAAAAGAGTGTCAGAAAGAGATGATCATCGGATTTGACGCCAGCCGAGCGCAGCTTCCTGAAAGAGCCGGTCCGGAAAATTACACCTATAATCTTTTAAGGGAGCTTTTAAAGATAGATCGTTGGAACCGCTATCGGTTGTACTGCAACAACCTTTTGGATTTTGAGCTACCCACCGCTAACTACGAGTTGCGTATCATCAGCTGGCCAAGACTTTGGACTCAAGGCGGATTGGCCCTTGAGTGTTTAAAAAACCCGCCCGATATTCTCTTCGTTCCCGCACATACGATTCCGATTATCCGGCGTCCGGACTTGAAAACGGTCGTGACGATTCACGACGTTGGTTTTCAGAAATATCTAAAAACCTACCAGCGTTGGTGGGGAAGACTGTATGAAGGCCGGGTTTCCAACTACGCTGCCCGAGCGGCAACTCATGTCATTGCCGTCTCCGAATCTACAAAAAAAGATTTGATCGAAAAGCTTGGTGTTAAGCCAGATAAAATAACGGTTATCTATGAGGGAGTAGACCATAGGAAATTCAAAGTGCAAAGTGCAAAGTTCAAAATTGACCACGTGAAACGGGGATATGATATTGGAGGGGAATATTTGTTGTTCGTAGGTACGATTCAACCGCGGAAAAATCTGGTACGCCTCATCGAAGCATTCAAAAAAACACGGAGTCCCCAAATCTCCCTAATAGTAGTCGGGAAGAAGGGCTGGTTGTCTGACGAAATCTACAACGCCCCAAAGAAGTTTGGGATGGAGGACAGAGTAAAATTTTTAGGCTACGTACCTACGGATGATATTGTTTCGTTGATGAACGGGGCTTTGGCGTTTGTCTTTCCTTCGCTGTATGAGGGCTTTGGCCTGCCGGTTTTGGAGGCAATGGCCTGTGGCTGTCCGGTCGTTACCTCGAGCATCTCCTCCCTGCCGGAGGTCGTTGGTGACGCGGGGATTTTGGTTGATCCTTATGATGTTGAGGACATCGCGCGGGGGATTAGCGTGATTTTAGAGCTCGACGAAGCACAACGCCGAAATTTGGTTGATGCGGGGTTGGAGCGGGCTCGGAAATTCACTTGGGAAGAAACAGCTAAGCAGACGATCAAAGTCCTGGTCCCGGAAGATATGTTTAATTCACGATCGTGAATTAAAACTACACCCTAACTTGTTGTGTTGGAGGCGTTATGGAGCGTATTAATATCTTAGGTGTTAAAGTTAGCAGAGTTACCTATGAATATGCTATTAAGATTATTGAGGGTTTTCTAACCGATGAGGGGAAACACCAAATTGTCACCCCTAACCCGGAGTTTGTTGTTTTGGCCCAAAAGGATTTGGAATTTCGTACGATTCTCAACCGAGCTGATTTAACCGTTCCCGACGGGGTCGGTTTGCGAGTGGCGGCGAAGTTTCTCTCCCTGCCTACATTTAATTTCACGATCGTGAAATTTTTTCAGCTTCTATTTCAGGGTCTTCTCGTAGGTGCAGCAGCAGTTTTTAAGCCCTCGTTTCTTGACGTGTTACCCCACACAGTGACCGGAACGGATTTGATGCTTGGATTGTGTGATCTGGCATCGAAAAAAGGTTATTCTGTTTTTCTTTTGGGCGGTCGGGGTGGGGCAGCGGAGGCGGCGGCTAAGCGTTTGAAGGTGCGGTTTGCCAATTTAAACATCATCGGCACGTATGAAGGTGGTTCGTGGGAGGAGTTTGAAGGAAAGACAGCCGATTTTCTCTTCGTCGCCTACGGTGCGCCCAAACAGGAAAAATGGATCGCCCGAAATCTTCCCAAAATTTCGGTCAAGGTGGCGATGGGGGTTGGAGCAGGCATTGATTTTACCGCCGGAAGGAAAAAAAGAGCTCCGGGAATTTTGCGCCGTTTGGGTTTCGAGTGGCTCTGGCGTTTGGTGCAAGAACCCTTCCGTCTGAGGCGAATCCTTAATGCCACTGTTAAATTCCCCCTGCTGGTTTTTTGGCAGAAGTTAAGTCAAAAATAAGAACCTGCTCGCTACGCTCGCAGAACCTTGCATTTGAGCATAGTCTCCGCTTCGCTACGACTATTAGCTCAAAAGTAAAAGCCCCGGTGAGAGTCCGGGGTTTATAATTCCATCCGGTCCCCTCAGCGGGGCTTGAAGGTCGTTAACGATCCCTTTAATTTCCAGCCTGCCTCATCTTCAGTATTTTTAATAATTTCAAGAGAGGAGTCTCAAGGGCAATTGGCAGTACCAGAGCACCTTAAAACTTTTATCAGGAGGTATCAAACTGTTAAGGTGCCTTCCCATTCGGGCTTTCTGGTCCGCCTCCCAATCTCAGTCTTGCACAAATTTTCAGTCTTGTCAAGCGGCTCGGAATCGTGTAGAATAATCCCGATCATGGTACCCGAATCACTTTTGAAAAAAGCCAAAGGGCTGGTTGTCCCTCCGGTTGATGGTCCACTAAAAATCTTGATCGTCGCCCCGGAGGTGTCGCCCTACGCCAGCGTCGGTGGCTTTGCTCGCGTGACCGCCTATCTCTCCCGGGCTCTCATTGACCTCGGCCACGACGTCCGTCTCTTTATGCCTAAGTTTGGCTTTATTGACGAGGAAAAGTATCCGATGGAGATGGTTCGCAAGGGTCTCAGAGTCCCCACCGGCACCCCCGAAAAACCCCACCTTATCTGCAATGTCAAGTTCAGTGTAGTTCCCGGCGGCGCTCCGGTTTATTTCTTGGAAAATATGGAGTATTACGAGAAGCGAGCCAATGTCTATGGTTACAGCGACGACCCCCTCCGCTGGGCCCTTCTCTCTCGTGGGGCTTTAGAATTCTTAAAAAAATCAGACTGGCAACCCCAGGTTATCCACTGCAATGACTGGCAGACTGGTTTTATCCCCAATTATCTGAGGACCGTTTATGGCAAGGACAGAAAGTTGATGCCTCTTTCCACCGTTTTTACGATTCACAACCTGATGTACCAGGGGATATTTGACCATCGCACTATCTCCGAGCTCGATTTTGACGACGGCCGCTCGCAAATCGCCTCTTTCTTCTCCGAGCGGCTCAATAAGCAGAACTTTATGCGCCGGGGGATTATCTACGCTGATGCTGTCAACGCGGTTTCCAAAACTTACGCCAAAGAAATTTTGACCCCCGTGTTGGGCGAAGGGTTGGACCGCCTGCTTGTGGAGGTTCGCTCCAAGCTTTTTGGAATCATCAACGGAGTTGACTACGATGAGTTTAACCCCACCACCGACCGGCTGGTGGATACTAACTATGATGCTAACCACCTGGAAAAGCGGGTCCGGAACAAGCTGGCGCTACAAGGTGAATTTGATTTGGAACAAGGCGAGAACACTTTTGTGATAGGATTTGTGGGAAGACTTAGTGAGCAAAAGGGACTGGATTTGATTTTTGAAATTTTGTGGCCTTTCTTGAAAGAGTTTAAAGACGCGCAGTTTTTTCAGGTTGGTGGCGGAGATGGTAAATATATTGAGATTCTAAAAAAACTTAAGAAGGAGTATCCCGAACAGGTGGGAATCCATCCCCTACCCAACTTTACCCTGCCGCGGCTTCTTTTCTCCGGCTGCGACGTGATGGTGATTCCCTCCAAATTTGAACCTTGCGGTCAGGTCCAGCTGGAGGCGATGCACTACGGAGCGATTCCGATTGTGCGCGCCACCGGCGGTCTGGCGGACACGGTGGAGAACTTTGACCCGCTTAAAGATTTGGGTACCGGTTTTGTCTTTAAGGAGTTTGATAAATGGCCGTTTTTTGCTCAGGTAGTACGAGCCTACGAGGTGTTCCAGCACAAAAGGATTTGGCAGGAGTTGCAAAAGCGGGCGATGCGGGTCGATTTCTCCTGGGAGGCCTCGGCCAAAAAATACGTTGAGCTTTACAAGAAAGCCATCCACCGCCACCGCCGGGTTCTGATTGTCGAAGGACAGATAGCTCCCGAGGAAGGAGAACAGGACTAGCACCAATGACCAAATTTTTAGATTAGAAAATTTATGTACTTGGCTCTGTTTCTCCACCTCTATCAGCCTCCCACTCAATTTGCTAAAGTCCTGAAATCTATTACCGACGACTCTTACCGGCGACTGCTAACTGTCATTTGGAAGTATCCAAGTGCTAAGTTGACGATAAACGTCTCCGGGTCGTTAACCGAGCAGCTAGCCGCTCACGCTGATTTGCGCAGATGTCTAGCTGATCTCGCTGATTTGGTTGAGAAGGGTCAGGTAGAGTTGGTGGGGAGTGCGGCTTATCATCCGCTTTTGACGGAGATTCCCAGAGACGAAATCCGCCGTCAGATTCTTCTCAACGACGCGATCAACAAGAGATATTTTGGTGATATGTATAACCCACGCGGCCTTTTCCCACCGGAGATGGCGGTTAACCGTCAGGTTCTGGAGGTTGTTGCAGAGATGGGATTCGATTGGATTTTGGTGGACGAATCGGCCATAAAAACTCAAAAATCAATCCGCCACTGGCGGATCAAAAAGCAAAAATCTTTTATAAATCAAGGTTTGAGGGTTTTCGTCAGAAATTCCGATCTTTCCATCAAGATCGCCTTCAGCCAAATCCGCACGGTTGAGGAGTTAAAAAAGGAAATCTCCGCTAGGGAGCTAGGTGCTGAGGGCTATGTGCTACTTGCCATGGACGGCGAAACCTTCGGCCACCACCGCCCGGAGCAGTTCGAGCTGCTATCGCAACTCTTCGCTGCAAGCTCTAAGGATGAAATACAGTTGGTGACAATTTCCGAGCTTCAAGACCTCATCAAAACCGAACCTGTTGAAGTTGAACTTCAAACATCATCCTGGGGGCCGTGGAAGAGGTGGAAGAACCCGGAGAACCCCATCCACCAGCTTCAGTGGAAGCTCTTTCATTTGGCAACCAAAACAGTTAGGGGATCAAAGTATAGTTCGGAAAACTCGGAAAACTCAGTGAGTCAGAAAATCAGTGAGCCAGAGGACCAGAATATCAGAAGTTCTGACACACCGACACACCGACACACTGATACACCGAGTCGTTCTGAGTTTTCTGAATCTCGACAATGGCTTAAAGCAAGAGAACTCCTGGACAAAGCAATCCATAGCGACCAGTTCTGGTGGGCCTCCGCCCGCCCCTGCTGGCATTATCAGATGGTTGAGCGGGGGGCGAGGATGCTCAAAAACGTTGTCTCGACGAGGCAGGCTAAAGAACTTTATGATAAGATTATCGAAACTGGATTGAAACTTCACGGAAAGCGAGTGATCGAATGATTTGGGCCAATTTTCTTCACATCTACCAACCACCAACCCAAACCAAAAGAATTCTGGAGCGGGTGGTCAACGAATCGTACCGGCGGATTATTGCCGAGCTGAAAAAAGCGCCGAACGCCAAGTTGACCCTCAATATCACCGGCGGCCTAACCGAGCTTTTGGTCGAAAACGGCTTTGGGGACGTTGTTGAGGACCTAAAGGAGTTAGCTCACCGTGGTCAGATTGAGTTGACCGGCTCGGCCAAATACCACCCCCTTTTGCCAAAACTTCCCCAGTCCGAGGTGATTCGTCAGATTGAACTTGACCACGAGACCAACAAGAAATACTTCGGTAATGCCTACAACCCCAAGGGTTTCTTTCCACCTGAGGCCGCCTACAACCGGGAACTGGCTCAAATCGTCGCCGACCTTGGCTTTGAGTGGATTTTGGCTGAGGAATTGTCGTATAACGGGACTTTTGGGGCGGTAAAATGGGACCGGTGTTATGAAGTTGAGGGGAGTGATTTAAAAATTTTTTTCAGAGAACGGGAATCTAGTTTTAAGATTCTTTCCGGTCAATTAGGCACTGTCAAACTTTTTGAGGATTACCTCGGCGAGCGTCTTGAGCGTAATGAGTACCTGCTGACGGCGATGGATGGTGAGACCTTCGGCCACCACCGTCCGGGGATGGAAAAGCTTTTGTTTGAGATTTACCGATCACCGCACATACGTACGGTAACGATTTCGCAGCTGCTGGAATTATTCCCTCAGACCGAAAGCGTCAAAACAATCCCCTCCACCTGGGCGTTGATGGAAAAGGATATCGAGAAAAAGGCGCCGTTTTCAAGATGGGATGACCCGGAGAATGAGATCCATAAGCTGCAGTGGGAGCTGACACAGCTTGCCATTGATAGCGTTCAAAAGACGGAAAAGCAATGGTTGAAAGCAAGAGAACTTCTGGATCGAAGTTTGCATAGCGACCAATTCTGGTGGGCTTCGGCTCGGCCCTGGTGGAGTTTGGAGATGATCGAGCGGGGGGCTAATGAACTTAAGGGTGTGGTCCTCGCGGCACCGGATGCTTCCGAGAAGACCAAAAAGAAGGCGCAGGAGCTTTATTACGCTATTATCACCAAGGGTTTTGAGTGGCAGCGGACGGGTAAGGTTGAGGAAATCGCCCGCAAGGAGGACGAGGAAATTCGAGAAAGAACCGATGTGGGAATTCCTAAACTACCGCCGGAAGAGATTGAGAAGATGGTCGCAAACATCCGCCGGGAAATGCTTGAGGTGGTGGAGAAACAAGAATACGAGCGGGCGGCGCAGCTTAGGGATCGGATCAAGGAGTTGGAGGAGTATGCGGAGGACAAAAAATGAAGCTTGAGTGGCTGGGGCTTGGTGAGGCCGAGGAGAAAGTTCGAAAGGCCCTAAAAATTCCTAAAAAAAAGGCAGTTGAGGTCAAAAATGCCAATTTTGGCAAGATTAAAATCCAAAAATTTTTTGCCACTTTTAACTCCAGAACGGTTCTTGCTACATTTTTCGCCGACCCCAAAGTTGCTAAGAAAGAAGCCCTAATTCTTGATTATCTCAATTCTGTCAAGAGTTTAACTCTTGATAACACCTTTGTGGCGCCGAAAAAACTCTATTTCAGAGACGGACTTCTGATTCGGGAGAAGGTTGCCGGTTCGATCCTGCAGCCGTGGGAGTGTTCCGACCAAATTCTTTTGCAGTTGGCTCAGATTCTTCTTGCGTTCAAAAATGTACCTGTTCCCGACGAGCTCAAAGAATACAAGCTAAGTTTCGCCCGAATGAAAAAAGAGGCGCTAACACAGGTTCCTCAGGCAACGGAGGCCTTCACCCCTTTCCGGGGCAGTAAGGAGGTGTTTGCGCAGTTTTCTAAAGTTCTTTCTTTGGATTGGCAGCCGAGGCTGCCGCGTCTTTCTAAGGGCTTTGTTCACGGCGATTTACAGCCGGGAAATATTTTGCTTGATCCGCCGGAGGCGGACAAGCTTGGCAAGATTTCCTTGATTGACTTTGACCGCGGCGGTTACTTTTATCCACTTTTTGACGTGGCCAGTTTTGCGGTGCAGTTTACCCACGCCGCCCTTTTGGAGGGCTATCACCACAAGGAAAAACCCGACCGACGAGAAATTCGACGCCGCGTCCAGCTTTTTGTTAGGGCGTATCGTCACGGTGCTCAGGATTTTGACGAGGAGGTTTTTAGACTTTTCAAACTTTTGATTATCTTTAACGGATTGGCTTTTTCCACCGCCGGCTTCAGAACCAAGGTAGCCCGTGGCCACAAACACCTCCTTTTTGGTTTATTTCGCCAGGAGTTGGGGTGGTTTGTGGGTCGAGGTGTGAAGTGACAATAAACATTAGTCCTGGAAGGTTGTACTGACAAGGAATTCGATGGGGAAGTCTGGAAAATCGAAAAAGAAAAAGTTGAAAGTTTTGATTGCGGCGTCGGAGTGTGCGCCATTTGTTAAGGTCGGTGGGTTGGCGGATGTGGTTGGGTCTTTGCCCAAAGCGCTCGAAAAGATAAACGTTGACGTTCGTGTGGTTATTCCTTACTACAAGGAAGTGCAAAGTTCAAAGTTCAAAGTTCAAAGTTGCAATTCAAAGTTCAAAGTTAAGTTTGGGAGAGCCGAAGAGGTCGGCGTTTACGAATCGAGATTGCCTGGTTCCGAGGTTCCCATCTACTTTTTGGAAAATCAAAAGTACCTCTCCGGTGGGGGAGTTTACTTCAGCAAGGATGCTTTTGTTTCCAGTCAAGAGGAGATTAGAAGGTTTGCCTTTTTCTCAAAAGCCGTTGTTGAGTTTATTAAAGTGAGTGAACGGAAGCCCGATGTGGTTCACTGCAACGATTGGCACACCGGTTTAGTGCCGGGATTGATTAAAAGTTCAAAGTTGGGACATTCCGCAACTGTCTTCACCATTCACAATTTAGCCAACCAGGGGTTCGCTGAATTGAGTATTTTGAAGAATTTAAACTCTATCACTCCTGAATCTGAACTGATAAGATGGGACGCAGAGGATGATAACCTCGACCTTATGCTCCAAGGCGTCACCGCCGCCGATGTCGTTAGCACTGTCAGTCCGAGCTATGCTAAGGAGATTTTGACCCCCGAATTTGGCGAGGGGCTCCATCAAGTGCTAAAAGCACGGGAAGCCCGTCTCTTTGGTATCCTCAACGGAATCGACTACCAAATTTGGAATCCGGAGATGGATCAAAAGATCGAGTTCAACTACGGGCTCAAGGAGGGTCCGGCAGGCAAAGTGGGCAACAAGATTTATCTGCAGAAAGAGCTGGGTTTGACCGTCAATCCCGAGGTTCCTCTCATTGGAGTGGTTACTCGTCTGGCCGAGCAGAAGGGCATTGACATTCTCCTGGAGGCTCTGAAGGGTATTTTGGCTTTTGGGGCGCAGTTGGTGATTTTGGGAGTAGGTGATCCAAAAATTGAGAAAGAATTAAGGATTAAGAACGAAGAATTAAGGGAAAAGGGGAGCTTCAAGGCGATTATTAGGTTTGACGAAGAGCTCGCTCACCGTATCTACGCCGCTTCCGACCTCTTTCTGATGCCCTCCAAGTTTGAACCCTGCGGTCTGGTGCAGATTATTGCCATGCGCTACGGAGCCCTACCGATCGTCAGGGAAACCGGGGGGCTTAAGGACACGGTCGAAGACGCCAAAACGGGGTTTGTCTTCAGGGAATACTCGGCCGAGGCTCTACTGGAAGTGGTTGAGCGTGCGGCTGGTCGCTTCGGCGTTGAAAATATTGAGTTTCGGCAAATGATTAGCAGAGCGATGCAAGCGGATTTTTCTTGGGAACGTTCGGCCGGGGAGTATTTACAACTCTATCAACGTGCGTTAGAATATAAGAACCTGCAATCCGCCTAAGTCGGATTGCAGAACCTTGCATTTGAGCATAGTCTCCGCTTCGCTACGACTGTTAGCTCAAAAGTAAGAGGGAGGAAGCGTTTTGATGACCAAATTCCGCCAAAACCCGATCACCAAAGAGTGGACAATTATCTCCCCGGGACGCAAAAAAAGGCCGGTAGCGGTTGGGCCGAAATCAGCCTTGAGCGGAGCCGAAAGGTGTCCCTTTTGCGTCGGCAATGAGGACTTGGCTCCGGTTGAGGTTTATCGACTCCCCGCGGGTACGAAGGGTAATACCGAGTGGAGGACGCGGGTAATTCCCAATAAGTATCCGATCACTGATTTTCACGAGGTAATCATCCACAGTCCCGACCACGAAAAAGACCTCGATGAGTTGCCTTTGGAGCAGGTTGAGCTCGTTCTCCGCACCTACAAGGATCGATACAATTTTTACAAAAACAAAAGATCCGACTTTTATGTCCATATCTACAACAACGCTGGCAAAGAGGCCGGAGCTTCGATAAGACATCCGCACTCACAGTTGGTGGTTTTCAACCATATTCCCGAGGAGGTGGCCGAAGAGATTGAGGGGGCTAAAGATTATTTTGAGAGAAAGGGCGTTTGTCCCTATTGCGACCTGGTCAAAAAGGAAATTAGCAGTAAGGAGAGGGTAGTGCTAGAAGGTGAGTTTTTCGTGGTCTTAACGCCTTTCCAATCCGAGTGGCCCTACGAGATTACGATTTTTCCGAAAAAGCACCAAGCCGACTTTGGTCAAATTAGCGATGAGGAGCTTGTGGACCTCGCCTCGGTCCTGCAGCAAACTTTGAAAGCATACAACAAGGTTCTTTCCAATCCCGATCGCAATTTCTGGATTCACTCACTACCCATTCGTGGAGAAGATCCTCGGGCTCAGTACTACCACTGGCACTTGGATCTGATTCCCCGCATCAAAACCCTCGGCGGATTGGAGCTTGGGGCCGGTATTATGGTCGACGACCGCGTCGGCCCCGAAACCGCCGCCAAGCAGCTGCGAGAGGTTTTGTAATTCAGGCTCGGCTCACGATTCACTCTTCGAGCATTCGCCCTGCAGGCCCTACTTCAGTTCAACTTTCGCCCCCGCCGCCTCCAGCTTCTTCTTGGCCTCTTCGGCGTCTTCTTTCTTGGCTTTTTCCAAGACCAGCTTCGGGGCCGATTCGACCAATTCTTTGGCTTCCTTCAAACCCAACTGCTGGTTGATTTCGCGAACGGCTTTAATAACCTTGATTTTCTGATCTCCGGCGGCAGCAAGAATGACATCATATTCGGACTTCTCTTCAGCCTTAGCCTCACCTTCAGCTTGCTCCGCTGGAGCGGCTGCGGGGGCGGCCATTGCCGCGGCACTGACACCAAACTTTTCCTCCAAGGCCTTAACCAACTCATTGAGCTCCAACACAGTCAGGGATTCAACGTCTTTGATAATACCTTCAATATCCTTTTTTGCCATGATAGTTCACCCCGCTTTCAAAACCGTAACCAACTTCACTTGATTCCCCTTCGCCACACTAACCAGTCTGACAATGGGGGACTGTATCATTCCCACAACCTTTGCCAACAGGACCTCACGACTGGGTAGCGAGGCAATCTCTTTCAGCGTTTCACCAACTGTCCAAACCCCCTCAAAAAACCCACCCTTGACCTTCAGCGCTTCGTGCTCTTTGGCAAACTCATACAAAACCTTCAGTGGCTTGATCTCGTCTTCATAACTCAAAACCACCGCAGTTGGTCCTGCCAACTGGTAATCAGTAATTGGTAATTGGTGATTAGTATCTTTGAGAGCCAGGTTCAGTAAAGTGTTTTTAACAACTTGATAGTCTGCCTGAAACTTATCCAATTGCCTCCGCAACACCTCAACCTCGGGCACCGAAAGCCCGTGATAATCGGTAAGAATAACGCCTTTTGCCTTTGATAATTTTTCTTTTAAGTTTTTAACAATTTGGATCTTTTTCTCGCTAGGCATTTTGACCTCCTACACGGGCGGGAAGCCTTTAAGCTAGGCAGCTCCCGTGGTCTTAGGAACTAACTAGAGCCATTTTAGCAAGTCTCAGTTCCCTCGTCAATCCTCGTATTTTTAGCTTTGAGCTGTAGTTTTGAGTTTACGTTACCTCTATCCCCATACTCTTCGCTGTCCCCTCAATGATTTTGATTGCGCTTTCGATGTCCTTGGCGTTTAGGTCTTTCATCTTTTCCTCGGCGATCTTCTTGACTTGCTGCCGCGTTACCTTGCCAACTTTGTCTCGACCGGTAGAACCTGCGCCCTTTTCGATTCCCGCCGCTTTTTTCAATAGAACCGAAGCCGGTGGAGTCTTGACGATAAAATCAAAACTGCGGTCCTCATAAATCGTGATCACTGCGGGGACAACGACATCGCCCATCTCCTTGGTGCGCTCGTTATACTGCTTGCAAAAATCCATAATCGCCACACCGTGTTGACCCAAAGCAGGGCCAATGGGAGGGGCGGGAGTCGCTTTTCCGGCAGGAATATTAAGTTTGACCTTGGCTTTAACCTTTTTAACCATCTTTTAAAGCTGACTGACCTGAAGGAAGTCAAGCTCAACCGGTGTTTCTCTGCCGAATATTGATACTAAAACCTTCACCTTTCCCTTCTCATCATCAATCTCTTCAACCTTACCGAGGAAATCGGTGAACGGGCCATCGATGATTTTGATGCTTTCGCCGACGGTAAACTTGGCCTCAAACTTCGGTGCCTCCATCTTCATAAATTTCAAAATTGCTTTGACTTCCTTCTCCGGTAGCGGGGTTGGTTTGGCGCCGATGCCAACGAAGCCAGTCACGCCGGCGGTGTTGCGAACGACCTGCCAAGTGGTATCGTTAAGTTCCATTTTGATAAGAACATAGCCCGGGAAAAGCCTTTCCTGAACCTCTTTTTTCTTACCGGACTCGATCACAATCTTGCTCTGCGTCGGCACCAGAATTTCCGCAATCTGGTCCTCTAAACCCGAAGCCTCAATTCGCTGTCGCAAGGTTGTTGCCACCTTATTTTCATGTCCCGAGGCGGTGTGAACGACGTACCAGTGGAGCTTGTCCGCTTCTTTTTTAAGGTTTTCTTTGATTTTAGTATCAACCTGTTTCGTATCGGTTTTTTCCATCCTGCCGCTCCTAAACTCAAAACGCAAAACCCAAATCTCAAAACCACAACTTAGATCTCAAATCTTTAAAGATTTACGGTTTTGACATGTGGATTTGAGTTTTGACATTTGAGATTTGAGATTTTTACTTAACAATCACTCCCACCAACTTCGTCAACACGTAGTCTAGCACTCCTATGTACAGTCCTACCACCAGACTGACTCCAACCACAATCGCCGTCAGTCGCAGCGTCTGCTGCCGCGTCGGCCAAACAACCTTTTTCAGCTCCGTCTGGACCTCTTTTAAGAATTTAGTCAGTTTGTTCATAACACGCTAGGGATTCTAGCATAAGCGGGGGAGGGGAGTAAAGGATGGCAGGCCCGCCCAGATTCGAACTGGGAACGGCGGTTTTGGAGACCGCTATGATACCGTTTCACCACGGACCTTTATCACTTTTGAGCTAGTAGTCGTAGTGTAGCGAAGACTACGCTCAAATGCAAGGTTCTGCGAGCGAAGCGAGCAGGTTCTTATTTTAGCTTCTTCTCTTCAACATGCATTGTGTGTTTGCGGCAGTGCTTGCAATGTTTCTTCAATTCCAATTTTTCCTTAATCTCTTTGCTTCTCGAGGTGGTGTAATTTTGCTGCCCACACTCTTTGCATTTAAGATGAATTTTGATTCGCAAACTTTTCTTCGCCATTTCATTTCCATTTCAATCTGGAGCCGACGGTGAGATTCGAACTCACGACTCCCTGTTTACAAAACAGGTGCTCTAACCGCTGAGCTACGTCGGCGTGGTGCGTGGGGAGGGACTCGAACCCCCGAAGCCCGTGAAGGGCATCAGATTTACAGTCTGATGCAATTGCCGCTATGCGACCCACGCGCAGAGGTGGAGCTGGGGGCGGGACTTGAACCCGCGACCCCCTTCTTACCACGAAGGTGCTCTACCTCTGAGCTACCCCAGCTTGTCTTTAGTCTACCACAAAAAATCCCACTTTACAAGTGGGATTTAATGAATCGTTGGATAAAACACCGATTATGGCACCCTGGTGGTGCCGATTCCAGCTAAGGTGACCCTAAGCGAGCCACAAGTGGGCGCCTTCCACCCCGTACCAGACGGTACAGGGCAAGAGAGGCTCCCCAAGAATTAGTTTGGAGGTTCACTCTTAGCTGGATTTTAAACGTTCACCTCAGGGTTCGCCATCTTTGTAACACACTTTTGCAAGTTTGTCAAGCCCCCTTCAGTTTGATTTGGCATCGCATTTCTGCTAAACTTCCACTTACTATGGCTAAGTGTCAACTTTGCGGCAAAGAAACACGATTGGGAAAAAAGAGCACCCACAAACATGGGGGGATGTGGGCCCGGCGCGCGCCGTCGACCAAACGGAAATGGAAACCGAACTTGAGGCGGGTCAAGGTTCAGATTGGGGGCACAACCAAAACAATGAGAATCTGTGCTAAGTGCCTCAAATCGGCCCGCGTCAAGAAAGTAACGGTCTGACTAGTCAAAATCTTACACTTCGTGGTAGTCCTCTATCGTAAAAACACCCCCAAGCTAATAGTCCCTATAACTTAAAGTAAAATCAATATTTTCCCGTGAGAAAAATCTTACTTCTTATATCCCCTCCTGCTAGACTACAACTCAGTAATCATTTCTCATGGCTAACCCCTTCATAACACCGTCCGCTAGTTTTGAGGGAGGGATCTTTGGGTAGTGGGGGAGAGGTTTTTGGCCACCAGATAGCCAACACCAAAAGGACCTTCGTACGATAGAAATTGGAGGTTGGAAGTTGGGGGTTGGATAGCTCCAAGTAGGATTACGATTGAGCGCAGGCCACATTCGCCCGCTTCCTCTATCAGTTGGGGGTCAAGATTGATAACGCCCTGAGCATCGTTTTTCTTTAGTAGCTCGACTAAAGTTTGATCAAATTCACGACTAAGTATCAGTCGGTGGGAGAGGTCGCCGGAGGCAATAATTGCGATGCGGTTGAGCTTATTTTCACAAACCCTGGCAATCATTGCCCCGAACTGATAATGATCCTTTAAAGAAAGATCGGTGAAGCCTATGGGGATAAGAGTAGGGGGGTAGGAGAGATTTTTGAGCAGAAAGTAGAGGGGAACGGTGATGCCGTGATCCAGCTCCGGGGAGGACAAAAGTTTGGTGGAAAGATTATTACCCGCAGCTGCGTGAGCGACTGCGTGGGCCAGTCTACGGTTACCCCTTAATTCAAGTTTGACCTCTGGTGCGCCAAACATTGAGAGGTCGCCTAGGAAGGTTTCGGCAAACCTGACGTTGAAGCGATCGGTAAGAATTGGTCCGTGGGGGGAGATGATAATGATCGTGTCGACCTTTGCTGCGGCGAAATCGTGCGCCAGCTTTTCCATCGCCGCAATCGTTTTTCTGACTTTGTTGATACTTTCGCCCCCGACCTCAGGTACAATCACCGGAGGATGGGGGCAAATGGCAGCAAAAACAATCATAATGTTTAATTCACGATCGTGAATAAAAACTCACCCTCAACAGACATAAACAAATTCAAGCCCGGCATCTTTGCCGATCTGATAGGCCTTCTTCAGGGTCTCCGTCGGCGTCGGGGGTAAATCTCTCAACCCATTGTAATTCGGCGAAAAACGGCTGAGGTGCCAGGGGGTTTTTAGTCCCAGATTTTCCTTGATCCAACGGGCCAAACGCTCAAACATCTGCGGATTATCATTATACGTTGGAATCACATTGGTCACACACTCGATGTGCATCCCCAAATCTTTGGCCAGAACCGTCACCTCCCGAACACCCTTGCCGGATTTGACTCCACAAATTTTTTGGTAAAACCCGTCATCCATGCTCTTGATATCCGCCCGAAAGGCGTCGAGATAACCTTTTAAAAGTTTTAGCGCCTCGGGCGTGATAAAACCGTTGGTGACATAAACGGTGTAAAGCCCCTCTTTTTTGGCCAATTTGAAGCAATCCAGGGTGTACTCCAACCAGATCGTCGGTTCATTGTAGGTAAAAGCGAGGCCGGGAAAGCCCGATTTTTTTACTTTATCAATAAGTTCTTGAGGGCTTATTTCCGGTCGCGACTTAAATTCGGCCAAGTTTTCATCCTTGAGCTCCGGCGCACCCCAGGTTGACCAGAAGTTGCAGCAGTGGGGGCAGCGAAAATTACAGCCAAAACCTCCGATTGAGAAGCAAGCGGTTCCGGGATAAAAGTGATAAAGTGGCTTCTTTTCAATCGAATCCACCTGCAAGGTGGCGGGTTTGCCGTAGGTCAGAAGATAAAGCTTGCCAGCAGAGTTCAAACGATTCTGACAAACACCCCGCTTTCCCTTGGCAATCACACACCGTCTCTGACAAACACCACACTTCACCCTTTTGTTATCCAGTTTTTCATAAAGCGCCGCCTCATGCATACTTTAATTCTAGCATAAAAAACCCTCGGTTGGCTTGGTTCAACATCAAACATCAGTCGAACATCGCCTTCCGAGAGATCTTCAGCAATTAACAATTCTTTTTCCTACTGCCTCTTGCTTCAAGCTACCTTAGAATGTTAAAGTTAAGTTGTAATGTTGAATCGTCTTCTGGGACTTTTTTCACATGATATTGGGATTGACCTCGGTACGGCCAACACGGTGGTGCTGGTGCGGGGCAAGGGGATTGTCATCCGCGAGCCCTCGGTGGTGGCAATTCACAAAAAGACCAAGGACATCCTCGCCATTGGGACCGAAGCCAAAAGAATGGTTGGCAAAACCCCGGCCAATATCTTAGCCATCCGCCCTCTGCGCGGGGGTGTTATCTCTGACTTTGAAATCACTGAGCAAATGCTCCGTTTTTTTATCAACAAGGTTCACCAGACCCCTTCGCGCATCCCCAAAATCCCGCGTCCCCGCGTTGTGATTGGCATTCCCTCGGGGGTGACCGAAGTTGAGCGCCGGGCTGTTTCCGACGCCGCTCTGAGTGCCGGCGCCCGCGAAGTCCACCTGCTCGAGGAGCCGATGGCGGCGGCGATTGGCGCCGGCCTGCCGATTGAAGAGCCGCAAGGCTTTATGATTGTTGACATCGGTGGCGGCACGACCGAGATTGCCGTTATCTCTTTGGGTGGTATTGTGGTCGGAAAGTCGATTCGGGTCGCCGGCGATGCGATGGACCGCAATATCATTGATTATGCAAAAAAACACTTTAACCTTCTCTTGGGCGAGCGCACGGCCGAGCGGATCAAAATCGAAATTGGATCGGCTTTTCCGCCAGAGGCGGATTCATCGTCGGAAGAGGATACCCCACGGGAAGCTCTTTTGTGCGGTCGTGATCTAGCCGCCGGTCTGCCTCGGGAGATACCTGTTTCCGCCGTCGAAATTAGAGAAGCCATCACACCAGCGGTTTCCCAAATCGTTAGGACGATCAAAGACGCGGTTGAGGAAACACCGCCGGAGCTTCTGGCGGACATTATGAAGAGTGGGATTATTTTGGCCGGAGGGGCATCACAGCTTAGGGGAATTGATCGGTTGATTGCCCAGGAAACGGAAATCCCCACCACCGTCGCCGACGACCCAATGACCTGTGTGGTTCGCGGGGCGGGTAAGGTGCTGGAGGAGCTTGATTTGCTGAAGAGGGTGGAGGTCGGAATGTAGATGGTGATGTTTTTGCGGCTTGTTTTTTTGAGCCTAATCCTGATTGTCGTTGGTCAGACACCACTAATTAATCCTGTTCGTGAGGTCTCGGCCAAGATAACCAACCCGCTCCAGTACGGCGTCTACAAGTTTTCGCAAAACCTGAGGGAAGAACTTGACTTTATCTCGAACCTCCGCCGTCTGCGGGCGGAAAACCTAAACTTAAGCGGGGAGGTTTTGGAATTGGAGTCCCAGCTTTCGGTCCACAAAGAGCTGAAGCAGGAAAATAGGTTATTGAGGGAACAGCTGGGCGTTGGTGAAGACTCTACCTCTCAAGAGCTTATCTTGGCCCAGATAATCGGCCGAACGGCCCGCGGGGGTGAGGCGGTGGTAATAATTAATCGGGGCTCAGGTGCGGGCGTGCGCGAGGGGGCGGCGGTTGTTTTTAAGAATTTTCTTCTGGGAGAAGTTTTTCTTGCCGAGCTTGAGCGGGCCAAGGTTCGGCTTTTGACCGACCCACACTTTTCGGCGGCGGCCTTGGATCAGGATTCCCCCGACCGCGCCCGTGGCTTGGTCAGTGGTCAATACGGAACAACAATTGTCTTGCAGAAAGTCCTGCCGACGGAATCTTTGGTGGTCGGGGATACAATTATCACCTCGGGAGAAGACGGAAAATTTAACAAGGGCTTAATTTTGGGTACCGTCAAAAGAATTTTGGGCCAGGAGGCGGAGGTTTTCAAAGGAGCAGAGTTGGATTTACCAGTGGATATTGGCGATTTGGAAGAGGTTTTTGTCATCAGATGAAAAATTTGTTGTTGATTCTGCTTCTTGCCATTATTGTCCTCTTGGAAACTTCGGTTCTTCCGTTTTTTCCCATTTTTGGCAATCAACCTAGTCTCTTGCTGATAAGCCTCTTGGCACTGCAATTTCTTGGGTTGGCCCGAGAGTCCTACTACGGTGCATTTTTCGGTGGCATTCTGTTTGATCTTCTGAGCAGCACAATCTTTGGTCTTAGCAGTTTGATCCTACTTTTGCTAAGCGGAGCGGTTGGTTTGGCGCGGAGGTTTGCCGGAAACTCTCCTCTGATTTTGCTTTTGATAACTTTTACCGCCTCCATCTCTTTTAGAGTTGCTCAAGTATTTCCAACCCTCAATGTGGTAAGTTTTTTTAGAGGGGGGCTTTTGGATACGGGGCTGATGATTATCCTTTACCCGACGCTGCGTTATCTTTTAAAAAGCGTTTTTGGGAGGAGGGAGCTGAAGGTGGGAGCTTGAAAATTGAAAATTATTATGAACCTTGGTGACACTTTCTTTGACAACCTCATCGTCTCTCGCGGTAGGCGCCGCTCGTCTTCAACACCCGAGTCCGCCTTTTCCTGGCAGGATGCCCTTTTGCCTCCGCCAAAGGCGGATTTTGTTGCTGAAAAGTCTCGTCATTCTTCCGAGGTGAACAAATCCGCCTTTGGCGGATGGCGGCTGCTTCCGTTTTGGCTCTTGTTTTTGATAGCCACTACCATCCTCGTCGGCAAGCTCTATAATCTGCAGGTCGTTCACGGCCGCAAAAATCTTACTTTGAGTGAGGTGAATCGGGTTTTGTCTCAGACGATAAAACCCGAGCGCGGAGCGATTTTTGACCGCCACGGTGAGATTTTGGCACGCAACCAGCCGGGGTTTAGCGTCGTTCTGAATCTAGAGGACCCGTCGGTGGTCGTAAATCGCGGGTCGACAATCGCAAACTTGGCAAAGACCCTTTCAATAACAGAAGATGAAATTTTGGAACGGGTTAAGAAAGCTCAGGAAGAGGGAAAGACTTCGGTAACAATCAAGAGCGGGGTGGATCGAGACACAATCCTAAAAATCGAAGCGAACTCAGATCTTTTCCCCGGCGTTTCCACCGAAGTTGAGCCGATACGCGATTACGTTGATGGGGAGGTGTTTTCCCATATCCTTGGTTTCGTTGGCGGAGCTTCAAAGGAGGATTTGGTTAGGCTTTCTGATCTAGGTGTTTATGGCGGTGATAAGGTCGGCAAATCTAATCTGGAGCTTTTAAACGAGCAATTCTTGCGTGGAGAGCCGGGCGAGCGGCTGATTGAGGTTGACGCCTTTGGTCATCAGTTTCGTACACTTTCCGAAAAAATAGCCGTTTCCGGAGATAGTTTGGTTCTGACCATTGATGCTTCTTTGCAAAAGGCGGTTTTCGACGCCCTCTCCGAGGGTATTAAGAAATCCGGCGCCCTAGGTGGGACGGCGGTGGTCCAGGAGGTTCAAACCGGGGAAATTCTCTCGCTTTTGAGTCTTCCATCGTTTGAGCCGAATCTTTTTTCCAAGGGAATCAGCGAGGCGGATTACCGGGGGCTTCTTTCCAATCCCCAAAAGCCGCTTTTTAATCGGGCTATCTCCGGTGCGTTTCCTCCAGGCTCGACTTTCAAACTGGTAACCGCCGCCGCTGCTTTGGAAGAAGGTGTTATCAGTCCTAGTAAGACGATTGATGATAAAGGGAGTATTTCCGTTGGCAGCTTTGTTTTTAGGGGGTGGGCTCCTGAGGGTTTGGGACCTGTCAATCTAATCAGTGCGATTGCTAAATCATCTGATATTTATTTTTACACGGTAGGCGGTGGCTATGGGAGTCAGCCGGGGGTGGGGGTCGAAAAATTAGCGGAGTGGGCACGGCGTTTTGGTTTGGGTGCCAAAACCTCGGTTGATTTAACAAGCGAAACCTCTGGTTTGGTCCCGGATAAGGAGTGGAAACTACAGAACCGCGGAGAGACCTGGTACATCGGCAATACCTATCATATGAGTATCGGTCAGGGGGATATTTTGGCCACGCCTTTGCAGCTTAATAACTTGGTTGCGGCTATTGCCAACGGGGGAACACTTTTTAGGCCCTCTTTGCTCAAAGAAGTTCGTGATAATCAAGGTTCGGTTTTAAAGACTACAGCACCTGAAATTTTGCGTGCAAACATCGCTTCGCCGGAGACTTTAAGTTTAATTCGGCAGGGGATGAGGGGGGCGGCCTCGCCGGGAGGGACCGCCTACCCGGTTTACGACTTTAAAGTTGCGGTGGCGGGGAAAACGGGAACTTCCGAGGTTGGTAAGGGTGATCGGACCCACGCCTGGTTTACCTGCTTTGCGCCTTACCCTTCGCCGGGCTCAGGGCAAGCTCCAGAAATTGCGGTGACGGTGTTTTTGGAGGAAGGAGGAGAGGGGAGCCACGATGCTGCTCCGGTGGTGAGGAAGATTTTGGAGGCGTATTTTGAATAGAGAACTTCAGTATTGGGTCGCTCTCAATAACGTTGACGGCCTTGGTCCGGTGCATTTTCACCAGCTGTTGCAATATTTTGACGGCGTAGAGGCAGCTTGGAACGCTACGGTTTCTGATCTTAAGCAACTCAACTTTAGAGAAAAATTAATTGATAATTTTTTGCAAACTCGAAAAAGCCTTGGTTTAAAAACCAGAATGGACCAGCTTGGCAAACTTGGTGTTAAGTTGATAACGATTAGCAGTCAAAGGTACCCTCCGCTTTTAAAGCGGATTTACGATCCACCTTTTGTTTTGTACGTGCGGGGGGAGATTAAAAAAGAGGATGAACTGGCGATTGCTATCGTCGGTAGTCGCAAGATGACCCGCTACGGTCTTGACGTCACCGAAAACCTGGTTCAAAACCTTGTTGCCCACGGGCTGACGATTGTCTCCGGCCTCGCTTTTGGGGTTGATGTTGCTTCACACCGAGCCGCGCTGGATGCCGGAGGACGAGTGATTGCCGTTTTGGCTTCGGGGGTGGATATAATCACGCCAACCTCCAACTCTTTTCTGGCCGAGAGGATTCTTGAGGAAAAGCGTGGGGCGGTTATTTCCGAACATCCTCTGGGGACGACTCCCTTCCGTCATTTTTTCCCGGTGCGGAACCGCATCATCAGTGGCCTTGCTCTGGGAACGGTAGTGATTGAGGCAACAGAAAAATCGGGGACGGCGCACACCGCCCGAGCGGCTCTGGAGCAGGGGAGGGAAGTCTTTGCCGTTCCCGGCTCAATTTTTAGCCCTCTAAGCGTCGGTACGCACAATCTGATTAAGCAGGGAGCGAAGTTGGTTAATTCCGTCGAGGATATTCTTGAGGAGCTGCAACTGGAGGCCAGAAGCTTGAAGCTGGAGGCTCGAGAAGTGGTTCCGGAAACGAAGGAAGAAGAAATAATTCTTGAGATTCTGGGCGACGATGAGCTGCACATTGATGAAATCATCCAAAAATCAGATCTTTCAACCTCCACTGTTACCGCCACCTTGACAATGATGGAGATGAAAGGCAAGGTCAAAAACCTCGGCAACCAAGTCTACCGCATTGCCAGATAACCTAGCGTATATTTAATTCACGATCGTGAATTAAACTTAGTCCTTAGTCAGAAGAGTCTATCGGTTCGAACCGTTGAACTTTTCCGATTGCATTTGTTTGTCAATAGACAAGATTGTGTGTTATTCTCAGAGGCATGAAGAATTTGGTCGTGGTGGAGTCGCCGGCGAAGACGAGAACGCTCAAGAAATATTTGGGTGAGGACTTTGAGATCAAGGCCTCGCTCGGTCACATTAAAGACTTGCCCAAGTCAGAGTTGGGTGTTGACGTCGAAAAAGATTTTGCGCCGCAATACGAGGTCGCTCCGAAAAAGAAAAAGGTGGTTAGTGAGCTGAAAGCGGCGGCGAAGAAGGCGGATCAGGTTTTTTTGGCTACCGACCCTGACAGAGAGGGGGAAGCGATTGCCCAACATGTTTATGAGGTCATAAGCGCAAAGCGCAAAGATCAAAAATCAAAAAGAGTGGTTTTTCATGAGATAACGGAGGACGCTGTTAAAGCGGCTTTTGCGAATCCGCGTGGAATCGATGCTAACCTTGTTGACGCTCAAAAGGCGCGGAGGGTTTTGGATCGGTTGGTAGGTTACAAGCTTTCGCCCCTGCTTTGGAAAAAGATTCGCTATGGTCTTTCCGCCGGGCGGGTGCAGTCGGTCGCCGTCAGATTGATCGTTGATCGGGAAAGAGAAAGGGATGCCTTTAAACCGGACGAGTATTGGAAAGTCGAGGCCGAACTAAAGTCCCAAAGGTCCCCAAACACCCAAACCTTTCCGGCTCTACTAACCAAAAAAGACGATAAAAAGCTTGAAATCAAGAACAAAAAACAGACCGACTCGATTCTTAAAGATCTGAAAAAAGCCAACTACATTGTCAAAGAAATAAAAACCGAGGAGAAGAAAAGATACCCCGCACCTCCGTTTACGACTTCGACCCTACAGCAAACTGCCTTTAACACGTGCGGGTTCTCATCGAAAAGAACAATGCGTATCGCTCAAGCACTCTACGAGCGGGGACTGATAACCTATCATCGCACCGATTCAACCAGGTTGGCCTCCTCGGCCGTTTCGCAGATTAGAAAATTGATTGCTAAAGAGTTCGGTACCAAGTACCTACCCGCAGGTGCGAAAGTGTATAAGACGAAGGCGAAGGTTGCTCAGGAAGCGCATGAAGCGATTCGGGTAACTGATGTTGGTCGCAAACAGGCTGGGGAGAGGGACGGGATTAAGCTGTACGATCTGATCTGGCGTCGGACGGTGGCCTGTCAGATGAACCCTGCTGTTTTTGACCAGCAGACGGTTGATGTGGCTGCTAAAAATTATCTCTTTCGCGCGATTGGGTCGGTGTTGAAGTTTGACGGTTTCCTTAAAGTTTACTCTGGTAAGGTAGGCGAAAAGGACATTAGGCTTCCGCAACTTACCGAAGGTGAGGAGCTTACTCTGGTCAAACTGACGCCGTCTCAACATTTCACCCAACCCCCAAACCGCTACACCGAGGCGACCCTGATCAAAGAACTGGAGAAAAACGGCATCGGGCGGCCATCGACCTATGCGCCAACGATTTCGACTATTCAGAGCCGTGGTTATGTTAGCAAGGAGGGGCGAGCGCTAAAACCGGAGGATGTGGGCTTGGTCGTCAACGATTTGCTGGTTGAGCATTTTCCCGAGATTGTGGACCTCAAATTCACCGCAAGGATGGAGGAGGACCTTGACGAGATTGCCGATGGGAAGAGGGAGTGGGTTCCGGTTATCAGGGAGTTTTACGAGCCGTTCGAGAAAAAGTTGGAGACGAAAACTAAGGAATTGAAGAAGAAGGATTTTACGACGTTGGAGAAAACATCAGAAAAATGTCCGGAATGTAAAAAACCGTTGGTCGTCAAGCTGGGAAAGTACGGAAAATTTTTGTCCTGTTCTGGATTCCCTAAGTGCAAATATGGCCGTCCGTATGAAGATAAGGACGAGGACGGCAAACCAGATAAGGCAGATAAGAGCCAGCTTAAAGGCGAGTGCCCCGAGTGTGGGGGAGAACTGGTCTTAAAAGAGGGTAAGTTCGGCAAGTTTATCTCCTGCAGCAAGTATCCGGAGTGCAAATTTACCAAGCAGTATTTAGACAAAATCGGGATGAAATGTCCGGAATGTAAGCAGGGGGAGGTTATCATTAAACGTTCCCGCAAAGGCAAAACCTTCTACGGCTGCTCCCGCTACCCCAAATGCAAATGGGCCAGTTGGAAGGATCCTCGGAGGAAGCCGTCTAAAGAACGAAATCCTAAATCCTAAATCCGAAGCTCCAAACAAATTCTAAATTCGAAATTCTAAAAACCAAAACTTAGACATCCCGCAACCACAGCCTTTACAGTTGTGAATTAAACGCACGATCGTGAATTTAAATAGTTCATCGATCAGAACCGTTGAACTTTTCCAAAAACTTTTCCAAACAAAAAGGAGGAGGCGTGCACGAATCTGACACGGAATTCTATGCAGCACCCCCTCTTCTGCTGCTAGGGTCGATAGCCTTTGCTAGACGGGATAGGCTTTTACCTGTACTTCCTCGGGAGAAGCTAGAGCTGTCTTGAGAACTTCGAGGAGAAGAGCTCGAACCCTTAGGCAATCCTCTTCCTCATCTACCTCCACCGGCAACAACCAGTTGCCGTCGGGGGGACGAACACAGACCCCTCCACCAAGAGCGACTCTCAAACTTCCCTTAGGAGTTTGGATATCTACTCTTACTTTCGCCCCCTCCGCCCGTTCACATACGGCAGCGAGGAGGTCGGCAGGATCCCGACCGGCCCTAGCACGGATATCGGCACGGATATCGAATAGCGAAGATTCACCTCTCCTAACCCAGGCCATTGCTTCCTCACAGACTGTAATGGCCTCATCGACTTTTTGAAGAACCTCCATCTCTGTCCTCCTTCCCTCATTTTGTGCTCGATTGAAGTCTCTCTTGACCTGTATTAAAAACTACCATATCGTACAAGGGTTGTCAACCCTGAACCACATTGGGTTCAGGGCAAGGTGGTTAATTGCTAAATTGTTAGCGAGTATGTTAAACTTTCAGTTGCTATGTTAAGTGCGGAAAAAATCACTTTGGAAGAATTGCTGGATGCGGGGGTGCATTTTGGGCATCAGCGGAGAAGATGGCACCCGCGAATGGCTTCGTATATCTATACCGAGGAAAAGGGTGTCCACATCCTCGATTTGGCTAAAACCCGCGAGCACCTCATTGCCGCCGCCAAGTTTCTTTACCAAACCGCCAAAGACGGGGGGACAATTATTTTTGTTGGGACCAAGCGTCAGGCCAAAGATATTGTTGAGCGGGAGGCCCAGCGCTGTGGGGCGATGTTTGTTACCGAGCGTTGGCTGGGGGGTCTTCTCACCAACTTCGATAGTGTTAAAATAAATATGGAGCGGCTCAATGATTTGACGGAAAAACGCGAAAAAGGCGAGCTGGCTCACTACACCAAAAAGGAGCGGCTCGAGATTGACCGCAAGATTAAAAAATTAGAAACCTTTGTTGGGGGAATTAGGGATTTGAAAGAGTTGCCCGACACCATCGTTTTGGCCAGTGCCCGCAAGGAGCAGGTCGCCGTCCGTGAGGCCAATCGCAAGGGAATTCCGCTGGTGGCCATCGTGGACACCAACGCCGACCCGCGGCCGATTGACTATCTAATTCCGGGCAACGATGACGCACGTAAGAGCCTCGCTCTGCTTTTCAGGATTCTCGCCGATGCCGTTTTGGAGGGTGGGGGAGGTGAGGTCGAAGAGGAAGAGGCCAAAAAGACCGAGCTGGATTCTTTGGGTCTTTCCACCCGCAGCCGGAACGCGCTCAAAAAAGCGGGAATCGAGACAACTGAACAGCTGCAGAGGATGACGGAGGAGGAACTGACGAAGATCAAGGGATTAGGAAAGAAATCGGTTGAGGAAATTTTGAAAAAATAAATTAGCCCGCCTGCCGGGCCACACCCTCAGAGGTGACGCGGCGGCTAGCTATTCTTTCTTGGATTGTTATCCCGCCGCCGCTAAGCGTTCGCCGAGCACAATCTTAAATTGTGATCCCGGTATCTATACAAGCTCGGCTCACGATTCACTCTTCGGGCGTGGCCCTTCGGCGGGTGTTGAGAGGTAGTGATGATTGAAGATATAAAAAAACTCCGCTCCGAAACCGGTGCTGCTGTTATGGACATCAAGCGTGCCCTTGAAGAGTCCGGCGGTGATCTCGAGGAGGCCAAGAAAATCCTTCAAGAACGTGGAGTGGCCAAGGCCCAGAAGAAGTTCGAGCGTGAAGCTTCCGAAGGTCTTGTCTCTACCTACGTCCACGCCGTTGGCAAAATTGGGGCAATGGTCGAGCTTTTTTGCGAGACGGATTTTGTCGCCCGCACCGAGGATTTTCAAAAGTTGGCTCATGAGCTGGCGATGCAGGTGGCGGCAACCAACCCCCAGGACGCCGATGAACTTTTAGAGCAGGAATATATCCGCGACCCATCAAAAACGGTCCAAGACCTTATTGGCGAGACGATTGCGAAAGTGGGAGAAAATATTAAAATTGGAAAACTCGTTAGATTTGAGCTGTGACCAATTTTCAAGCTCCAATTTTCAATGAAATCTCAATGACCAAATTTTCAAACGTTTGAAAATTGGAATTTGGAGCTTCATTGGGATTTGAGATTTGGGATTTGAGAATTATTATGCGTATTTCTAAATTCAAGGAAACCCTTCAGGGCATAGTTGACTACTTAAAATCCGACCTCGCTACTATCCGCACTGGTCGCGCCCATGCTACTTTGGTTGAGGATCTGCCGGTTGAGGCCTACGGGCAGAAGATGCGACTCAAGGAGCTGGCCGGAATCAGCGTTCCCGACCCGCGGTTAATCGTCCTTGAGCCCTGGGATAAAAGTGTGATTCCGGATATTGAAAAGGCAATCAGAAACAGTAAACTAGGTCTCTCTCCGGCTGTTGATGAGGAGCTAATTAGAGTTCCGGTTCCGCCGCTCTCGGAGGAGCGCAGGCAGGAATTTGTCAAACTTGTCAAAGAAAGAGTCGAGGAAGCACGGCAAAAAGTCCGTCAGGCGCGTCAGGAGGCGATTGAGGAGGTCCGCCGTCAGGAAAAAGAAAAAGAAATCTCCGAGGATGAGAAATTTAGGCTGCAGAAAGAAATTCAAAAACAGATCGAGAACGTCAACGAGGAGATTAAAGAAGTCGGTGAAGTGAAGGAGAGCGAAATTTTAAGGATTTAGTAAAGACTGGGTTATTTTTAATGTTATTAAACTCCACATTTTCACTACTCCGCTTCGGCGCTGTTTTTAGTTTGCTTGTGTTTGTGCATGAATTGGGCCATTTTTTGGTCGCCAAGTGGCGGAAGGTGGTGGTTGAAGAATTTGGTTTCGGTCTGCCGCCAAGAATTTGGGGCAAAAAGATTAAGGGCACGATTTATTCTTTAAACTTTGTTCCCATCGGCGGTTTTGTCAAGCTCAAGGGTCAGGATCCGGAGATGGCCGGTTTTGGTGATGTTGATAGTTTTTCCGTCAAGTCCAAAAAATCGCGAGCGGCTATTATTCTCGCTGGTGTCTTCGGAAACCTGCTTTTGGCCTGGCTGATTTTTTCTTTTCTTTTTGCCGTTGGCAACCCCTCTGTCAGTGGCAAGGTTGTTATCGAGGAGGTTGTTTCCGGCTCACCGGCGGAGGCGGTCGGACTCCAGAAAGGCGACACTGTTCTCACTATTGACGGTCAAGAGGTTGGTACAACCGAGGACCTGATTTTTAGGGTCAAAGAAAGGGCTGGTCGCGTGACAACCCTCCGGGTTGAACGCGATGGCCAGAGCTTAGATTTCGAGGTCACTCCCCGCTCCGAGCCGCCGGTGGATGAAGGACCTCTGGGGGTCAAAATTGCGCTGATCGACCCTCAGGTCAATCTTGTTACCCATCCTTTTTGGCAAGCACCGTGGTACGCGCTGGTTGAAATCAGAGAGATTCTCAAGGATATGGTTTGGGGGTTTGGCTCGATGATTGCGAGGATTTTCACCCAAGGGCGGGTCCCGACGGAGGTGACCGGCGTGGTTGGTATCAAAGTGCTGACCGATGTGGCCGCCGCAATGGGCAAGCGGTTTTTCCTGCAGTTTATCGCCCTTTTAAATCTTAATCTTTTTATTTTTAACCTCCTACCGATTCCGGCGCTGGACGGGGGGAGGTTGCTTTTCGTCGGTCTCGAGGTAGTTCTGAGAAGAGAGCTTGATCCGAAAGTAGAGAGGATGGCCAACAACATCAGCTTAGCTTTCCTCCTCCTCCTTTCGGCCTTGGTAACTATTCAAGATATCTCTAGATTTTGGTAGAATATTGCTAATGGAGTTTGAGAAGAAGGAAATTGTTAAAAAGTCAGAGGATTTTTCCCGCTGGTATACCGATGTTATTTTGAAGGCGGAGTTGGCGGATTACGCGCCAGTTAAGGGCTGTATGGTCATTCGGCCCTACGGTTATGCTCTCTGGGAGGGGGTACAAAAACATCTGGGGCAGGCGATCAAGGACTCCGGTGTCCCCAACGCCTATTTTCCTCTTTTTATCCCTCATTCTTTTTTGGAAAAAGAAAAGGAACACGTCAAGGGCTTTTCGCCGGAGCTGGCGGTGGTCACCCACGGCGGCGGTAAAAAGTTGGCCGAGCCGTTGGTCGTCCGCCCAACCTCGGAGACGATTATGTATCCGATGTTCGCCAAGTGGATTCAAAGCTGGCGCGATCTTCCCTTTAAAATTAACCAGTGGTGCAATATTGTCCGCTGGGAGCTGCGGACCTACCTCTTTCTGCGGACTTTAGAATTTTTATGGCAAGAGGGTCACACCGCCCACGCGACCCACGAAGAGGCCGAGGAAGAGGCTCTGGCTCGGCTCGAAATGTACAGGAGGTTTGTCGAAGGGGTGTTGGCAATTCCGACGATCGTTGGCAAAAAATCAGGCGCGGAAAAGTTTGCCGGAGCGGAAGATACTTACACCGTCGAAGCCCTAATGCCCGATGGTAAGGCCTTGCAGTGCGGGACTTCCCACAATTTGGGTCAAAATTTTGCCAAGGCGTTTGAGATTCAGTTTCAGGATAAGAATGGTCAGTTGCAGCACGTTTATCAAACCAGTTGGGGACTTTCGACGCGGATAATTGGTGCTCTAATTATGGTCCACGGTGATGACAACGGTTTGGTTCTGCCGCCGGAAATTGCGCCGATTCAAGTCGTTGTTGTCCCGATTGGAGAAAAATCTCAAATGTCAAATCTCAAATTTCAAAACCACATCTCAAATCTCAAAACTGACTTGGAAACTGCTGGCATTCGTGTGAAAATTGACGATCGCGAGGAACGCAGTGTGGGGTGGAAATTTAACGAATGGGAATTGAAAGGCGTGCCGGTTCGCATAGAGATAGGTTCGCAAGAAATTAAGAACAAATCAGTTACGGTAGTCAGAAGAGATACCGGAGAAAAATCCCAAATCCCAAATCCCAAATCCCAAACGGAAATAGAAAGAATTCTTGACGATATTCAGCAAAATCTTTACCAAAAAGCCCAAAAGTCCCTAAAGGAAAACACCCACGAAGTAGGGGATTACGCAGAATTCAAAAAGATTATGTCCGGGCCACGGGGATTTATCAAGGCCTTTTGGTGCGGCTCGGCCGAGTGCGAAGCAAAAATTAAGGAGGAAACAAAGGCGACGATCCGGGCCATTCCTCTCAAACCAGAAAAAACTTTGGGTAAGTGTGTTTTCTGTGGCCAACCCGCATCCTCCCGTGTTTTCTTCGCCCAGGCGTACTAGTTTGTGTAGTTAAGCCGAATCCAGTTTTTTGCGGCCTCAATTTCCTTTAACCTCAACACCAACTTTCTCCACCCCGTTTGCCAAAAATTGACGGGTTGGATAAAATGAAAAAGGAGGCGAGATGGCCGAAAATTGTGTTTTTTGCAAGATTGTTAGGGGAGAAATCCCTTGCTATAAAGTCTACGAAGACGAGGATTTTTTGGCTTTTTTGGATGTAAAACCTTTAACGAAAGGCAATGCGTTGGTAATCCCGAAGAAACATTATCGTTGGGTTGATGACGTTCCCGATTTTGGCGAATACTTTGAAGTAGCCCGGAAAGTAGGGCAGGCGACCAAGAAAGCCTTTGGTGCCGAATTCATCTCTTACATAACTATTGGTCTTGAGGTGTCTCACGCCCACATCCGTGTGGTTCCAAGATACAAAGACGATAAGCATGGGGGTCTAGTCACACTCGAGGTGACCGAGGACTTTTCCGATGAAGAGATGAAAGACATTGCAAAGAAGTTTGATATTTGAGATTTGGAACTTTTTATGATGGGGGGTGTTTTGATGAATGGCAAAAATTACCGTGCGGGAAGGCGAGACAATCGAGCGGGCGTTACGACGCTTTAAGCGCGAGGTTCAGAAAGCGGGGATTATGGACGAGCTCCGCAAGCGCGAGTTTTACGAAAAACCCTCCGTTGTCAAAAAACGCGAAGAAGCGCAGAAGAAGCGCAAAATTGAAAAAGAAAGACAAGCTTGATTTATGACCTTACCAGAAAAGATTCGTCACAATCTCACAACAGCGATGAAAGCGGACGATAAGGTCCGCGTTTCCACACTGCGGATGCTTTTGGCGGCTCTACACAACGAGGAGATTGAGCTCGGTCGACAGCTGCGGGGCGAAGATGCAGCAAGGATCGTTAAGCGGTTAGTCAAGCAGCATCGTGAATCAATCAGGGAATTCCACCGCGGCGGTCGGGAGGATTTGGTCAAAAAGGAAGAGACGGAACTTGAGATCTTGCAGGAGTATCTGCCGAAGATGATGGAAGAGGAGGAAATTGAGGGGTACGCCGACGAGGTGATTGCCGAGGTTGGAGCCGGTGAGCCAAAGGATTTGGGTCGGGTAATGGCGGTTTTGATGCCGAAGCTGGCCGGGAAAGCCGATGGTGCTGTTGTGAATAGAATTGTTAGGGAAAAACTCTCTGCCAGTTAGTGCGGCTTTCGGGTCTGCCGCGCTTCACTCAGGGAACCCCTGCGCTATTATAAAGAATTAAGGAGCGAACCCTAACGTTCCGCGCCGGCAGACCGCTCAACCCGCTTTGTTATGGACAAACTTAGGATTGGTTTGGCTTTCGTCAGTGACAAAAAGATGCAGGAGTTAAATAAAAAGTATCGAAATGTTGACGAGCCGACCGATGTTCTTTCGTTTCCTTTTAACGAAGAACTTCCCGACGGGACTTATTTTTTGGGAGAAATTGTTGTTAATGTTGATGAGGTGAAAGGCAAGGAAGCGATTTTGGAAAGAATTGTGCACGGGGCCAAGAATTTATTGAAGGAATTTAAGTGAGATTGATCGTCGGTCTCGGTAATCCGGGTAAGGAGTGTGAGGGAACTCGTCACAACATTGGTTTCTGGATGGTTGATCGTCTGAAAAAGGAAATTAGCGGTCGGGAGACCTCTTTTTTTAAGAACTCAAATTTTGTCAACGAAGCAGGAAAAGATGTTAAGAAAACTATCAGCCGTCTCAAAATTCCGCTAGAGGATGTGCTGATTATCCACGACGATTTTGATCTTGAACTAGGCCAGTTTAAGCTCCAATTTAACCGTTCCTCGGCCGGCCACAAAGGTGTGCAGTCGGTGATTGACGAACTTGGCTCTCAGGCCTTCTGGCGGCTCAGAATAGGTATCAGGCATCCGCCGGAGGGAGTTGAAGCCGATGACTACGTCCTTGCCCGCTTTTCCCCTCAGGAACGGGAGATTCTCGAGGCGACTTTCCCGCAAATCCTCCTCACTGCCCAAAATTGGTTATTGAAAAAATAACCTCGTTGCTGTTTACTGATTACTGGTTCTATGTTCTACACCAAATACCGCCCACCAAATTTTGATGAGCTCTTCTTCGGGCTGGAGTCGATTGTTAGGGCTTTAACTTCACAGTTGGAAAAGGGTCGGGTAGGCCACGCCTATCTTTTTTTTGGACCGCGGGGAACCGGCAAGACGACGACGGCGCGGATTTTGGCGAAGGAGGTCGGTTGCCGCGGTCTGGACCTGATCGAAATCGACGCCGCCAGCAACCGTGGGATTGATGACATTCGCAATCTTCGCGAGAAAATCAGTCTCGCACCTACAGAGGGCGATTATAAGGTCTATGTTATTGATGAGGTCCATATGTTGACGAAGGAGGCATTTAATGCTCTTTTGAAGACTCTCGAAGAGCCCCCCTCACATGCGATTTTGATTCTTTGCACCACCGAACCGCACAAGGTTCCCGAGACAATTCGCTCCCGCTGTCAAAAGTTTGAGTTTAAACGGGCCTCAATCGCAGACATTGTCAAAAAGCTCAAACTCATTGTTGAAAGTGAGAAAGCAGAAATATCTGGCGAGGATCTTCAACTTCTGGCTAAGAATGCGGAGGGGGGCTTTCGGGATGCCGAAACGATGCTCGAGCAGATGATTGTGGGTGGTTTACCCGCTGCTGAGGTTGTAGGGCTTGCCCCGAGCGTAGGCAAGGGGGTGGGGGAGTTTGTTGAATTTTTATTAAACCAGCAGGTATCAGAAGCGATTAAGTTTGTTAACCGCACGTACGAAAGTGGATCGAACCTTACCAATTTTAACCAAACAATTTTGGAGTATCTACGCGGCCTACTTTTGGTAAAGAATGGGGTTGGAGAAGAACTACTAGAGGTACCCGAAGAAAACTACAAGCAGATGAAAGAGCAAGCGAGTAAGCTAAGTGGTCAAAACCTGGATTTTATGATCACAGAATTTACTCAAGTGGGTTTTCAACTTCAAGATTCGGCTATTCCTCAACTGCCTTTTGAGCTTGCTGTAACAAGGATAGCGGGAAAACTTGAGGCTCAAAGCTCGATGCGGGAAGCTGGAAACGAAAAAGAGACGAACAATCCTCATAAGGTATCCTCGGAGGATAAAAGATACCCTAAAGACCCAAAAGCTGTATCTGGTATAATTGAAGGATGGGATTCAGTTCTACAGACAGTTAGGTCTTATAACCACTCGTTAGAAGCGTTGCTTAAATCCTGCCGACCGTTAAAAATTGAGGAGGGAAAATTAATTTTGGAAGTCTTTTACAAATTTCACAAAGAGAGGTTGGAAGAGGCGAAAAACAGGAATCTTTTGGAAAAAGTTTTAAAGGAAGTGACAGGCTTGCCTGTTAAGGTACGCTGTATTTTGGGAAAGAAAAAGGATAATCCTAGGGGTCGGAGCAAGGATTTTGATACGGTGGAAAAATCAGCGCTTGAAGTGTTTAACGGGGAACTATGATGGTCGTTCCAAAGTCCATCAAAAACCTGATTGAAGCTTTCGAAAGACTCCCAGGGATTGGTCCCAAGACCGCGGCACGACTGACTTTTTATCTTTTACACGTGCCGGAAGCTGAAGTTGAGGCCTTAGCCGAGGCCGTCGAGCGGCTCAAAAAAGATACAGTCACCTGTCAAACTTGTTTTAATGTTGCCGAAAGCGACCCTTGCGAAATTTGTTCGTCGTCGCAGCGGAACCGCGCGGTTCTGGCCGTCGTCGAATCACCTTTGGATGTTCTCGCCCTGGAGCGCGCCGGTTTCAGGGGGCTTTATCATGTTCTTCAAGGAGTAATTGATCCTCTGAATAACATCGGGCCGGAGGAGTTGAGGATTAAGGAGTTGTTGCACCGTTTTGCGCCCTCGGCCTCTGCGGTGAAGGAGATAATCCTCGCCACTAACCCCTCCGTCGAAGGCGAGGCGACGGCAATGTTTATTAAACGAAATCTCAAATCTCGAATCTCAAATCTCAAAACTCCAATCAAGATGACCAGATTAGCTCGGGGGCTTCCCGTCGGAGGAGACTTGGAGTATGCCGACGATGTAACCTTAGGCAAGGCGCTGGAGGGAAGGACGGAATATTAGGATGCTGAAGCTTTACAACACTTTAACCCGCCAAAAAGAAATCTTTGAGCCACTCAAATCAGACTACGTCCGCCAGTATGATTGTGGACCAACGGTCTATTGGTACGCCCACATCGGCAATCTGTGGCGCTACATGATGTCCGACCTTATCCGTCGGGTTTTGGAGTTCAACGGTTACCAAGTCAAGCAGGTGATGAATATCACCGATGTGGGGCATTTAACCGATGAGGATTTGGCGGCGGATACCGGAGAGGACAAGATGGAGGTCGCCGCCCGCCGTGAAAAGAAAACCCCGCAAGAAATTGCCGAATTTTACACCCAGGCATTTCTTAAGGATTTAGACGGTCTCAATATTCAGCGTCCGCACGTGATGCCCAAGGCAACTGACCACATCCCCGAAATGATTGCTTTGATTCAGCGGTTAGAGGAAAAAGGTTATGTCTATCGCGCTGGCAATTACGTTGTCTTTGACATCTCAAAATTTCCCGATTATAGCAAGCTTTCCGGTAAAAATCTCGACGAGCTTCGGGTCGGTGCTCGTCTGGAGCCGGTCGAGGGGAAGAAAAACCCCTTTGATTTTGCTCTCTGGATCGTTGACCCTCAACATCTGATGCGTTGGGATTCGCCATGGGGAGTAGGGTATCCCGGTTGGCACATTGAGTGCTCAGCGATGTCGATGAAGTATTTGGGGGAGCAGCTGGACATTCACACCGGCGGGGAAGACAACATTTTTCCGCATCACGAAAACGAAATCGCCCAGAGCGAGGCGGCGACCGGCAAGCAGTTTGTTAAGTACTGGCTGCATGCGGGGTTTTTGCAGGTTGAGGGCAAGAAAATGAGTAAGTCTTTGGAGAATTTGTATCGGTTGGATGATTTGATGGGGCGTGGTTTTGTCCCGTCGGCGTTCCGCTATCTCTGTTTGACCGCTCACTACCGCACCCCGCTTAATTTTACCTGGGACGGCCTCGAGGCGGCGCAGAATGCTCTTAAAAAGTTGAGGGAGTTTGCGCGGTCGATTTCGGAAAACGGTTCAGAACAACTCGGAAAACTCAGTGAGCCAGACGGTCAGAAAGTCGGAAAGTCAGATACTCTGGCGCACCGACGCACCGACGCACCGAGTCGTTCTGAGTTTTCTGAATACCACCAACGCTTCCGAGAAGCTATTAATGATGACTTAAATACGCCCCAGGCCCTGGCGGTGGTTTGGGATTTGGTCAAATCAGCACGTGCGGATACAAGTTTGCGACCTGTAGCCTACAAACTTTTACGAGGTTTTGACAAGGTTCTGGGACTTAAATTGACTGAAGTATGTGCGGAAGCGATTCCGCAGGTGCCGAAGCAATTAGTTGAGGAGCGCGAGCGTCATCGTCGAGAGGGCCACTTCGACGAAGCCGATCAAATTCGCCAAAAAATCCTCGACCTCGGCTACACTGTCGAGGATACTTCTGAAGGCCCAAAGATTAAGAAAGCCTAAAAGTAGTCATGGAACCTTTCGCACGAGTTTGCGAGTAATGTATTGGTTGACGGGGCGGGGAGGTTGTGCTAAGTTAGAACCATGAGCGAAGAGAAGTCTTGCTGTATTTTAGACTCTTGGTTTTCCAATCGGCGGCGGATGGGGTTGGCGGCGCTGGTTTGTGTTATTCTGGCTACTCTTTCGATCCTCCTTCACGTTATCATCTCCCCTTTTTTCGGCAAAAATGATTTGGTCTCTGGTATAGCGATGATAATGGCCTTCGTTTTTGTCTCCGGCTTCGCCGTCGCCTTAGCCGTCTGGCTGATTCTTTGGTTGGAGAAGAAACTACGGCGTTAGATTGTGCTAAAGATTGTTTGGAGTCCTCAGTATCTCAAGTATGACTTCGGGGAAGGGCATCCGTTTTGGGCACATCGAGGAAAAGCGTTCCTCGATGAGTTAAAGGTTAAAAGTTCAAAGTTAAAAGTTGATTACGAAATTGTAGAGCCCCCAAAAGCTTCGGACGAAGATATCCTCTTAGTGCACACTCCCGAATACCTAGACCGTGTCAAAAAGTTGGCTAAAGAGTCCGGTTGGCTAACACTTGATACCCCCGTAAATCCCGGTGTCCTGGAAGCGGCGTACTATTCGGTTGGAGGATCAATTTTAGCCTGCCGGTCAGCTCTTTCTGGACAGAAAGTGATTAACCTGCTCGGCGGTCTGCATCATGCCGGGACCTCCCACGGCGGTGGGTTCTGCATCTTTTCCGATCACTCAATCGCCATTCGCAAACTGCAAAAAGAGGGCCAAAACCTGCCTGCCGGCAGGCAGGTCAAGAAAGTGATGATTTACGACCTGGATGTTCACGCCGGCAACGGCACCCAGGAAATCTTTTATTCTGATCCTTCCGTTTTTAACATCTCCTTGCACCAAGATCCGCGGACTTTGTACCCCGGAACCGGCTTTGTCGAGCAGACCGGAGAAGGGAAGGGGAGAGGGTTTAATCTGAATATTCCGCTGCCGCCGGGGACAAGCGGTCGGGATTATCTCAAAGCTCTAGACCACATTCTGCCGCGTTACGATGAATTCAAGCCCGATCTTTTAATTTTGATCCTAGGCGTTGACACCTACAAAGGTGACCCGTTGGCGAACTTTGAGCTTGAAGAGGACGACTACTACAAAATCGGCCGAAGATTCTCGAAGTTCAAAAAGTTAGCAATCCTCTGCGCCGGCGGCTACTCCAAGGAGACTCCTAGGCTTTGGTTGAGATTTCTGGAAGGACTGCTTGGTTTGGGCTAAAATAGGGGTATGAATCTTTCAATAGGGACAGTCGGAACGCAAAGCTGCCTTTTATACTTCAAATAAGACTTCCAAGAGCCAAAAAGGAGAGAAGTTTATAAAAAGAGATAGGTTTCGATTAATTCCGCGGAGAAAACCTCCAAGCACGCCGCTCTCCGCTAACTTTTGTGGTAAAATTGGGTTGATGGCTCAAGCTATGAAATTAGATGCTTTTAGTCCGTTCAAATTTTTAAATCATATTGACAAGTTTATTGAGCTTGCTGAAGGGAAGGATATTCTTCCCATTATGGTCGAGCTGCATCCGGTTAATTTCTGTAATCATGATTGTATTTGGTGCCTTGATTCACTACATTCTCCTCTAGTTCTTGATAAAAAATTCATTTTTAAACTAATTAAAGAGCTTAAGGGCATTGGAGTTAAATCTGTTTTATTAAAAGGAGGAGGGGAGCCGTTGCTGCACCCTGATATAAAAGAG